>QHRO01000143.1 GCA_003220155.1 Verrucomicrobiota bacterium
CGTCGTTTTCTGGATCGTACTCGAACGGGCTCCAGTTTCACTCCTGTTCACTTCCTGAGCGCGACCCTGAACATTCGTCTGTCCACTTACGTTTGTGTCCGTCTTAGCTAGAACAGCGTCATCTCTGACCACGCTTTCACAAGCAATCGATGAGGTCGGGATCATCTCGCGCCACGAATCCAAAAAGGTAAAAAGCAGTTTTCGCTTTTACGTGTTTTGTGTAAAACTACCGGAACCAGGAGGAATCCAATGCTTAAACCAAAGATTCGTTTATTCGCGTCGATTCTCGGAACGGCCGCTATCCTTTGCGCGCCGTTACTTGTTCAAGCCGCTAATCCGTATCAGAGCAGAAACATGCATTTCGGCGTATCCGGCGGCAATGTTAACGACATCAGCAGCGCTTTCTGTTGCAGTGGCACGCTCGGCTCATTGCTCCACGCCGGCACCACTCAATACATCCTCAGCAACAATCACATTCTGGCTCGTCAGGACCAGGCGACGCCCGGTGAAGATATTTCCCAACCGGGGTTGATCGATAACGGCTGCCGCCCAGCGACAATCGTGGCCGATTTCACAAGGGCGGTGAAACTTGGTAACAACGTTGATTGCGCCATTGCTCAGGTTAAGCCAGGGACAATGGATTCAACCGGCTTTATCCAAGGAATCGGAACGATCAGCAGCGTGGTTAAGGCTCCGTCGGTTGGCCTGGCGGTCGAGAAGAGTGGCCGGACCACCGGAACAACAACGGGAACAATCGGTTCGATCCATACCAGCGTAAACGTGCAGTATCAGATTCGCTGCGGGCAGGGCAAAAAGTACGTCATCAGTTACACGAACCAGGTGATCATCAACAGCAGTAGTTTTAGCGCGGGCGGTGATTCTGGCTCGCTCATCGTCAGTAACAATAGCTGCCACCAGCCGGTCGCACTTCTGTTTGCGGGGAGTAGTTCAACCACGATCGGCAATCCGATCGGCGAGGTGCTTAGCAAATTAGGGGGTGGACTTAGCTTCGTCGGCGGAACATGCTCCGTCACCACCGCCTCGGCACAGGCGCAAGAACTATCAGGCGTGCAATCATTCGATCTTCCACAACAGGCAGTCGATCATGCGAGAAGGGTGTTGGAACAAAACCGGCACGATCTGATGAGCCGGCCCGGGGTACTTGGAGTCGGCCTTGGAGCCACCGAAGATAATTCTACCCCGGCGATCCTCGTTTACGTCGACCAAACTTCCTCGGTCCAGCCACAGCTGCCGCAGGACATCGATCGTGTCCCGATTAGGATAATATTCACCGATCCGTTCATCGCTTACTGAGTAGCGACTGTTTCATTAGGCTTCTGAGGTTGCCAGCTACGTTCTGCTCGGCAAACGAGGCAGGGCTGCGCATGACACTTGGCGTCTGTTGAGACGAAAGCTGGTACTCTGTCAGACGGCCAACCTCTGACCCTATACGTGAGTCACGTATATCATCACATTACGCGCTGCTTCTATGCTGTTTGCCTTTCCACCGTTCACCAATCACTGATCACCTTCTATTCTCAGACCGTTTACGATTACGAGCATGAGCATGAGCATGAGCATGAGTTCTTCATTCGGGCTTCGTCATTCCTTCGTCATTCGTCATTCGCGCTTCGCCATTTTCCCGACTTCTCACTTCTCACCAATCACGTCTCATCTTTTATTCTCAGACCGATTACGATTACGAGCATGAGCACGAGCATGAGTTCTTCATTCGTCATCCGCTTGCCACGCCGCCCGCTCGCGAAACTTTCGGATTAGCTTCAGCGAAGGAAGATCACCTTTCAGCTTTTCCCAGCCCTTCTTCCTTTCCCCAGCCCTGACCTCTGATCTCAGCTCTCAGTTTTTTGCTTTCTCTTTTATGCCTTCTACTTTTCCCTTTGCTTTCTTTCCCTTCCTCCAAGGTTTGCGTCGTATGCCGGGCCCTGATTACAATTCTGTTGTTTGACCGCGCGACCAGGGCGACCGCGCAGGAGATCGAGAATCGACAGGTTGTCGTAGAGGCCGAAGCGGAAGAGCTGCCGACCGCCTACGGCGCTCCACCTGATCTATCGCATGGTCGCATCTCTACGCTAACCAAGTCGTATGTGCTTTCGCCTTTCAGCTTTGAACTGGAGGCCGGATATGAGGGCGACTTCTTTCGGCACGGAACACCGGTGCACCTGTTTCGGCAAGAGATAGAGATGGGGCTGCCTGCGCGATTCACTATTGGCCTGCAAAATCAGGTCGAGCATTTCACCGGAGGGACTCGCGACCGCACCTTCACTGTCGAAGCGCGTTACGCGCTGGCAAATTGGAATAAGCTCCCTCTCAATCCCGCAGTATCGGCGGAGTATCGGTTCGGCCTTATTAATCCTGTCCAAGACTCAGGCGAGCTTGCCCTGCTGCTCTCGCATGATTTTCCCCACCTTATCGAATGGGCGATGAACATCTTTGTTGAGCGTGAGTTTGGCGGGAGACACTCCACCAGTGCAGGTTTTGCACAGAGCATTGAAATCCCCGTCCTTTTACCGGAGGAAAAACTCGAGGTTGGACTTGAAATGCAGTACCGCAGTGGCGGCGAGAAAACTGGGCCCGCGGGCAGAACAAAAGGCTTTGCGATCGGACCCACCCTGGCTTGGCGCCCAACCAAGAACGCGCGTTTCGATCTATCGCCGCTTATCGGATGCAATGATCACACGCCCGTGGCGCAAGTGTTCGCGGTGTTTTCCTACTCCTTCGGCCCGCCCGCTGCAGGCGAAGCAGAAACGCCCGCGTCAGCACGTGCACACTGACATCGACGGGTCTTTCCCGCTTTCGCTTCTTCGCCGATGGACGAAGTCGCCGTGTCCGCCGGGGGACGGACTGGCCGTGGCGAGGCGACCTAATTGAAACTCGCTAACTGCCCGCGCTCTCTCGCTCCCACCCTCGTCACTGCCAGTCCGGCCCGGACACCCAGCCGCGCTATTCGGCGAGATATTTTGCCCGCAACGAGCGCGCGGCAGCGCCTAGGACCTTGGCAGCGGCTCGGCCAGTCAACAATCTTCGCAACAAAGACCTCGCTTCATTTTTCTCCTGCTCCGAGACCCGCGCTTGCTCGATTGCCGCGATCACTTTTTCCATCGCCTCGGTCACGCCCGCCTGCTCGGCCGCCCTCGCCGCCGTGACCGGTTGTGACGGCTTGGTAGCAGTAGTTCGGCGGTCGCGATCGAAAATGATCCGGATCGGCGGTTCGCAGCCGGTTTCAATCACTTTAATTCCAGACTCGCTGATGCTGGCAAAACCTTCTAACAAACCGCGCCCGCTTCGGTCTTCCGTGGGCTTCCAATCAATCAGCCCGTATTCTGCCAGTTGCGCCACGGCGCCGAGCCAGTCACGCCGGCTTATGCCTTCCGGAGGACGAATCGCCTTTTTGCTGTGGCCGAAGGCGATCGCGCCCTCGTCGCGGTGTCGGTAGAGAAACTGCAGCAAGCGCCCTCTGACAACAGAGTCCTTCA
>QHRO01000144.1 GCA_003220155.1 Verrucomicrobiota bacterium
AAGGGCAAGCTCGTTGAAGAACTTTTGGAACTCGCGCCGAAAGGTGAATGCCGCATCGGTGCAAACCCGCATGCCAACGGCGGACTGCTATTGAAAGACCTGTTGATGCCGGACTTCCGCGAATACGCAGTCTCGGTTCCTAAACCCGGGATAGAAACCGCAGAATCGACCAGAGTTCTGGGCACTTTTCTACGCGATGTGATGAAGCTCAATCTTGAGCAAGCAAACTTCCGCGTGTTCGGTCCTGATGAAACCGCCTCCAACCGTCTCGACGCAGTCTATCAGGCGACAGACAAAATCTGGATGGAGCCAATTCTTCCAGTCGACGAGCACCTGTCGCCTAACGGGCGCGTGATGGAAATCCTGAGCGAGCACATGTGTCAAGGTTGGCTGGAGGGTTATCTCCTCACTGGCCGCCACGGATTCTTCTCCTGCTATGAGGGCTTCGTCCACATCGTGGATTCGATGTTCAATCAACACGCTAAGTGGCTAAAGACCACCCGCCATATTCCGTGGCGACGCCCTATCGCCTCGCTGAATTACCTTCTGACTTCGCACGTCTGGCGGCAGGACCACAACGGCTTCACTCACCAGGACCCTGGCTTCATTGATTTCGTGATGAACAAGAAAGCCGACATCGTTCGGGTGTATTTGCCGCCGGACGCTAACACGTTGCTTTCTGTGGCGGATCATTGTTTGCGCAGCCGGCACTATGTGAATGTGATTGTCGCCGGCAAACAGCCCGAGTTGCAGTGGCTCGATATGGAGGCTGCCATTGCTCACTGCACGACTGGCGTGGGCATCTGGTCTTGGGCCAGCACAGATGAGGGCAGCGAACCGGATGTGGTAATGGCTTGCGCCGGTGATGTGCCCACTTTGGAAACGCTGGCTGCGGTTGATTTGCTGCGGCAACATTTTCCCGATCTCAAGATTCGGGTTGTTAACGTCGTCGACCTGATGACCCTGGAGCCTCCCAGTCAACATCCTCATGGAATTCCCGATTCCGAATTTGATTCCATGTTCACCGCCGATAAACCAGTGATCTTCGCCTATCACGGATATCCCTGGCTCATCCATCGGCTGTGCTATCGCCGACGTGGTCACGACAATTTCCACGTGCACGGCTACCAGGAAGAGGGCACTACCACTACCCCTTTCGACATGACTGTGATGAACGGCTTGGATCGTTTTCATCTTGCCAGCGCGGCCGCAGATTGGGTGCCGAAATTGCAGCGCATTGGTGCCCACTTTCAAGAATTCCTGCGAAACAAACTGGCGGAGCACAAACATTATACGCGCGAGCACGGCGACGATCTGCCGGAGGTGAAAAACTGGAAATGGTCTTACTGATCAATGAAGGTTCTCGTACTCAATTCGGGTTCCAGCAGCCAGAAGAGCTCCCTTTACGAGATTGGCCAGACTCTTCCTGACGATCCACCCACCTCACTTTGGCAAGGCAAGATCGAATGGCGGGATGAGGTTGCGGAAGTCGAAATCAAGAACGCGCGCGGGGTCGTGCAAAAAAATCGGGCTAAAGTCTCATCGCGTGCAGAGGCGGTTGAGCATTTACTTGGCACTCTGACGGATGGTGACAGGCCTGCGGTGACGTCGCTTACTGAAATTGACGTCGTCGGGCACCGCGTGGTGCATGGCGGCCCGAAATACGAACAACCAGTTTCGCTTACTCCCGAAGTACGTGCTGGAATCGCCAAGGCTTCTGCTTTCGCTCCGCTCCACAATCGCGCCGAACTCGAAGGCATCGAAATCATTGAAAAGCTCTTGGACCGAGTCCCTCAAGTTGCGGTCTTCGACACGGGATTTCATCGCAAGATGCCGCAGGCCGCGGCGGTGTATCCGGGGCCTTATCAGTGGTTCAAGCACGACATCCGCCGCTACGGATTTCACGGGATCAATCATCAATATTGCGCAACACGCGCTGCGAGGCTTCTAGGCCGCGACCTAAACTCACTCAAATTAGTTACCTGCCATTTAGGGAACGGTTGCTCTCTGGCGGCAATTCGTGACGGCCATAGCATCGATACGACAATGGGGTTCACTCCTCTTGAGGGTCTCATGATGGGTACCCGCTCTGGTTCGATTGACCCGGGAATACTCACTTACCTGATGCGCCAGGGCCACGTCGACAGCCAAGAGATCGACGATCTTCTAAATAATGAATCCGGTCTGCTTGGGATCTCGGGGATTTCGGGAGATATGCGCGATATTCTGGCGGCGATGAAACGAGGCCATTCACAAGCGAAGTTGGCATTCGATATCTACGTCCATCGTCTGCAGGCGGGGATAGGTGCCATGGTTGCGGTGTTAGGCGGGATCGACGCGCTAATATTCTCTGGAGGAGTCGGGGAGAACTCCGCCGAAGTGCGCGAGGCAGCTTGCAAACAGCTGACCTTCCTTGGTCTCAAAATTGATGACGCCGCCAATAGACAGCACATTTCCGACCGAGATATTGCTGCGCCCGACTCCAGGGTGCGCGTTCTGATAATTCGAGCGCAGGAAGATTGGGCGATCGCCAAGGAGTGTTGGCGTGTCATGCGGGTTTCAACCGATGACTAAAATTTTTCCTACGCTTTACCTTGCGCGACACGGCGAGACCGCATGGAGCCTTAGCGGCCAGCATACTGGTCTTACTGACCTGCCGTTGACCGAGCGAGGCGAGCGCAACGCGCGTAACCTTGGACCGCGGCTGGCCGGATTGGCTTTCGCGAAGGTCTTCACTAGTCCATTGCAACGCGCCACTCGCACTTGTGAATTGGCTGGCTTCGCGGCCGCCGCCGAAGTCGATCGCGATCTGGTCGAATGGGACTACGGCGATTATGAAGGACTTCGAACCGCGGAGATTCATGACAAGCGCCCAGAATGGAAATTGTTCCGCGACGGCTGTCCCGGCGGAGAATCACCGGATCAGATTGGCGCACGAGCTGATCGCGTGGTGGGTCGCGTGCGTGCGGTCAGAGGCGATGTGCTGATTTTCTCCAGCGGGCATTTTTTGCGAGTGCTTGCGGCGCGCTGGCTCGGACTCGAACCCGTTAACGGAAGACTCTTCATGTTGAAGACGGCAAGCCTGAGTGCGCTCGGCTATGAAAACGAATTATCCCAACCAGTGATCTCGCTGTGGGACGACACCAGCCACGTAAGCGGCTAAGTCGGATCACAACGATGAAAGTAATGTTGGCGCCTTGGCCGCAGCCGCGAAGGAGCGTTTGATGATGGCAAACGTTGGCTTCAACGGGACTCATCAAAAGACACACTCCAACCCAACGACTTGGAAACGGGAAGAGTAACCGACGCGAGCTACTCGTGTTTGCTCAGGGGTAAATCACCAGCGTATCTCAATGTATTAACGCATCAACGTCCCCACGATTCTTCAACTCTGGGCGCCCCTCGCCACAACAGATTTCTCAATACAAACAATTCCAGCGCAAACGGCACGTACCCGCCATAACCAAGCAGCGGCATCTCGAATACCTCCAGAAACTGCGCCCCCGGCGTGTGATAAATCCACTTCGGCCACGAATAATAATTCCACATCTCCCAGAAAAAGCCGCAAATCAACGCCCCGACCGACAGCGATACGATCGGCCGCCAATCCCCCCGTTCCAAGTACTCCATGAAATGCTCTCTTCCCAGCCAGAAATTGAGCGGTTCCAAAATCAACACCAGCGACATCCAAACAAACGGGTAAAAATATTTCGGCCAGACCAGCGTCAGCAGCAGCATACCTGCGCCTGCTAGAAAGAAGCCCGGTTCCAATGCTGCAGTCTCCCGGACCCGAGGTCCAAAAGTGAATCGCTCCACCCACTTAAAGGTGCCGACCAACTCTGCCGTCTCAAACACCGCCGGCATCACCGTCGAAAACGAAATCGTGCAAAGCAGGTAATACTCGAATGTTGTGAAATGGTTACTTCCCAGGTACTCCCAGTTCGTCGTGCGGCGGTTGATCACTTCAAACATCCACCAAACCGGCGAAGAAGCCACAAACAGCAGAACGAACTCTTTCCGCGACCGTGTCCACATCGAACTCCCTCGCCGCGCCGCCACCAGCGCATCTACCACCAGTATGTATCCGAGCCATAAGGGAAAAAAGAGATACGCCGTGACCCCTTTCATCGTCCAGTTCAACGGCCAACATATAGCAATGAGCGACAGTCCTATCCATCCCTGCGCCGGCCAGCGGTTTCGAGAAGCGCTGGCTGTGCTTGGCAAATTCCTCAATTCTTCCATCCTTGCTTATTATCCAATAATCGGAATCCGGTCTAGACCGCGAGGTAAACTGAAAACACCTGGAAAAAGCGGATGAGACCACTTCGGTCTCTTTCTTAGACCGTCTCTTACGTCGTCATCATGTGGTTCAAAGAACGCCGCAGCAAAACTTCCGTGCCCGCACCGACCCAATCCGCTCCACCGTTAACGGCGGAACTCGCCCTCTGATTAGCATCATGGACGCGAATCTCATCACTGCGTTGGCAGGGGGTGTCGGTGTCAAAAAGGCGTCAAGTGGGGGCTTGTCCCAAGAGAAATCACCGTTTCCGGGTGCCGTTTCTGGCGCAATTTAGCTTCAAATGACAAAAACGTACCGGACCCGTAGGCTCCGAGAGTTTCTGTATTACGAAAACTTACCACCCGTTAGGTCCTAACGAGTTCTGTACGACGCGAGAGCGCGGTGGACATTTGCAACCGCCATGCCGCCTTCGCCAACCGCAGCCGCGCATCGCTTGACCGAACCGGAGCGCACGTCGCCCGCGGCGAACACCCCCGGTCGGCTCGTTTCCATCGGGCCCGGCGCGCGATTCATTCTCTGCCAGGCTGAGGATTGCGCCACTCTTGCGCCGGTGAGGATGAAGCCTTTGTCGTCGCGCTCGATCTCGGCGGGGAGCCAGCCGGTGCACGGTAACGCGCCGATCATCGAAAATAGGGCCGGTGTTTCCACTGTACGTCGCGCACCCGTGCCCGTGTTCTCGAGTTCGATCGATTCCAATTTCCTGCGGCCACTCATTCGCCTGATTTCGGTTTGGTAAAGAACTTCAATATTCTCCTTTGTCTCGATACGACGCGAAAGATAGCTCGACATACTCTTCGTTAGGCTATCACCGCGCACGATGAGTAGTACCTTCTGAGCACCGTCGGAAACGAACATCGCTGCCTGACCGGCGGAGTTACCCGCGCCGGCGACGATAGCAGTTGATCCGCTACAAAGCTGAGCTTCGAGCGGTGTTGCTGCGTAATAAACACCCGAGCCCTCAAACTGTTCGCGCCCTTCCGCATCGAGTCGTCGATAATCTGCGCCCGTTGCGATAATCACTGCCTTCGCGCGCAAGACAGCATTGCAACCTTCGATATGCAGGAAATGCGGATGCTCCGCCTCAGGTGTGTAGCCGAGTGATAACGCCTGTGAAGGCGTGGTGAATTTGGCGCCGAAACGAAATGCCTGCAGTTGCGCGCGATATGTTAGATCGCCGCCGCTGATGCCGGTGGGGAAACCGAAGAAGTTCTCTATGAGCGATGAGGCTCCGGCCTGACCACCGGTCGCGTAGCTTTCCAGCACGACCGTGTTGAGCCCTTCGGAAGCTGCATACACGGCTGCGGCAAGACCAGCCGGCCCGGCACCAACGATCGCGAGATCGGACAAGATTTCGTCTTCGTTTTCCGAAGCCAATGGCCGAAGCAGACCGGCTACCCGCGCGACTTCGCGCAACGACGGGTGCCGCAACGGCATTCCACTCGGAGTGATCAATGCCGGCAGATCACGTGATGCAAGATTCATTCGTTGCGCGAGTGTTTGCCCCTGCTCGCTCGCTGCGTCGATGACTCGGTGTGGATAATGGTTCTTATCGAGAAAATCGTCGAGTTGATGTCCTTCGCGCGAATCACGATCGGCAAGGATGCGCAAGCCGGTAAATTCGCGATCGCGCTGCAGACGTTTGCGTCGCATGATCAGCGCGCTCACTATCGTTTCGCTCACGCTTGGAATTTCCGCTAACGCACGACGGAAGCGTGCCGCTGGAATTTGCGCGATCTCCGATTCCTCGGCTTTGCCGCGCACGGTCGCAATAACAGCTGTCCCCGTGAGCATCGAGATGTCCCCAACAAAATCCCGCGGCCCGGGCGTGCCGAGGATTTGTTCCTGACCATCGCGTGATTCAAAAACTTCGAGCTCTCCGCTCAAGACGAGATGGAAAGGCACGTCGCGCTGACCAGCTTTGTAGACAATCTCGCCACGATTAACTTTGTGACGCGTGCCTAACGACTCCAACGTTGCCAGCTGTTCGTCGCTGAGCGCGGGAAACGCAATATTCTCGGTATCGCGGTAAAATCGCTCGTCAGCTTCTTCGGTCGTATGCATGATGCGTCGCTGGAAAGTAACACACGAGTCAAAACAAGTGTTCGCGTTTATTTCCAGCGCGTCTTCTACATTAGGTCGAAGATCATGTGTGATTGAAAAGAGAGCGTTTCCACTGCTTCTTTTCGATGCAACCATTTCAAACGGACGAAAGATTATAAATGAGTACGAATTCATCGACAGCATTGATCACAGGCGGCACCAGCGGCATCGGACGCGCGGTAGCCAATAAGCTGGCCGCCCTTGGAATCCACGTCATCGTCGTAGGCCGCAATGCTGAACGCGGCCAGAAGACGGTTGCGGAAATCCGCGCCGCAGGAGGCAAAGCGGATTTCATTTCGTCTGATCTTCAGGACGCGTCGAGCGCGCGCGAAGTGGCCAGACGAGCCGTCGAGCTCGGAGGCGGCCTTGTTGATATTTTAATCAACAATGCCGGGATCTATCCATTCGGCCCGACGCATGAAATGACCGAAGAAATGTTCGAGCACGCGTATGCGCTCAACGTCAAGGCGCCCTACTTCCTCGTCGCGGAACTTGCACCGTTGATGGCGAAGAAAGGGAAAGGGGCAGTCGTCAATTTATCGACGATGGTCGCCGATTACGGCGCGCCCGGCATGAGCCTTTATGGCTCGAGCAAGGCCGCCATTAATCTGCTAACTAAGGTGTGGGCGGCCGAATATGGCCCGAGCGGCGTCCGGGTTAATGCAGTAAGCCCCGGACCTACGCGAGGCGCCGGCCGGCCGCCCGGCTACACCAGATGAGATCGCGGAAGCTATCGTATTTTTGGCCACGGATCGTGCCAGTTTTATTCACGGCGCAAAACTCGCGGTCGATGGGGGTCGCAGCGCCATTTGAAATCGCCGTCGTCAAGAACTCGTTAGGCAGAAATCTCGAGCGCAAGATAAACTTCCACGCTATCTCGAAAGAGGGAGCGAGCATCATGGCTTAAGCAGTGACACAGAATCCTACGAACGCGCAGTGACTGACGGCTAACGTTTCCGATAAGGTGGGGACGAAAGAACAAACGAATGAAGATCAAAATACGGCGAATTTCTGTTGGATGTTAGTAGCGACGAAAGATCGAGGAAAACCGTCATGTTTGCCATTACTGGAATTACCGGCCGCGTTGGAGGTATTGTTGCTCGCACGCTTCTGACCGCTAAAGAGCCGGTCCGCGCCGTCGTGCGAGATGCCGGCAAAGGTGCGCCATGGCTAGAACGTGGCTGTGAGTTGGCACTGGCGGAGATGAATGACGCGGCAGCTCTCGCAGCCGCGTTCGAGGGAGCCGAAGGCATCTTCGTACTCCCTCCGCCGATCTTCGATCCAGAGCCTGGTTTCCCAGAGGCGCGGGCTACGGCCAATGCCGTGCGGTCCGCCCTTGAGGCAACACACCCGTCCAAGGTCGTGTGCATCTCGACAATCGGCGCGCAGGCAACCCGCCCCAATCTGCTCACCCAACTCCGTCTGATGGAGCAGGCACTTGGCGGCCTGGGGATACCCATTACCTTTCTGCGCCCGGGTTGGTTTATGGAGAACGCCGCCTGGGATGTAGCTTTGGCTCGCAACACTGGCGTGATTTCGAGTTTTCTGCAGCCGCTCGACAAGCCATTCCCGATGGTTGCCACTGCGGACGTCGGGCGGACGGTGGCTGAGTTGCTCCAGGAAACATGGACCGGCCGACGGACCTTCGAATTGGAAGGGCCACGCCGCGTGAGCCCGAACGATATCGCGGCGGCATTCTCCAGAATTCTTGGCCGTCCAGTCCGCATCGAAGCTGTCCCTCGTGAATCCTGGGAGGATCTATTCAAGTCGCAGGGCATGAAGAACCCGGCACCACGCGTCCGGATGCTCGATGGCTTCAATGAAGGCTGGATTGACTTTGAGGGCGACTCCGTCAAGGGCAAGGTCGAGCTTGAGACTGTTCTAAAGGACATTGTGGAACGTGTTGCATGACCCAAAACATTTGCTCAACGCT
>QHRO01000145.1 GCA_003220155.1 Verrucomicrobiota bacterium
AGGTTGCCGTGTTCGCGCGCAAGGCTGAGATGGTTGCTGCTTCATCAACTGGGGCAGCGCTGGCGCGCTCCTCATTTTCACCACTGCGATCAACGTCGCCCGCTTGGAGCGCGAGCGCGTCACGTAAAGCCACCGCTTTTTCTCCGGCATCGGAAACGAGGCCGTTCAAATCATCAGCCGAATCACTGAAGGCGGCAGAAAATTGATCGAATCGCGCCAGGGCCTCGGCTGATTCCGTGGTTTCCACGCTTTTCCGGGTCAGGTTCAATCCGCGGGAAAGGGCAGCGTGGGCATTGGCCGCGTCACGCATGATATCGACGTATTCGAGGCCGGCGCGGCGATACAACCGGATGTTGCGCAGATTCTGTCCGAAAAACCCGAAACCTTCGCGGAAAAGAAAGATAGTGATGAGCCCGAGAACAACAATGGCGATGAGCGCGTTGCTTCCAAAAAAGGCCTTAATAAAATCGTCGGCGCGCCAGCGGCGAACGGCCAGCGGGGCAATTATGGGAGGCGCGGCGACAACTTCAGCCATCCTCTAATCATGCCGCCTTGGCAACGGTGGCGGCAAATGCCGAAGTGTTACGTTTAGGTTACAAAATTCGTGAGGAGGCAGCGAACCGGGCGTCACAGTGCGCGAGGCACAAATGATCGCTTCAACGCGAAAAATGCGTTACCAAGCCTCCGGTGTATTTCGAATTTGATACCCGCAAGAGCGACAGCAACAAGGCGAAACACGGAATCGACTTTGTTGAAGCTCAGGCCCTCTGGAAATCAAAACACGTTCTGCTCGGTGCCAAAGATGCCTTGGAAAAGCGTTACATGATTATCGGGAGGATCGGCACCCAACATTGGTCAGCGATTATCACCTATCGCGGAGGGATAATTCGGATTATTAGTGTCAGGAAATCTACTGCGACGGAGATCGAAACGTATGAAAAAATCGCGCGCTGAGGCGACAACGGCGAAGAATCTTGAAGAGAAGTTCGATCGAGGCGAAGACGTGCTGGATTATTTCGATGCTAAAAAAGCACGTTTGGTCAAGCCGCAGGCCGAGCGATCAGTCGCTAAAGCAAAGTTTGGGTATCCGGCGAAAGCAAATTCGCATCGGCGCACTGTCGTTCGCGAGAAGTCACCGTCGTATCGTAAAAAGAGATAAGGAACGCTGGGAAAGTGGTCTGAGCCGGGGAGGAGTCAGCTTTTTTAAAGACGTGACCCCGGGTCCGCCCGCGGAAAGGAATCCAAACGCGGCCCGCCAATTCTATCGACGGTGTCGAGAGAATCGATTGCGGACTAGGCGATTTTCCAGACGCCGTCTGGATTTTCTCAGGGGGTTGCAATTGTCCAGACACCGCCTGGACAATCCGAGGATTGGCCACGTAGAAGGCGCGTATGTTGAAAAGAACAACGGACCACCGGACAACGGTGGAAAACGCAGTGAGCAAGGACCTACCTGATTACGGACCACGGACAAAAGGAGCCGGAGCTTATTTTGCTGGGAGGTTTGGGAGAATGACGCGAATCGTCGTTCCCTGGCCGAGAGTGCTTTCGGCTTCAACCCGGCCGCCATGCAGTTGTGCAATATGCTTTACGATGGATAAACCGAGGCCAGTGCCTCCAAGTTCCCGACTGCGGGCTCGATCGGCGCGATAAAAGCGCTCGAAAATGCGGGGCAAATCACCGGCCGCAATGCCAACTCCTTCGTCGGAGACCGAGAGCACGATCTCCTGATCAGGCGCACGGGCGTGGATCAGGATACGACCATTGTGATGCGAATATTTTACCGCGTTATCGAGCAAATTGTGCACGACTTCTTCGAGTCGCCGTTCATCGGCGTGCACCATGGGAAAGTCCTCGGGGACTTCCAATTCCAGCCGAAGATTTTTTCCAGCCAAACGTTTCTTCCAATCGCGTGTCACCTCTTCCAGAAAATCCGGCAGCCTGATTTCAGCGAGCTGTAAATTCGCCTCTTTCGATTCCAACCGGGCAAGGCTGAGCAAATCATTAACCAGCAGATTGAGTCGATCGGAATGGCGCTTCATTACTTCGTAAATGTGGCGCGTCTCCTTTTCATCGAGATCGGCCGCTTCCAGCAAGGTTTCGAGGTTACCGTGAAAAATCGAAAGCGGCGTCCGCAGTTCGTGAGAGACATTGGCAACGAAATCGCGCCGGATTTCGTCTGCTTGTTTCAGCCGTGAGATGTCGTGAAAGAGGGCAACTACGCCGCTCGCTCCCCCATCTTGACCCGTGATCGGAACGACGGTGACCTGAAGCTGCTTTTTGCGATCGGGCGTGCTCACCTCTGCAACCCGCGCCTTGGCCTGATCGAGGGTGGCCCGAATTGGCTCGATCACGTCGCTGTCGCGAATGATGTCGAGTAAGGGCGTTCCGGGCGCGATGGGAGATTGGCCGTACAATTTCTCGAAAGCGGGATTGCAAATCAGAATGTGCTGGGTGGAGTCAACCACCAGCAAACCGTCGGTGAGCGCGGCAAAGACCGCACGCATTTCGGCTGCGTCTTTCGAAACCTGACGGTCGAGCGCGCGCTGGCGAGCCAACAATTGCTCCAAAGCCAGGCCCACCCGGCGGGCGCGCGGGCGGCCGCTAAGAAGAAAGGTGGGGGGCTGTTCGCCCCGCCCAATTCTCGTTAGGAGATGCTCAAGCTCCTGCCAGGGACGCAGGTAAAGGCGCTGCAGAAAAAAGACAGCAGCGACGACAAGAAGAAGTGCGATTGCAACAATCCACCAATGCATGCGCGATTAACTTTCGCGCAAACGATAGCCAAAACCGCGGACAGTTTCGATAGCGTCGCCAGCCTTGCCCAGTTTCTCGCGCAACCGGCGGACGTGGGTATCGACGGTGCGGGTATCGATCACGCTTTCGTAACCCCAGACATCGCTGAGCAGGCGGTCCCGCTCCTGCACCCGACCGCGCCGTTGCACCAGGGTACGCAGCAATTTGTACTCGAGGCTGGTGAGATGAACTACTTTACCATTGACGGAAACATGATGGCGCAAGCCATCGATCCGAATCGGGCCGGCAACAAACGATTGCGTTTCGGCCGGAATCTCGCCGCGGCGGAGAATCGCCTGAGCACGCAGCACCACTTCACGCGGGGAGAAAGGTTTTGAAACATAGTCATCCGCCCCCAGCTCGAGACCGACAATGCGATCGATTTCCTCCGCCTTCGCCGTGAGCATGAGAATGGGAATGTGCCGGGTG
>QHRO01000146.1 GCA_003220155.1 Verrucomicrobiota bacterium
AAGGAATCTGCTCAGGCAGCGTTGAGTCTTGTCCGTAGCCGCGACGGCTCGATCGGCGTGAACCCGGAGGACTTTCGAAAATTCGACATCCACGTCCACGTGCCCGCCGGTGCGGTGCCTAAGGACGGACCCTCGGCGGGTGTGGCGATGTTTACTGCGTTAGCGTCGCTGTTCAGCAACACGCCAGTGCGTTCAGATGTCGCAATGACCGGTGAGATCACTTTGCGCGGATTGGTTTTGCCGATTGGCGGATTAAAAGAGAAGAGTCTTGCGGCGATGCGCGCCGGTATTTCCACAGTCTTGATTCCAAAGCTGAATGAGAAGGACCTGGTGGAGATTCCTGAAGAAGCGAAGCAGAAACTGAAATTTGTGCCGGTTGAAACCGTGGACGAAGTGCTGGCAAACGCGCTTGATCGCACGAGCTCCGATCAGCGTCCTTCATAAGAGTAACCGCAGCACGCAGGCGGCACCTTACCAATTGCGCTCCTGTTTCTTCAGCACTTATTTGTCATTCCGACCGAAGTCGTACTCTTACCAGGGCAAATAATTAGAGATGTCTCGACTGCACTCGACATGACAAAGGTGGTCATTAACCAACCAAGCAGGATCGACCGCAGCGCGAGCTTCATCGACGGCGAGATGAAAGGTCGGCCGTCGCGCTGCGGCCGTCATTCCTCCGCGCGTGCTACATTTTCCCTCCCATGAAAACCAACCGGATCGAAGCATTCAGCGATGGCGTTATCGCCATTCTCATTACCATCATGGTTTTGGAGTTGAAGGCCCCGCACGATCCGACGCCAGCTTCCCTGGCGAAAATGTGGCCGACCTTTTTTGCCTATGTCCTGAGCTTCGTCATCCTCGCGATTTACTGGGTCAATCATCATCATCTCATTCACCTCGTGACCCGGGTCGATTCGGTCTTTCTTTGGGCAAACATGAATCTGCTTTTTTGGATCTCGCTCATCCCCTGGGTCACGGTTTATCTCGGCGACAATCATGCGCTCCCATTTCCGGTAGCGCTTTATGCCGCCGTCTCGGTGGCAGGCGCCATTTCTTTTTACCTCTTGCGCGCATCGATCGCCCGCCATCATCGCGAACCCGAGTTCAAGCGGTTGAACAAAAAAATGGCGCGCAAAAATCTTATCGCCATTCTCATCTACATCGCAGCTATCGTCGCCGCGTTCATCTACACGCCACTCGCCCTGGTCATGATCGCGTTGCCGGCAATGATGTATTTCCTGCCGGAACGTTCACTCGAGAAACCCGGGCACCAAGTCTGACTCTGACTAAGCAAGCTAACGCCGATCAATAGCGGTCTCGCGCAAGAGCGCTTGTGCCTCGCTCCACACCCGCTCGGTAAACGTCCTAGGCGAGTTTATCACTTCATTAGAGAGAGGTTCCCGCCGCCGGTCGTGACGATCACTAAATTCATAACGACAAGCATCGTGTCATAACTCCATCCATTTGTTCCCGATTTGCCCCAGAAGCCGGTGCGCCAAACGAAAACCTTTTTCTGAATTGCGCCGAGCATGAGCAAGATCAAACCGATGGCAGCGAGTTGAGCGAGGACGCCAAGGATCACTCCGAGCCCTCCGGCAAGCTCAGCCGCGCCCAGAAAAATCGTAAAACCTTTTCCGGCCTCAATGTCTTTGCTCCGCGCCTCGGGATCTTTGACGTGGTTCCAGCCACTGGTGATAAACACAATCCCAACCATGAGACGCAAAAGGAGAAGCGCGACGTCGGTGAACTGGGCTAACTGAGAAAACACCCGCCACATCGAAGAAGGGATGAAGTCATGAGGATCGGGCGCAGGCGCAAACGCGCACCTTCGAGGGCGGCGTGCATCTGTTCAAGTGGATGAGACGGCAACGTGCTTTACCTCCTCCATGTAGCGGTCGGCGACGGCGGCGGCCTCCGTCGGACTGCTGCCGCTCTGACGCGCGCTCAGATAAGGCGCGTACCAGTCCCACCAATGATGCTTGGCGTGCGTCTTCTCATAGTGGCCGTGGTGCTCTTCCGTCTCGCGGAGGAGCTCTGCAAGGGTTGCAACATCCATGGCTTGTCCTCGCCTCTCCTTCCACTCGCGGCCGGGAAGCCGCTCCTTGATCTCCTGCAGCAGCCAACCGTTACCATCGGGGTCCTGGAACGAGGCGAACGAAAAATAAGAACGACCTTGCGGGTCGCGCCCGCCGACGCGTGAATTCTTCACGGCATTGTTGAAGGGGCCGCCGGCGTAGTGGAAGACCTCGCTCACCTCGACGCCGCGGGCGATCTTGGCGGAAGTGACGCCCTTGCCGAAGATGATCGACGCCTCCGAATTGGGAGGAGTGAACTGGATAACCCGGAAGTTTTCATTCGCGACGTAGTCGATATCTAATCGGAACCCCAGTTTCTCGTAAAATGCTTTGGCACGATCGACGTCGGAAGCAGGTATGACTAAGACTTCTAGTTTCATGTCCATGATTGATGTTCCTTTGCTTTTATTTGGGTTGAGAGAGAAGAGAAACTCTGAGTTCCCCAGTGGGGCTAGGACGAATCTGGTTCACCAAGAGTCTGGGCGTAGGTTTTGCCGTACGGATAAAACAGTTTCTTTTTGCCTTGTTGCCACGCCGCTTTGAGTTCGGGCGTTGTAATGTCCCAGTCCGTCCGACATTTTTTGATTACGACGCGCAAGTCCTGGCGGAGATCTTCCACGGTGGGCCGACCAAAGAACCAGTAGCCCATGTAGACCTTATATATAGTAAGGCCAGGCTCGAGCACGATCGTGTGGGGAATCATCGGATTGTGGATCGGATCAGTGTACTCGGCGATGTCGAGATCCTTTTGGACTTTACGCGCTGGGTCGGAGAGGAAAGGCCAGTGGGCACCGACACCGCTGCGATATTCGTTCGTCTCAGTGATATTGTCGGTGCTGATCGTGACTAGCCGGCAATAGCCAACCTCGAGCTCGCGATGGAGTTGAACAAGTCCTTCATGTTGCCGGCGGTCTTTAGGGCAGAAACTTCCGCGACTGAGGACCAGAACCATTGGATCTTGTCCTTGCAATTCGGAGAGCTTTCGGCGTTTCGCGGTGTGGTCGGAAAGCTCGTAATCAGGGAAGACAGCTCCGGGAACTATGTCAGATCTCATACAAAACGTGCCTCTGCTTCATAACTATGGTCACTCGTCACCGGTCATTCAACGCCAGTCCCGCTCGGACCGTTAGTGCTTCGCCGCGTACAAAAGCCACACTAAACCGAATGGAAGGCTCCGTCTTTACGCGGCTTCGTCATTTTCCCTTTTCAGCACTTCCCCCGTTCAGCCTTTTCTCCGAAAGATTATACCTTCTAGTTTTCTAGGAGGTTAGCTCTTATTGCAGCGGAAGAGTGTTTGCTGAAACTTGCCGCGACCGCGGGCAGGTTCTTCAATAGACGTAGAGCCAAAGTGCGAACGGCCGAAATCGTCATGTCCAGAGCCCAGAAAATAGTGACCAATCTTCTCGCGGTCGCGGACATTCAGATCAACGGCACTCGGCCGTGGGACATACAGGTACATGATGCCCGCTTTTTTAGTCGCGTCCTCGCTTCAGGCGCGCTCGGTTTTGGAGAGTCTTATATGGAAGATTGGTGGGACTGCATCGCGCTCGATGAAATGTGTTACCGCGCCATTCGCGCGCGACTCGATCAGCGTTTCGCGTTTCGCCTCCCGAATCTCTGGGCGCTCCTTACTGCCCTTGTCAGCAACCAGCAAACTCGGCATCGCTCCAGAATAGTCGGTCGCGTCCATTACGATCTAAGCAACGATTTCTTCGAAGCGATGCTCGATCCAAATATGCAATATTCCTGTGCGCTTTTCGCTGAGGGCGACGACCTGGCGGCTGCACAATTGCGGAAACTAGAGTGGATTTGCGAGAGGCTGCGTCTGCGCCATGGCCTGCGCTTGCTCGACATCGGCTGTGGCTGGGGTGGGCTAGCCCGCTACGCCGCACGTCATTACGGCTGTCAGGTGGTCGGCATCACAATTTCACGCGAACAATTCGAGTACGCGCAACCCTGGTGCCGCGGATTGGATGTTGAAATTCAATTGCGCGATTACCGCGATGTCACCGGCCGATTCGATCGGGTGGTGAGCGTCGGCATGGTTGAACACGTCGGCCCAAAAAACTATCGCACGTATTTTCGTGCAACCGCTCGTTTGTTAGGCGATGACGGATTGTTTCTCTGCCAGGGAATCTGCGGCAACTCTTCTCGACTCGCCCCCGATCCCTGGATCACGCGCTACATTTTTCCAAACTCTATTCTTCCATCGGCGGCTCAGCTGATGCGCGCCGCGGAAAGTGTTTTCATCCTGGACGATGTCAAGAACATCGGGCCGAACTATGACCAAACGCTGCTCGCGTGGGAAGAAAACTTCCGCCGCGCCTGGCCGCGTTTTGCTGAACGTTACGGCGAACGTTTCCGGCGGATGTGGCGATTTTATCTGCTCAGTTGTGCCGGCGCATTCCGAGCACGCAGCCTGCACGCCTTCTCGATGCTCTTTTCGAAAGACTTCATTGGAAACAATGTCCGCGACGAGAGAGAGGCGGTCTCCTCATTGCACGCTGACATTGGGAATCGCTCCACCGCGACGGCGGGCTAGACCCGCGCAAGCTTCGATACTCAATTCTACTTTAGCCTTTGTCTTCGCTCGAGGCCTACTCACTCACCGCTACGTCGCGTCCGCGTTTCTGTTTCCGCTACTTCACAAAGTCCCCGACCAATGCGGCGATCTCATCTGCCGCCGTATCGAGCGCGAAATGGCCAGCATTGAGGACGTGGACTTCGGCTTTTGGCACGTCCTTATGGTAGCGTTCCGGTTCGCCGAGGTCGAACGAGAGGTCATACTTACCCCAGATCACAAGTAGCCGCGGCTGTTTTTCGCGCATCCACGCCTGCCATTTGGGGTAGGCGTCCACATTTGTTCGATAATCGTAGAACAAATCGCTTTGAATCTGCGCCTGATCGGCCTGATTCAGAAAAGCAAATTCATCCGTCCACAAGTCCGGGTCGTAATGTTCGACGTTTGGATCGTTCCCGACATGACGCGTTCGCGTCGTTTGTAACGACAGGAGATTTGTCCGAAGCGCATTTTCGTTGGTCGCACGATCTTTCCAAAACTCACGTCGCGTTTTCCAATTCGCCCCCAGGCCCTCGTTGTGCGCCACCGCGTCCTGCACGATGAGAGCCTCGATCCGATCCGGATGAGCCAGGGCCATGCGAAAACCAACGGGGCCGCCGTAGTCCTGCATGTAGAGCGTGTAGCGCGAGAGTCCGAGCGCTTCGGTGAAGTGATTCATGATCTCGGCAATATGATCGAACGTATACGCGAATCTTTTCGGGTCCGGCCAATCGCTGTGTCCAAAGCCCGGATAATCGGGCGCGACAAGACGATAGCGAGCGGAGAGCCGGGCGAAGAGAGGCTCGAACATTCGCGATGAAGACGGGAGTCCGTGCAACAGGAGAAGCGTCGGCGCGTCTTTTGGACCGGCCTCTCTATAAAAGATGGAGAGCCCATCTATCTGTATGGTGCGATAACAAGTCGGGTGTTCCATGGGACGTTCCTTTCCTTCGGCGAGCAATTGAAAGGGAACCAGCA
>QHRO01000147.1 GCA_003220155.1 Verrucomicrobiota bacterium
AAACAGCATTTACAACCGGGTGAACAGCCACGCAAGGCAGAGGCCGGCCGCCAGGCCAATCAAGGGGTTCATCATCGCGAACCAGAACGGCAAGGCGTCGCCAAGTGGTGCGCGCGTTCTGATCATCACGGGGCGTCTCCTTCTGTGAAGCTGGCGTGTTAGGCCTGCCGAAATCTTTCATAACGTGTTTAGGTCCGAGCCCGGCGCTTTGCCGCATTCGTCTGCGCTGGGAAAACTTCACTTTGAGGAGCAAAACTCCTGCAATGGCGAGAAAGAGAGCAGCAAGCTTAAGGTCATGCAACGCCGCCGCCGCGGCCGCTGCCATCACAGACAAGGCCACGCGCGCGCGATAAGCCCGAACGTTGGCAGCAATCCTCTTCTGGCGCACTGGCGCAACCCAATCCTTCATTCCGCTATCCACCGGAACGGCGTTCACACAACCGGCTGATCGCAATTTGCCGGTCGCACGGCTGGCCCGCGCGCGACCGTCGGCAGCAATAACATAAACGCGCTGTCTCGTCGGACGCAGTCTTCGAAAGATCCCTGGCGCCGCCAGTTCGCCAAAGGGGAGCGATTCTGCACCCGGGATGTGCATCGCACCAAATTCATTCTTTGACCGAACGTCGATCAATTCAATCGGCTCATGATTGATGACCAATGTCCCCAAAACCGAACAGTCCATCATCTTCACACGAACTGATCGGGCGTGTCTACCCATTCAGCATATTGGACTTTGGTTTCATAGTTGGACGCGGCTTTGGTGGCACAACCCGCGACGGCGAGAAAGGCTCCAAAGCGCTTTCCTTAATCACACCGCCGAACTGCGCGGGCGGTGCTGGGATCTGCTGCCATCGATCGTTATCGTGGAACTCGATCATCAGGTGTGAATCAGCGCACCACGATATAGACGGTGTTGCCTTGATAAAAGGCGGGGCGATAGTAAACGCCGCCGGAATAGTAACAATTGTAACCGCCGTAGACAACCGCGCGATAGGCCCCTGGGATAGCGCCGTAGTAGCCTGCCGGGAGTCCGCCCCGAAAGCCGACAGCACCGTAGCGACCGACGCCAGCGCATCCATAGCCTCGACCGGCTACGGCAAAGCCGCGCCCTCCGCCACCCGCAGCCACCCAGCCGAATGCTTCATTGCTCGCCAGAAGGAGAGCCGTGGCAGCGAAGAGAATAGTGACGTTCTTACGGAACGAGTTCCGTGATAATTGATGTAGTAAGAAGGATTTCATAATAAGGGTAAAGTTAGTTTTGCGTTACGTTGTTTGTTTTCTGCGCCGCTTCCATTTCAGCGGTAGCAATCATCGGAACCTTTACTGCTCCTTTGGACGGTACGAAGGCAAAGTTGTTATCGGTTGTCTTCGCGGCTAGGTTCCAGTTGGAGAAGTCCAGTTTGATTTGCGGTTTGCCAGGGCGATTCTTCAGCGTGGTAATCAACCTTTTTGGAAGTTGATCGCTCACTCCTACCCATAATTCGGCATCCATTATCTTGCCTGGCAAAGCGAGACGATGACAGGCGCTGCCTCCTGAATCAGTTCCCTCGCCCAGGTAAGCGACACTTTGCGCCTTGCCTCTTATGTCCTGATAGATGTCGCTTAGCGCAAGCTCGGCCAGCGCCGGCGTGAATCCGTATTTTTGATCCAGCTCCGCCACAAGACCATCGATGGATGTGTGCATCGGCACGGTCGCATACAGATTCTTGGTTACATCAACCAGCGACAGGTTCTGTCCGTCGGCATAGAAATGTCGCACCTCACCGTTGCTGGTTGACTCAGTGGCGATCTTGTTCGGGCGCAGCACAGTAAGAACAAGGTGCGCGTTTTCGGGCAAATTGAGGCCTTTGACTAAGGCCGGGTCGATCACTCGGTTCGCCTCGAAGGTAAAGCTTCGCGCCGCAGCGAGTTTCGCGGACATCTGCCGGAGGAGTTGATCCGCGTCTGGCGCGGCTGCCGCGGGCAGCAGCGACGCTGCAAGCAGCCCGAGGGCAAGTAGAGATTTGGAATGAGTTAGTTTCATGGTTGATTGGTTTGGTGGTTTCTTAACCTAAGTTGGTTTTATTGTTGGTGGCGCTGTTGTGTGATGGTTTACCACTATTGTCGTTGGACTAATTTGCCCAGTGGCAGGCGATACGACTATGGGACCTTAGTCGTATCACATACACATGCCGACCTGGGACTTGTCCTGTTGGGCATCGCGGCAAGGTACCGACACAGTTGTCACCGCTGAACAACACACCGCATCGCCCGCCACAGGCAGGTTCAGCAAACTCTCTGACTCGCTGCTCTTGGTTTCAGATGGACTTATGGTGAGCACGCCAAAGAATAAACGCCACTAACCACACCGCCAGGCGCCATTATCTCACACTGAACCGCTGTGATCGGCGTCCAGCCAAAGGCTTCCGCCTGACTTTATGCTGCGCGAAGTAAGCGCTCTGTTCTGACTGGTTTTCCGTCTTCGATTGGAAAACTCCTCATTGCTGAATTCTCATCAACCAATCTCTGATGCCACCAAGTATAAACAAATACATCCGGAAAGTGCCCTATCGGAGCTAGCGACGTGGGCTGAACTTTCGCTGCGACAGTGGACCTTGTAGATTCGATGACGTCTGTTGTTAAGGTAATGAAAGGCCGAACTAGTGCAGTGCGCAGTCTTTTCTGCAGATTTCGCTGAAATGTTTGTGTTGGTCTGTGATGCAGCGCGTAAAGGGCGCCGTTTTGAGTGATGGTCCGTTCCATTCGATTCCGATGGGCCGGGTGCGGAGCTACTTTGTCCGGGCGCATGAGCCAAAAGGCGCCCAAAGAGAAAAGAACGTATTTCAAAATCCTCGTTCGCCGGCTATCGGTATTACGCATTTTACTGCACCATTGGAAGGATCTTTTCACGACATTTCCACAAGCAGTGCCATTCGCCTATTGGACTTAGGTCG
>QHRO01000148.1 GCA_003220155.1 Verrucomicrobiota bacterium
CGATGCCGAAACGGGCGTGGTAATGTTGCTCTATCTCGATCACGCGTGGGAAAAATTTCGCGCCGAAGGTCGCATGAAATCGATAAGCGATCTTCGGGCTGCAATTCACGAGGGAGCGGTGCAACGCCTGCGTCCGAAGGTCATGACGGCGTGTGCAATCCTGTTTGGTTTATTGCCGATCATGTGGTCGCCAATCACTCAAACCGGCGCCGACGTCATGAAGCGTATCGCCACGCCAATGATTGGCGGGGTAGTTACTTCGATGCTCCTGGAGTTGCTTATCTACCCGATAATTTTCTTGATGTGGCGCGGGCGGAAAATAGGTGAGGAATCATGATGTTCGGTTGTCCGATGTGGGTTTGGATAACGGTTGGTGTTCTTTTGATCGCCGCCCTGATCGTTGTCATCGCGAAACTTCTCAAAAGATGATGCAGAAATGTCAAGCTCTCTCGCGAGATCGTCCCTCGTTATAAAGGCTGAGTGATCAAATCATTGGCGATGCGGTCTTCGCCGAATTTCCAAGCACCGATTTGGCAGTGCTGCCGCCGTGCCCTGAATATTGATCGCCAGTCGTTGCCTCGATGAACGATGGAAGCCCAGAGAATTATCACTCGGGCGAGCAGTCCTATTCACCTGTAGCTAATTGCTAATAGCGTTAACGACGAAAAGTTCCTGTTCCCCTTTACCTTTTAATTCGATTCGACCCAATGATCGACCGCTACAGCGCTCTGCAACGATATTCCAGGTGTCTTTATTAACGCAAACTGACCCCGGGGCGGCGGCTTGTTCCATTCGGCTCGCGGTGTTTACGGCATCACCCCAGACATCGTATTGATATTTTCTGTGCCCCACGACTCCGGCAATCACGGGCCCGACATGAACGCCAACCCGCACTTGCCATTGTGCCGGCAACTCCCGTGCAGCGACCACCATCTCTAGGCCGCACCTCACGCAGTTTAGTGCTGGATTGTCCAGTTGTGTCACCAGTCCGGCGGTAGCCATGAATGAGTCGCCGATCGTTTTAATTTTCTCGAGATCATGCTTAAGGCAGAGCTGCTCGAACGCCTCCACCAAAGTTTGCAAATGTGACAAGATCTCTTCCGGCCCACGTCGGGCGCTATATGCGGTAAACTCTACAATATCGCAGAAAAGTATTCCCACTCTCTCGAAACGGCGTGGCTTAACTGCGTCCGTCGCTTTTAACTCCGCTGCGACATCGCGAGGCAAAATGACGTGCAGCAATTCATCAGACCGCTGTTTTTCCTCCTCGATTTGCCGCAGGTAGAGAGTTTCCTGGTCGCGCAGCCGCTTTCTTTCCAGACATGATCCGATCCGAGCTTGGAGTAGCACTGGACTGAACGGTTTGGTCAGATAATCCTGCGCCCCTTTTTGAATACATTTTACGACATGATCAACTTGGTCAGAGGCTGAGAGTACAATTACAGGGATATCTCGAAGCAGAGGTTCAGCTTTAAGCTGCTCAAGAACTTCAAAACCGTCCATGAGCGGCATAATGACATCTAGGAGCAGCAGGTCGAAAGATTCTGTTTTCAGTAGTTTCAATGCTTCGATGCCGTTTTCGGCGCACGACACGTCGTACCCAAGCCTTTCTAAGCGTCGCCTCAGCATGTCACGATTCAGCTCGTTATCGTCGACGACCAGCAAAGAAGCGGCGGCAATCGCCGCGCCGACTGCCTTGTTTTGTTTCGCCATGGGTTCTCTCGCAAAGGCTTGTTGGCGTTTGGAAGTAATAAGGTCGCTTCCTAGAGCGTCGGAATTGACCTCAATTGAAGGAAAATTCTCTACGATTAGGTCGAGCAAACGTCTGCCCGCGGTATGGACCTTCTGCAAATCTGAAGCGAAAGAATCGTGTCCCAACTCTTTCGCCTGCTCCTGTAACATTTCCGCATAACCAATTACCTGGTTTAACGGTGTGCGAACCTCGTGGTGCATCGAAGCTTCATCCATTTTTCGATGCGCTACAGGATCGCAAAGATCATCGACAACACCTAATAGCTGTTCGCCTGCAGAATGAATTCGATTGAGATCGGCAAGAAAAATATCCAAACCATCGTCCTGCGCCTGCTCCATCAGCATTTCGCAGTAGCCGATAATGTGATTAAGCGGAGTACGCAGCTCGTGTTTCAGATTGCCCGAAAATTTATTCTTCACGCCACGGTTGTCGTCAGCATCCCTAGGTAGTGAGACAGACCCTTGTCCGTCGCTGCTCATTGCATTTTCGATCTTTGAAGAAGCGCCTCAATTTTTCCAACTAGCCGTGCGATTTCGACCGGCTTAGTATCGAAGTCATCGCAACCTGCCTCGATACATCTTTCACGGTCACCGCTCATGGCGTGTGCAGTGAGTGCGATCACTGGAATTGACTTAGTTTCCGGCGCCATCTTAAGTCGCCGCGTTGCTTCCCATCCGTCGAGCACGGGCAGGCTAATGTCCATCAAAATCAACGCTGGAGATTCCGATTGGGCCATCACGAGACCTTGCGCGCCATCAAGAGCAATCACGACTTCATACCCTCTGCGTTGAAGGCGACGCGTAAGCATGTCGCGATTCATTTCGTTGTCTTCGACTAGTAATATTTTCGACAAAGGATGATTAACGTTACGCCGTCGAAGCTAGATGGATTGTTTGTTTTGTGCCGGCTGTTTGGCCTTTACGCAGGCTGCGATCAAATCTTGGATTTCCGTGAGCAACGCGTCTTCGGTAAGAGCGTGTTTTGGCAACACCTTCTCGACATAGCCATCGAGTGCGATGCGCTCCTCGGTGGACATGTCCCTCGCGGTCACTACAATTATGGGGATAGATCGCCACTCGTCGTGCTTGCGGAGCTCTGCGAGAAATTGATAACCGTTCATTTTTGGCATCATCAAATCCAAAAGGATCAAGTCGGGCCGTTCTTTCGCAATCCGCTCTAGTGCGACCAATCCGTTTTCGGCTTGAACAACGTTCCACCGCTCTTTTTCCAAGATCTGCGTCAGCATTTTGCGAGCTGGTTCTTCATCGTCAATCACCAAGGCCGAACGCGGTGGCGGCACGTTCCGAAATTTCGCCAGAATCTCGGTCAAGCGATCCCGATCCACCGGTTTAATCATGTAATCGGTGGCCCCCAATGCATAACCAAGGTTTTTGTCATCAACGATGGTTAACATAACCACGGGAATATCCCTCACCTCAGGTTCCGATTTGAGCGTTGAAAGCACTGCCCAGCCGTCCATTCCTGGCATCATCACGTCCAGTAAGATGGCCATGGGATGCAATTCTCTGGCTAGACGCAGACCCTCCTCGCCGCTGGATGCACATTCAACAGGGAACCCTTTTCGATTTAAGAAGCGTTTCAGCACCTGACGCGTATCCGCATCATCGTCGATCACCAAGACAGCTTTGCCTTCCGTATTAAGCCGCGCGGCGATTGAGTCTAAAGGGGCCGCAGATTCAGCGTCCGGTTCGCGGACTTCAGTAGGCAATCGGATGATAAAGTTTGTGCCTTTGCCCGGCTCGCTGGTTAGGGTGACATCGCCGCCCATCATCCGGCAGAAGGTTTTGGTGATCGTTAAGCCAAGGCCAGTGCCACCAAAATCACGGGCGGTGGCGGCGTCAGCCTGAGAAAACGCCTCGAAGACGCGATCCTGCTGTTCCGGCGTCATGCCAATGCCGGTGTCGCTTACGCGAAA
>QHRO01000149.1 GCA_003220155.1 Verrucomicrobiota bacterium
TGTCCTCAATCTTGGTCAGCTCGCCGTTCATCGACTGCGACTTGTGGTAGGCGACGCGTGCCGGTGTTTCTTGGCCGTAAAAGAACGGAGTGTCCATCGGGCCGGGGCCAATGGCGTTGACCGAGATGCCGCGCTGTCCAAACTCCTTTGCGGCGGCGCGGGTAAAGTCCTCCACGGGTGCCTTGCCGCCCGCGTAGGTCGAGTAGCCATCGGTGAAGGCCGCGAGTAGTGAAGTTACAATGGTAATGACCTTGCCGCCTTCGTTCAGATCGATGCCGGCCTGCTTGATGAAAAAGAATGCCGCTTTGGCGTTGATGTCGAACATCGTGTTGAACTCTTCTTCTGTTGTGTCAACGATCGGCTTGCGCAGCACCTTGCCCACTGTGTTGATGGCGATGTCGATTCCACCGAACTGCTTCTTCGCTGCCGCAAACGCCGCGACGACATCGCTGATCTTTGTGAAATCACCCTGAACAGCGAACGCCTCGCCGCCCGCTCCGTTGATGTCGGCGACGGTCTTATCGGCATCTTTCTTGGTGGACGCGCTGTTATAGTGAACGCAGATCCTAGCGCCATCAGTTGCGAATGCGTGGCTGATGAGGCCGCCAAGATTCTTTGCGCCGCCGCCCACCAGGACGACCTTTTCTTTCAGTGAATGTTTGTTCATAGGTTTTGAGTTCAATGGTTATTCTTGTTTCGTATTTTCGATATGCGAGAAGCATTTGGATGAGATTTTGACAAGCTTCAATTCGCTGACTTTCAGATCTCTCTGGGCACTTCCAGACGCTTTTACGTCGACCGCACAGAATCGCTAAGATCTTGGATCACCTGGTAAGTTCGCGAGGGCCCGCCCACATTTCAATCTGGTAGCGCGCCCAGCCTGCCCGCCGGGTGCGGGTCTCGGGTGTAATGCTAGTCCGGTCGCAGACTCGCCGTGGCGAGCTCGGACTTTCGGCGTCTCGCCGAAACGATCTTCTCTTTAGATGCCTGATTTGATAATTGCCCACGGATGAGCGGCGTGGGGAGCCGACGTTGGCACAGACGTTCAACGCTTAAGTATAGCGAGGCCAGCTTCTGCGTTGCTGATCAAGACCTCATTTGTTACCAGACGGCGTGAGGTTCGTCTTCATTGCTGCGCTCTGGTTAGCGGCAGCAATCATCGTTGGCGCTTCGGGAGCGCTGCAACGAGTGCGGCCACCGGGCCTGCAGCTGATCCTCATCGCATTGACAGCTGCACTGCTGGTCGGGTGGCGGTTCAGCCGTAGTTTTCGGCAATGGCTGAAGGCGATTGGTCTGCGCGCGCTCGTCGCGCTGCATCTGACCCGGTTTGTCGGTCTTTACTTTTTGCTTTTGTGTTCGCGGAGCGAACTGCCATGTAGCTTCGCCAGACCGGCAGGTTGGGGTGACATCGTAGTCGCGACGCTCGCGCTGGTTCTACTTGTGTGCTGGAAGCTTGTTGCTACCAAGCGCGGCTGGGTCGGCGGGTGGAATGCGCTTGGGCTGCTGGATATCCTGTTAGTCGTAGCGAACGCCGCCAGGCATGCGATGGCGAATCCGGCTTCCATGGCCGCGTTGGTTCGATTGCCACTGAGTCTGCTACCTACCTTTCTCGTGCCGCTGATTATTGCCGGCCACTTCTTAATTTTCGTTCGTCTCTCGATCGAACGGCAGAAACCGATTCGCTGATTCAGCAACTCGACGGTATCGCCTTTGCGATTGATTCCTTCCATCAGCACGCGCAATGAATACATGATCGGCTGGTTTGAGCGCCCGCAAGGTTCACCAATAGTACGAGAATGTGCAGAAGCGGATACTGGACGTGTTCCGGCAGTGGAAGGCGCCTGCCAATCGCGGTGGGTGAAAGAGGATATTCATGAGGCTGGTTAGGCTGAGAGCGCCGGGAGGCTTGGAAAATCTCAAATTGGTCGAGGAATCCGGCAGCTGCCGGACCAAACCAAGGCCGGGTGAATTGCTGGTCAGGATCCGGGCCAGCTCGTTGAATTTCCATGACGATATGGTGGTGCTCGGGAAAATACCGTGCGCCGACGGCCGCATTCCGATGTCCGATGGCGCTGGAGAAGTGATCGCGGTCGGGGACGATGTCGATGAGTTCAAGGTTGCAGATAACGTCGTCAGCACCTTTTGGCCCTATTGGCTGGGAGGCGAAATGACGCCCGCCATCAGGCGGGATATACCGGGAGATACTATTGACGGCTATGCCCGCGAGTACGTGTGCATGCCGGCGCACGCCTTCACCAAGGCACCGGCAGGTTACACGCACGCGGAGGCGGCAACGCTCGCCTGCGCGGGAGTCACCGCGTGGAGAGGCTTGGTGGTGTGCGGCCAGGTGAAGCCCGGTGATACGGTGCTGATCCTTGGCACGGGTGGCGTATCGCTGTTCGCGCTGCAATTCGCGAAAGCTGCGGGCGCCCGAGTAATCGCGACGTCTTCCTCCGAGGAGAAGCTGGAAAAGCTCAAGCGTCTCGGGGCCGACACCGTCATTAATTACAAGGCCGTGCCGGACTGGGGCCAGAAGGCAAAGGATTCGACGAACGGACGCGGTGTCGATCATGTAATTGAGGTCGGCGGACCCGCCACGCTGACGCAGTCGATAACAGCGTGCAGGACGGGCGGGCATATCGCCCTAATTGGCGTCTTGACTGGCTCTGCGGCAGAAGTGGAGATCCCGGCACTGTTTTCGAATCAGATTCGTATCAGCGGGATCTCCATTGGCAGCAGAGCAGATCAAGAGGACATGATTCGGGGGATAACGGCCAATCTTTTGAAGCCCGTTATCGACCGCCGTTTCCCGCTTCAGGAAATCGTCGCTGCCTTCAAGTACTTCGAATCCCAACGGCACTTTGGCAAAGTTTGCCTCGAACTTTAAGTCCAGCCGTCGTCATGTCTTGCCGAATGCGTTGAGAGTTGATACGACTAAGCGAGTCAGTTAACGCGCTTCCAAGTTTCCGACAGACCCTTCCCATTTGAGAGAGTGCCTGTTTGGGTGAAAGTATCTCCGTCCACCTTTACGGTAAATGGCTGGTCCTTGCCGACGAGACCGGTGGAGATTTCATCGCTCGCGAAGTCGATGTGTTCGCTGTAGGAGCTTCCGTTCAGAACGTACGTTCCACCGCCGGTATAAAGCGGCTTCCCTTTCTCCGTATCGTAAGCAACAAAAATGAAGTGTCCTCCGGAAATTATCTTGATATCCCGTGCTCCTTTGGGGAGTTGCTGTCCGGAGATGAGCTCCCAGGTGCCATCTAACGGACTCTTCTTTGCGTCGCTGCCGTTTGTCTGTGACAAGGCAAGAAACACGGCCGTGAGTGCGATTGCAAAAACCCCCTTCTTCATGATGTCCTCCTTCGATTGTGTGGCACCACCCGGAACGTCACAACGCCTTTCTGCACGAAACAATTGAAGGACGCAATCGCGCGATTATTCCTCGGTCTGGCAGTCATTTTCCTGCTGCTGGCAGTCGCAGCACTGGCCTTGCGACTGGCCTCGTCCTGAGCGCCTGGTGCAGCCGCGGTCGCTGACCGCGGAGTGGCGGGGCTGCCTGCTCGCGAAAGGATTCGGA
>QHRO01000219.1 GCA_003220155.1 Verrucomicrobiota bacterium
TTGGAGCCGATAATGACCTGATCAGCGGATACGAGGGTTGCAGGGAGGAGGAGCGACGCGACTGCTAGCAAGAAGCGGCGATGGCCCGGAGAGAGATCGCGACTCCATGATGCTTTGCCCGCATTCATAACTGAACCAGTCCCCGTTGTGCGCTGACGAATTCGCGAACGAATTCGTTTGCCGGTTTCGCGCGGAGATCTGCGATCGATCCGCGCTGGATGATCTGGCCTTCGCTCATGAGAGCGATCTCGTTGCCGAGAAAGGCGGCTTCAGCCAGGTCGTGTGTGACGAGCAAAACCGTTTGCTGAAGTCGTGCGCAAATCTCCTTGAGATCGCGTTGAAGATTCATCCGAACAAGGGGATCGAGCGCGGCGAATGGCTCGTCGAGCAAAAGCAACTCCGGCGACAACATCAGAGCGCGCATTAAACTCACGCGCTGGCGTTGCCCACCAGAGAGCTCGAGTGGATAACGGTCGAGCCCGCTGCCGGGAAATTTCGTGAGTTCGCAGAGCTCCATGATGCGTTTCTCGATCTCATCGCGTCTTTTCCGAAACAAGCGCGGTTGGAGCGTGAGATTGCGCCGGGCGGTAAGGTGCGGGAAGAGGCCACCATCCTGGATAACATAACCGAGGCGGCGGCGAATTTTCATGATCGTTTCGGCTGCGATCTTCTCGCCATCAAATTGGATTTCACCGGTGTCAGCAGTGACGAGCCCGACGATCAGGCGAAGGATGGTGGACTTGCCGCAGCCGCTTGGGCCGATCAGGGCGGTAATCTTGCCGCGCTCGATTTCGAGATTGGCGTCGCGAATGGCGAAATCGTCTCCGAAGCGTTTGGTGACGTCGCGAAAGTGAACGAGAGCGTTCACGAAAATCGATAGCTACAACACGAAGAGAAAGAGGCCGAATAGCTTTTGTTCATCGGTCCAAATTTTTTCAAAACGCAGACCAACGGCGCCAGCCAGCGCGATCATTTCTGAAGGCGAATATTTGTAGGAGAATTCAGTGATGATGTGTTCGCCGGGCGCAAAGCTGAAAGCAGCGTCTGCGATGTTCACGGTTTGCGGCCGAAGACTGATGAGATGCATCTCGATGCGCCCGGCTTTCTCATTGTAAATGGCGCGATGACGCCAGCCCCGGAGATCAAAATCCGAACCGAGCTCGCGATTGGCGCGCGCGAGCAAGTTCAAATTGAACTGCGCGGTCATTCCCGCACTGTCGTTGTAAGCGCGCTCGAGAATCGATTTCGATTTTTTCAGATCGACTCCCATGAGTAAAGCGCCACCTCGTCCGGCGATGACCGCGATTTTTTTCAGAAATTGAGTCGCATCTTCCGGTTCGAGGTTTCCGATGGTCGAGCCGGGAAAGTAAACAACGGTGCGATTTGCAACACCGCTGCGCGGAGGCAAATCGAAAGGCTGAAGGTAGTCGGCGCAGACAGGAAGAACTTCGAGCGCGGGAAATTTTTTGCGAAAAACGATCGTCGATTGGGTGAGTTGTTCGCGCGAGATATCTACTGGCACATAGGCGACCGGGGCTTCCAGATTATCCAAAAGGATTCGCGTTTTCGTTCCTGCCCCCGTGCCAAGTCCGATCAATTCGATCCCGCGGCCGAGCGCATTGGCTATTTCGCTGCCGCTCTCGCGCAAAATCCGCATTTCTGTGCGCGTAATGTAATACTCGGGAAGCTCGCAAATTTTCGAAAAAAGAGCCGAGCCAGTCTCGTCGTAAAAAAATTTGCACGGCAAGGTACGCGGATGTTGCGACAACCCGGCGATGACCTGCTCGCAAAACTCTTCATTGGCCGGCTCGAAATCGAGCACGGCGATTTGGCCGGCTTGTCCGTTCATGCCGCGTCGCGTGCCAGTCGAATCCCTGTGAATTGCCAGCGTTTTTCGGGTTGGAAAAAATTCCGGTAGGTGGCGCGGATATGTAATTGCGAAGTTGCGCAGGAGCCGCCGCGCAAGACGTATTGATTGCACATAAATTTGCCGTTGTACTCTCCGAGCGCACCGGGCGCGGCGCGGTAGCCCGGATACGGCGAGTAAGAGCTGCGCGTCCATTCCCAGATGTCGCCAAACATTTGCCTCAGCCCCGCCTGTTCCGTGGCTGGCGCGGGATGAAAACGCTCCGATTCGACAAAGTTGCCCTCGATCGTCTCACCTTGCGCAGCGCGTTCCCATTCGAATTCCGTCGGTAACCGGGCGCCGGAAAAATTCGCGAATGCATCGGCCTCGAAATAGCTCACGTGTGTGACCGGCTCGTTTTCGTCGACCGGGCGAAAACCGGAAAGAGTGAAATGCCACCACGCGCCATCTCGCTTTTCCCAATAGAGCGGTGCTTCCCAACGTTGCTCGTTTACCGTCATCCAACCAAGCGACAACCAGAATTCCGGTCGCTGATATCCATCGGCTTCGATGAAGCGCTGATATTCGCCGCAAGTAACCGGGCGCGAGCCGAGGGAAAAACTCGGAACGAGGGCGCGATGCCGTGGTTCTTCATTGTCGTAGGAAAAATCGCGACCGTCATGGCCGATGGTTGCAATCGTTTCCTCGAAATCGACAAATGTCATCGGGGGAAGCGGTTCAGCCTTTTCCTCGGCGCGTTTTCGAAAAATCGGATGCAACGGATTTTGCGCGAAGACATGCTTGATATCAGTAGCGAGCAATTCCTGATGTTGCTGTTCGTGATGAATGCCGAGCGTGATGATCGGTTCAACTTCGTCCAGCAATTCCTCCGAAGCGGAAGCGACAAGATCTTCAATCTGCCGATCAACGCCTTCGCGGTAGCGGAATGATTCCGCCACCGTTGGCCGCGAGATTAAACCGCGCAGGTCGCGCCGATGCATGGTGCCGGCGGCGTTGTAATAGGAATTAAACAGAAATGCATATTCCGGGATCGCCGACACATATCCGGCGACAAATTTTTTGAGCACGAATGTCTCAAAAAACCAAGTCGTATGCGCAAGATGCCATTTCGTCGGGCTGACGTCGGGCATCGATTGCACGACGCAGTCCTCCGCTTCAAGATCGCGCGTCAGTAGTTTCGAAAAATCGCGCACGTCCCGAAAACGCGCGCACAGTGACTCTGCGCCTGATATTGCCCGCGCTGAAGCGGGCTTCTCCCCGATCTCCGGCATGTCTCAGGTCTCTTCGGCCTCGTGTTCTTCCCGACGCGCCTCCAGCATTTGATCATGCGCAGCCTCTTCCAAACCGTCGGTGACCAATGATTGCCCGAGCGTCTCATCGTCCTCATCAAAGCCCGGGCGCGGAGCGCGATGTCCGGGTGATTCGGGAACAATCTCATGCTCGTCCTCGGAAACTTCGACTCCGCCACCGACTTCCTCCGGCGCGCCGGCCTGCGGAATTCCCATCAACTCCCGGCGAGCCTGTTCCCAATCGGCATCGGTGAAATCATTGGGATCACGTTCATCGATCAACGCGATTTCGCGCGCACGCCGCTCGATCATTTCAGGGGAAGGCGCGCCGACGCCATCGCCGTGCACGGAAATTTTTCCGAAGCCCGGTTGTGAGTTTTCATTCATATACATAAATGAATCGGATTCTAGCAAACGATTGTGCGCACGAGGGGATTTGTCGAGGAATCAATTCGCATGCAGGAAAATAGGCCGGTCAGGATAATGTGCCAATGATTCCGCTGCGTGACGAAATTTTTATTCGCGAGAACGGCGAACAGGTCGCGTTCAGCGAATACGGCGATACAAATGGAGAGCCGGTCATGTTTTGTCACGGCTGGCCGAGCTCGCGCCTGATGGCGCAATTTACCCATGATGCCGCGCGCGAGTTGGGGGTGCGACTCATTTCGCCAGACCGGCCGGGAATTGCTGATTCGAGTTTTGTGGCCCAGCGCAAATTGCTCGATTGGCCGCCGCTTGCTTCTGAGCTGGCGGATTTTTTGAAACTGGAGAAATTTCGCGTGCTCGGTATCTCAGGCGGCGCGCCCTACGCCTACGCCTTGGCCTGGGCGATGCCGGAGCGCGTGCGCGTCATTGCGGTGGTGAGTGGCGCGCCCAATATCAACGAGCTGAGAGATCACAGCGGACTATTGGCGCTCTATCGATGGCTGATGTTTGCCGACCAAAGATTCCCAGCTCCTCTCTGTCGCTTCGGATTTCGTCTGGCCCGGCCGTTTCTTTCGCTGCGCCCTCCACGGCGCAGCCGCCCCTGGCTCTTAAAGCTCCTTCAACCATGCGATGCTGATTCGCTGCGCGACGAACTGGCCTTTGAAGCTTGTTTCGAAAGTCAGCGCCGCGCTTGGAAGGCGTCTGCCGAAGGCGTATTGGCGGATGCGCAATTGTTTGCGCAACCGTGGGGATTTTCCCTCAATGAATTGCGAGTGCCGGTTCGCATGTGGCACGGTGATTCCGATCGGAGCTTTTCCGTCGGAGTGGCGCGAGAAATGGCGAAGAAAATCCCGAAATGCCATTTGCGCGTCATCGAAAGGGCTGGTCATTATTCGGTGCCCATTCGTCATATTCGCGAAATCCTGGCCGATTTGATCGCCGTTTGAGGACCAAGGAGCGGCGGCTTCCCAGCTGCCGATTTAGACAAACGGCGGTCTGGAAACCGCCGCCCTTGAAACTTTAAGATAACTTCACGGGGGTCCTTAACTTCGCTTCGCTCCGTTCAGGATGACCGAGACTTGTAGGGCAGGCATTCCTGCCTGCCGCTTTCTAAACCGGCAAGCGGGAGCGCTTGCCCTACAATGGCGGAGCGAGCGGAAAGACCGGTAACAAATTTCCCGTGCGCCCGGCACAACTCACGCTACGAATTTCGCGTGGAAGATTTCACTGCCGGCACCATCAGCAGCCAGCCCACTCGAAAACAATTGACTCTCGGAGGCGAATGGGATGCGCGCGTGCACAAGCTGGTGAGCGACTTCGGGGCCGAGTATTCGCCGGAGCTGATCGAGGAGATGATCGTAGCCGCGTTGAGAATGGCGCGCGACAAAATGAGCGTCGCCGATCTCAAACTGATTTCGCGCTCGATGAAAGAAATGCGTTACGCCGCGAAAATCTTCGCCGGTTATCAGGCGTTCCGAAAAGTTGGCATCTTTGGTTCCGCGCGCGCCGCGCAGGATTCGCCAGAAGCCAAAGTGGCGGAGGAATTCGGACGCCAAATGGTCGCGCACGATTTCATGATCATTACCGGTGGCGGCGACGGAATCATGGGTGCAGTTCAACGGGGCGCGGGGCGCGACATGAGCTTCGGCCTAAACATTCGGTTGCCGTTCGAGCAGCGCGCCAACGAAACCATTGATGGCGACAAGAAGCTCATCAACTTCAATTACTTTTTTACCCGCAAACTTAATTTCGTTAAGGAAACTCATGCAGCCGCGCTTTTTCCCGGTGGTTTCGGCACGCTCGACGAATCATTCGAAGTTCTTACTCTGATGCAGACCGGCAAGGCCCGGATCATCCCGGTGGTGTTACTCGACAAACCGGGCGGCGATTATTGGGAGACGTGGATGAAATTTCTGACCCAGCATCTTTATAAGATCGGTTTCATCTCGGAGGACGATTTTTACTTTTTCAAAATCATCCATGACGTGAAAGCGGCAGTGAAAGAGATCACCGGCTTTTATCGCATTTATCATTCGGCGCGGTGGGTAGGGGAGAAGCTTGTTATCCGGATCGGGCACTCGCTCACCGCCTCGGCTGTCGCCACGTTAAACGACAAATTTGCAGATGTTTTGCGGCGCGGCTCGATTGTACAAAGCAAGGCGTTACCTCAGGAAAAAAACGAGCCCGAGATTCGCACTTTGCCGCGGCTCGTTCTTAATCCGCATCGCCGCAGCTTCGGGCGTTTCCGGCAATTGATCGATGCGATCAATCGCGCCGAATGTACGCGATCGTTGGAGGGAAGCGCTCTGTCGCGTCCGTAAAATTTGGGACACGACAGCGCATTTTCCTCCAGGCGCCTGGCTAATTCCTGATGTAATCGCGCGCCAGCGGCTCTGGCGCTGGCACGGCAGACTGACCCCGATGCAGCGCTACTACTTCGGTATCGACCTGGAGCTTGTGATGCATCATGCGATCGAAACAGAACTGTTCGCGTGCGAGTTGCAAACCGTTGCGTGCGCAGTTAGCGGCCAGCTCTCGATTTCGCAGCAGTTCCAGAATCGCTGCCGCCATCTCTTCCTGCGCCCCGGGCGATACGATTAAGCCATGCTCGCCATGACGGATGACTTCGTCCACGTCGCCTACGCGGGTCGCCACGACCGGGTGGCCGCTGGCCAGCGCTTCGCGCAACACAATCGGCGAAGCTTCGGTGCGCAGCGATGCAATTACCACCAGATCACAGGCCGCTAAAATGTCGGGAATGTCCCAGCGATACCCGAGCATCAGAATACGATGTTGGAGCCCATAACGCTCGATCGCTTCATGCACCCGAATGCCAAGTTTACGGGATCCCGTTCCCTCGCCGACAAAGATGAAACGTGCGTCAGGCATTTGCTGCAATACCAGTCGCGCCGCTTCCACCAAAATCAGTTGCCCTTTGTCCGGGCGAATCATTCCCACATTGACGATCAGCGGCACATTCGCCGGGATCCCGAGCTCAGTGCGGAACTTTGTCTTGTCCCGATTTGGATGGAAACGCGAGAGATCAACCGCCGAGCCGATTACTTCGACTTTTTCCGGAGCAATTCCGTTATCAGCGACGAGTTGCCGCTTGATCACCGGTGCATCAGCGATAATGCGGGAGCACCCGTAACGATAAACGAATGCGCGGTTCGCGCCTCCGATCGCATCGGTAATGCAACGCGCCCGGGTGAGGGGAATACCCGACCAATACAGCGGCAGAGCGAGCCAATGATCTTTCGAGCTGAAACTTTTTATCAGGTCGATCCGATGCTTCCGGCAAAAGCGCCAGAGGCGAAATGAAACCAGCGGGTCGATCCGTTTAGTCAATGCAAAAGGGACAAGGCGGGTGCCGATTTCGCGCGCCTTCGCGAAAACTTCACCCTCGGGATGACAACCGAACCAGGCCTCGTAGCCATGAGCATTCAGCCAGTTCACTTCGAGACAGGTCCGGTATTCTTGTCCGCCCCAGCTCCGGCTGCTTTCCAGAAAAAGAAATTTCACGAGGATGTCTGAGACTGCGCCGATTCGCCGCGTTTTTCGAGAATATAATCGTGGATCGTGTTCACGCTGCGGAGCACTTTGGTTGCAATTTCAGAATTAGGCACGCTTGCGCCGAAGTTTTTTTCCAAGCCCACGGCGAGCTCGAGCGCATCGATCGAATCAAGACCGATCCCGTTGGGCCCAAATAGTGGCGCATCATCCGGGATCTGATCGGCCGTAATTTGGAGCATCAGGTTCTTCACCATCATGTCTTTGATCCGGGAACGTAGGTCGGCATCGGACATAGCAAAAGCGCCGCGATATTCCCGTAAATGACGGAGAAGTCAACCGCAGTGATTCCTCCCTGGGAGGAGCGACTTCGCTCGCACGCCTAGCACGGATGGGCGAAGGAGGTCAAAGTCGCCCGTCTTCTTGCGCTCCAACACGGCTCGGCAGAGGATTCGGCTCCCATATGCCAGCTCTACGATTTTTTGTTTCTGGTCTGACGATATTGCTCGCCACCATTGCACCTTGCCCGCTCTCCGCCGACGCGGGTTTTGATGACGCGCTGCGATGGCGCAACGTCGGACCGTTCCGCGGCGGTCGGACTCGTGCAATCGCCGGCGTTCCCTCTCAGCCAAATGTTTTTTACATGGCGCAGGTGAATGGCGGCGTCTTCAAAACGACAGACTATGGACGAACCTGGCAGCCTATTTTTGACGATCAGCCGACCGGTTCGGTCGGCGCTATCGCAGTGTCGATTTCTAATCCGGAGATCGTTTATGTCGGCAGCGGCGAAGGTCTACATCGGCCGGACCTATCGATCGGTGATGGCATTTACAAATCGACTGACGCGGGAAAAACCTGGACGCATTTGGGATTGCGCGATGGACAACAGGTGGCGCAGCTCGCGGTCGATCCGCGAAATCCCGATCGATTCCTTGTTGCGGTAGCCGGTCATCCTTACGGTCCCAATGAAGAGCGCGGAATTTTCCGCTCGCTCGATGGCGGTAAAACATTCGAGAAGGTTCTTTACCGTGACGAGAATACTGGAGGTGGTGACGTCCAGATCGATCCGAGCGATTCGAATGTCGCGTATGCGACCCTTTGGGAATCACGAGAAGGCCCTTGGGAAAATAGCACCTGGAACGGCACTAATGGCGGCATCTTCAAATCAACCGACGGCGGCAAAACCTGGAACCAAATGCGGCAGGGTCTTCCCGAGAAAATTGTCCAAGCCAACCTCGCAGTCGCGCCGGGTTCGCCGAAGACATTGCTCGCCACTGTCAAGACGTTAGTCGCATCAAATATTTTTCGATCGGAAGACGGGGGCGAATCCTGGTTTAAGACCACGGATGATTTGCGGCCATCGGCCGGTATCGGTGGTGGCGAGCTCCCGGTCGTCCGGTTCGATCCAACGAATCCCTCCATTGTTTATTCAGCCAGCGTTGTTTGTTGGAAGTCGATAGACGGCGGCAAAACCTGGGACGGCTGGCGCGGCGCGCCGGGTGGCGACGATTACCAAAACATTTGGATCAACCAGGATAATTCGAACATCATTCTACTTGGGAGCGATCAGGGGGCGATTATCACGGTCAATGGCGGCCAAAGCTGGAGCTCATGGTATAACCAGCCCACCGCACAACTTTACCATGTCAGCGCGGACAACGCCTTGCCCTATCGATTATACAGCGGTCAACAAGAAAGCGGTTCGGTCGGAATCGCCAGCCGCGGCAATGATGGCGCAATCACCTTTCGTGATTGGCACCCGGTCGCGGCGGAGGAATATGGCTATGTCGTCGCCGATCCGCTCGATCCCGATGTGATCTATGGCGGCAAGCTAACGCGCTACGATCGACGCACTGATCAGGCGCAGGGGATTCTTCCAGTGCCATTGCGTTCTCCTGATTTTCGAATGCTGCGCACCCAGCCGGTGGTCTTTTCTCCGGTCGATCCGCATCTGCTTTTCTTTTCCGGGAACACCCTTTGGCAGACACGAAATGGTGGACGCAATTGGCAACAGATCAGCCCTGACCTGACGCGCAAGACCTACGAGCTGCCGGCCAGTATCGGAAAATATCGCGCCGATCCATCGGCTGTGGCGAAGCAACGCGGTGTGATCTATACCGTCGCGCCCTCGCCCCTGGATGTGAATCGCATTTGGTGCGGAACTGATGATGGTTTGATCCACCTAACGACAAATGGGGGAAAAACTTGGAATGATGTGACGCCGCCCACGATTTCGGCGTGGCAGAAAATTTCGATTATCGACGCGGGTCACTTCGAGGCCAACACCGCTTACGCCGCGGTGAACACGCTCCGGCTCGATGATGTGCGCCCTCATATTTATCGGACCCATGATGGCGGCAAGACATGGACGAAAATCGTGCGTGGAATTTCTGAGGGTCAGACGGTAAACGTTGTCCGGGAAGATACCCAGCGGAAAGGATTGCTGTTCGCTGGAACGGAACGCGCCGTCTACGTTTCGTTAGATGACGGCGATAACTGGGAACCCTTGCGACTCAATATGCCGGCTACATCCATTCGCGACCTTATTATTAAGGACGACGATCTCGCGGTCGCTACTCACGGACGGGGCTTTTGGATTCTGGACAACATCACCCCGCTCCGTCAGTTGACAAGGGACCAACGCGACACCGTTCTTTTCAAACCACAGACGGCCCTTCGCATTCGCTGGAGTCTTAACACCGACACGCCGCTTCCACCAGATGAACCGGCCGGCGAGAATCCACCCGACGGCGCGATGATTGATTATTTTCTGGCGGAGGATTCGCCGGTGACCCTTGAGATTAAAGATAACAAAAGCAATCTAGTACGGCGTTATACCAGCGCCGATCTACCAGTGCTCCCGGACGCGAAGAAGCTGAAAATCCCCAGCTACTGGATCCGTCCGCCACAACCGCTTTCAACCCAGCGCGGGTTGCATCGATTTCTCTGGGACATGCATTACACGCCACTGCCTGGGATTGAACCGGAATATCCAATGTCCGCGGTTAATCGGGACACGCCGCCTTCCCCGACTTCGCCCTGGGTCGTGCCCGGAGAATATACCGTTGTCCTGACAGTCGGTGGCCAGAGCTACACCCAACCGTTGACTGTCAAAATGGATCCGCGGGTGAAAATGTCGCGTTCTGAATTGGAGGAGCAACTGACTTTGTCGCAGCAACTCTCCGACGTGCGGGCTGGTCTTGAGCCAATCGGAAGAACCTTCGATTCGTTAGTCGAGCGGCTGACCAAATTAAGGGAGCAGTCGCTCCCGAAAAACGTCGAGGAAAAATTGAACGCGTTGAACGGCAAATTAAGGGAGCTGGGACCTCCCAACCCGCGACCGGATGCGACTCCTTCTCTGCATGCTCTGGACTCGACCAAGGATTTGTTCCAACAAATTCAAGGCGTCGACGCCCCACCCACCGATCGGGTCAAAGCAGCAGTAAACAATGTCCGGGCCCAAGCCACTGAACTCACGAAACGCTGGAAAGAAATCGTCGCGCAAGAAATGCCTGCGCTCGACCAGGAATTGCAAGCTGCCGGTCTCCCGCGGCTCAGCCTCGCGAAGTAAATGCTGCACTCTTTTCGAAGATCACTAGCCTCCGATTTCTCGTCAGATTCCGAAGATCATGGTAAAGAAACCGTATGTCGTCCGAAGCCGATGTGAAGTTCGAAATCGGGCACGTACTCTTCATCGACATCGTGGGTTATTCCAAGCTGCTCATACACGAGCAGAGCGAGCGGTTGCAAAGATTGCGCGAAATCGTGCGCGCGACGGAAACATTTCGTGCGGCGCAGCGCGAAGCGAAATTGACCCGCCTGCCGACGGGCGATGGAGGCGCGCTTGTTTTCCACACGAGCCCGGAAGCGCCGGTGAAGTGTGCGATGGAGATTGCGCGCGAATTGAAGAAGCATCCCGAGCTGCGCGTGCGCATGGGCATCCACAGCGGACCGGTGAAAGAAGTGACGGACTTGAGCGAGCAAGGGAACATCGCGGGCGCTGGCATCAACATTGCGCAACGGGTGATGGATTGTGGCGACGCCGGTCACATCCTCGTGTCGAAACGCGTGGCGGACGATCTCGAAAACTACGCGCAGTGGCGGCCGCTCTTGCACGATCTCGGCACCTGCGAAGTGAAACACAGCATCTCCCTCGCGCTTTTCAATCTTTACTCCGACGAAATCGGTAATCTCGAGCAGCCGAAAAAATTTCGGACAGATGAACGCAAGATCGACATCGTCACGCCAACGGCGCCGCCGAAATCAATCGCCGTGCTGCCGTTCGAAAATCTGAGTGAAGACAAGGCTAATGTTTATTTCGCCGACGGCATCCAGGAGGAAATCCTGACGCGACTTTCGCGCATTAGCGACTTGAAAGTGATTTCGCGCACCTCGACGCAGCGATTCAAAAATACGGCCGAACAGATTCCCGACATCGCGAAGCAGCTCGGTGTGGCCACGATTCTCGAAGGCAGCGTACGCAAGGCCGGGAACAAAGTGCGCGTGCACGTGCAATTGATCGACGCCGAGAATGACGCGCATCTGTGGGCTGAACGCTACGATCGGCAGCTCGATGATATTTTTGAGGTGGAGAGCGATATCGCCGGGAAAATCGCGGAAGCGTTGCAGGCGACGTTGACCGGCGCGGAGCGACGCGCGATTGCGGCGCGTCCGACCAAGAGCACTGAAGCGCATGAGTTGTACCTGAAAGGGCGTTATCAGTGGCGAAACTTTTACGCGCCGGGGTATGAGCGGGTGCGGGAGTACTTTGAGCAGGCAGTGGCGCTCGACCCGTCGTATGCGCCCGCTCACACCGGACTGAGCCTTTATTATTCTTGGGCTGCAGCGAACG
>QHRO01000220.1 GCA_003220155.1 Verrucomicrobiota bacterium
CATGAGCCAGAAGGTCCATCTTCCGAGCCGCTCCGAAAGAAACCGCCCGCTCATCTTCGGAAACCAATATTGAGTGGCTGCCAGGACCGCGAAGACGATCGCGCCCACCGCGACGAAATGAAAATGGGCGACAAGATAATAGCTGTTCTTTGTCTGCCAATCGAGGGGCACGACCGCATGGCTAATTCCGGTGATTCCGGCGCAGAGGAACTGAATAAGAAACGCGATGCAAAATAACATCGGCACTTGAAGGCGAATCCGGCCACCGAGCATCGTCGCCGTCCAATTGAGTACCTTTACACCGGTTGGAATCGCGATCAGCATTGAGGCAATGGCGAAAAACAGATCAAGTGGCCGACCCATCCCGACCGTAAACATGTGGTGCCCCCAAACACCCAGGCTGAGCACCGCAATCGCCATGCTTGAAGCGGCAACGAATTGGAAACCAAAAATCGGTTTCCTGGAAAAAACTGGGATCATTTCCGAAACCATTCCGAAGGCCGGAAGAGCCAGGATGTAGACTTCGGGATGACCGAACGCCCAAAAGATGTGTTGCCACAGAACCGCTGAGCCACCGCGCGCGGGCAGGAAAAAATGGCCCTCGAGTAATCGATCGATCAGGAGCATTGCCAGCCCGGCGTTTAAGACTGGAAGGACAAAGATGATGATGAAAGCATTGACGAAATTGATCCAGGTAAAGAGCGGCAGCCGCCGCATCGTCATTCCCGGAGCCCGCCCCGAGATAACCGTCGCGATGATATTGATGGCCAGGCTGATCGATCCGATGCCAAGGACGAAGATCGCGATCGCCCAGTAATCGACACCGAGATTTGAGGAATAAGGCGTCTCGCTCAAAGGCGCATAGGCAAACCACCCGACCGCGGGAGCGCCACCGGCAAGCACGCTGAAGTGCAAAAGAATTCCGCCAAGGGGGACCAGCCAGAAACCAAACGCGTTTAAACGCGGGAACGCCATATCGCGCGCGCCGATCTGCAAGGGGAGGACGTAATTTACGAACCCGAACACTACCGGCATGACGACAAGGAAAATCATCGTCGTGCCATGCATGGTAAAAAGCTGATTAAACGTGTCCGGATGGAGAAAATGATTGTTCGGCAGGGCCAGTTGCAGCCGCATGAAGAGCGCTTCAACCCCGGCGACGACAAAAAAGAACAGAGCAGTCAGAAGATAAAGGACGGCGATGCGTTTGTGATCAACCGTGGAAAGCCACGCCAGTCGATAGTGTGCGCGCTTGGCCGGATCGAGAATTGCCGCGCGGAACATCGCGGTGGTTGTGGTGCCGTTCATCGTAGCGTCTCCAGATATTCTGCAAGCTGGTCGAACTGCTCGTCAGTGAAATTGAAGTCCGGCATGAGGGCGCCCGGCTTGATGTGCTGCGGACTCTTAAGCCAGAGGCGCATGTTGGCCGGAGTATTTTCCAGAATACCAGCGCCAAGCTGTTTGCGGCTGGCGACGTGTGTGAGATCCGGCGCGACACCCGCATCAGCACCGGTCACGCCGCGGATGGCATGGCAGCTTATGCAGGTCGATGTCTGAAACAATGCGAGTCCCTTGACTGCGACATCACGGGTCGGCGCTTGACTTGGTTGTAATTGAGCCTGTTGCCATCGCTCAAACTTCGACGGCTCTTCCGCGACAACGACAATTCGCATCCAGGCGTGCTGCGTTCCGCAGAACTCCGAGCAAGTACCGAGGTAAACGCCGGGCTTGTCGGCTTGCAACCAAATGTGGTTGTTCTGGCCGGGCACGGTCGTCATTTTGCGATTTAATTTCGGCACCCAGAATTCGTGAAGCACATCCTTTGAATCCAGGCGCATCGACAAAGCTTTACCAGCCGGAATATGGATTTCGTTTGCGGTCACAACTCCAGACGCCGGATAATTGGCCTGCCACCAGAATTGGTGCCCGGTCACGACCAAATCAGGCGAAGGCGGCGGCGGTGGATCAGCCAGATTCATCGCCCGGATCGTTAGCCCGAAAAGGAAGACCACGATCAGGAACGGGATCACCGTCCAAGTGATCTCGATTGCTTTGTTCTCGGCGATTTGCTTCGGGTCAGGCTCGCCCGCGCGCCCGCGGAATCGAAAGAGCGCGTAGAGGATCGCGCCCGTTACAATGACAAAAATAAGAACGAAGATGACTGTGGAAATGACACCGACCCCGCCGATTACGTGTGCCTGCGGCGACTGCGGATCGAGCGCACTGGAGTTGTTCATGCCGAAACCTTAGCTTTTCCTTACTTGATCTGCGCGATAGCTAGTGAATCGGTCAAGCTTCTCTTTTCACGGTACGCTTCATCTTGGTTGCCAAAGAAGGCACAGACGTGTCAGCAACGACCCAAGGATGATCTGGCCAATCGGATTGGCTTTGGTTCGCTGTGACCGGTCCCCCTTTGTCGTTAGCGGGGCTCGTATCACCTTCTTTTAAGTCGCGATATTACTCCGAAACCCGCTGGCGGTTTACTGCTTCGCTGGGTTCAGAAGACCCTTATAAATCAGTAGCGTATCTGGTCGCGGTCCCATCTTGCGCTTGGAATGTCATAGTTAAGAGTCAGCTGCTCTGCTAATGGAGCTAACGATACGGCTTCGCAATTTTAGATTTTAGATCGCCGATTTTCGATTTCCAGAGAAACCAGAAAATTACGCCTGGGTGTGACGCGCGTAATGATTCTCCACACCTTTGGGCAGCAGACGCTTGCGGCCACGTTGTCGCCGGCGCGCGAGAGTGGCACGGCCACCCTTCGTTTTCATGCGCGCTCGAAAACCATGCTGGCGTTTGCGCGTTCGTTTTGATGCCTGATAGGTGCGTTTCATGCAGCGGACGGGAACACTAAAAGTGACGCTTTAATTGTCAATGTCCGCGTCTTACAGCCGCGGTCTATGACCACAGGACCTCGACCCGACAACAAGAAATCTTCGGCGGTCGTAGACCGCCGCTACAGAAGAGAATCCCGCGCTCCAGAGTCATACGTGCTCCCAGTTTGTCATTCCGAGCGCAGTCGAGGAATCTGTTGCTCCTGATTCGCGAATCCGCTCGACATGACAAAAAAAGAAGCTCTGGATGACCGTGCGGTCGTGAACGCGGTTACAACGTCCCCGGCCAAAAACCGCGAGTTGCCACTGCCCCCATTTTCGATGATAAGACTTGCGAGATGAATCATGTCGTCATTGAGCCGGCGACGGCCGAAGACTTGGACGAATTGTCCGATCTGCTCGGCGAGCTTTTCAGTGAAGAAAGCGATTTCCGGCCGAACAAGGAGAAGCAACTACGCGGGCTGCGATTGATTTTCGAGCAGCCGAACCGCGGACGTGTTTTTGTTCTCCGACGCGATCATTCCATCGTCGGGATGATTAATTTGCTCTTTACCATCAGCACGGCGGAAGGCGGCTTCGTTATTTTGCTGGAGGACCTTGTCATCCATAAATTGTTTCGCGATCACGGCTACGGCTCGCAATTGCTCGAATACGCCATCGACTTTGCCCGCAAGAAAAACTTCCTTCGCATCACCTTGCTGACCGATCGACCCGAAATCAAATCGCAAGCCTTCTTCAGACGCCACGGTTTCTTCGAATCGGCCATGATTCCGATGCGCCTGCTCATCACGCCGGAAACTCCGCAAAGCGACGTAACACTTTAGGCGGTTTGCAACGGACTCAGTTTCGGCGGAATAACTCCGATGCGGAGCGGCGTAATTCGTCTTTTTCGTTTTGCGGGGATTGAAGTTTTCCTGCATTTCAGCTGGTTCCTGGTGGCGGCGATCTACATCTCCGGATACATCCGTCGTTACGAATCGCCGGTCTGGGGCGTGCTCGAATATGTCTCGGTGTTTGTCATCGTGCTCATGCATGAATTTGGACACGCGCTTGCTTGTCGCCAGGTTGGGGGAATAGCAAATCGGATCGTGCTCTGGCCGTTGGGAGGCATTGCGTTCGTAGATCCGCCCCGCCGGCCCGGCGCTTATCTATGGAGCATCGCAGCTGGTCCACTCGTAAACGTCATCCTCCTTCCCGTGCTCGCCTTCGTGTCGATGATGGCGCAGGCCTCATTGCCTGGGAGCGACGTTGCGGTTTTCTTTCGCGATTTGAACTTCATCAACGCCGTTCTTCTCGGGTTTAATCTCCTGCCGGTATTTCCACTCGATGGCGGACAAATCGTACGGGGTTTGCTCTGGTTTCCATTCGGTGAAATTCGAAGTCTGCAAATTTCCAGTGTCATTGGTCTCGTCGGCGGAGCCATTCTCGGGATCGTGGGATTAATGGCCGGGTCGGTATGGTGGGCCGTGTTGGCGTTTTTCCTTTTAAGCCGTGCCTGGTACGGCTGGCAGCAAGCCAAAGCGATGATTGTTGCGTCAAAAATGGGAATTCCAATTTCACCTTCGCCAACCGCGCCAGAAAATCCGGTGCCGCGGTAGGTCATCCCGCGCGCAGTCGAGGGATCCCGCGATGAAACCTTAAAGCTCCCGCGACGGGATTCCTCGGCTGTCGCTCGGAATGACAAGAGGGCGCATCCCTCGGCTCACGCTCGGGATGACGTTATTGCAGTGTGTGCATCTGCTCGATCAAGCGTTTGCGGAAATCTGCGCGGAATAGAATTTCATCCGAAGCAATCTCAACCGGTTTCCGGCTCGGTCCCGAGAGATTTTTCTGTGCAAACGCTTTTAATTCCTCGATTCGGGCTGGATCGTAGAAAAAAGTGAAAAGACTTGGCAGATAGCTGTTGGCATTGAGGGCATCGACCTTTGCCACTATCGCTTTCAGGTTCTTTTCGGCGAATTCCCAGGCGAGGTCTGGCCGGTCGCTTTCACGGGCAACTTTGGAGACCATGAAAACAGCGCGGCTGGTCGGGAGCTCATCCGTTAAGGCAATGGCTAACGATTTTTGGATCAGCTTCGGATCGCTGGCAAAGGCGAGCGCATCGTAATAATTTTGTTTTTCTTCGGTGCTCGTCGTTTTCAAACCGAGCTCGTGCAACTTCTGCCAGGTGGCTGCGTCGCCGTAGCGCATCGCTATGGCAAAGGTTGGCGCCCGCAGATCGGCCGGAACGCTCGATCGGTCCTTCAAATAGTTCTCAAAGTTCTGCCGGCACATTTTGATGACTTCTTCGTCCCCCAACCATCCCAGGTCCTGGACTAGGCTTGCGCGCAACAACGAAGCTGTCATCGGTTCGCCGGGCTTTGGCTGCAAAGTGAGCGTATCGAGAGTGGGTCGCAAAACTCGCCGCGCATAGCCCCGGAATTGTTCCTGCTCTGGTGCGCCGGCAAGCAGATGATCGATTGAATTAAAGGCGCTGATGATTTGTTCGCGAACGGCAAGCGCAGTGCTTGGCGGCAGCCGATCAATCAGACCAGTGTAGAAGGTGAAGGGTTGCCGGCCAGCCTGAAAAAACGCCCACGCATCGCTCAGTAAATTTACCTGATCGGGCACGTTCATCCCGGGCAGACTCGCGAGCAGCAGTTTCCACGACGCCTCATCGTAGGCGACGCGATAATTGCCCGCCCCTTCGACGTTCAGTTTCAGCGCCCGATCAGAAGGAACATCTTCAAGCGTCGCCATTTTCCCCGACATCAAAAGCGTGGCCGGCGCGCTCTGGCCATCAATGAAATAGGTGAGGGGAATTTCCCAAGTGGCGTCCGTGTTATCGCGAAAATTAACGGTGAAACGCTCTTGTGAGAGCGCGACTTTGCCATTGGATTCGCGGCTCACATTCACGACTGGAAACCCGGGCTGCTCGGTCCAGCCGGCCGCAATTTCGACAATGGGCCTGCCGGAAGCTTCGGTCAGCGCATTCCACAAATCAGCCGTAGTCGAGTTGGAATATTTGTGGGCCTGCATGTACCGCCGTATCCCATCGCGGAAAGGTTCTTCGCCGAGAAAACTTTCGAGCATCCGCAGAAAAGACTGCCCTTTTTTGTAGGTTATATCGTCGAAGGCGCTGTTGGCCTCGGCTTCGGTGGCGACCTTCTGCTGGATTGGATGGGTGGTCGCGCGAGCGTCGCCTTCCATTGCCTGTTCCTTGGCAATCCCAATCCGCCGCGCGGGATCTCGTGGAATCCCTTTCTCCAGCCAGACTTCCCATTGCGGATTAAAACGAGCGGTGCATTTCGTGCCCATCCAGGAAGCGAACCCTTCGTTGAGCCAGAGATTGTCCCACCACGCCATGGTAACGAGATCACCGAACCATTGATGGGCGACCTCGTGTGCGATCACTTCATAAACGCGTTGTTTGGTCGCGGCCGATGAGTTTGCCGGATCAAATAATAATGCCGTTTCGTAGTAGGTGATCCCACCCCAGTTTTCCATCGCGCCGCCGAACCCGCCGGGAATCGCAAGTTGGTCAAGCTTTGGCAGCGGATAAGAAATCCCAAAGTATTCGTTATAATAATGCAAAATCTGGGCAGTAGCTTCCAATGCGTAACGCCCGCTCTCAGCCTTTCCCTTTGTGGTGGTGATGCGCAGCTTTACTCCGTCCACTTCGGATTCGATCGCGTCGAATTCCCCTGCGCAAAACACATTCAAATAGCTGGACATCGACGGCGTCGGTTGAAATTCCACCTCGCGACCGCCCGCGACTTTTTTTTCACTGACAATCGGCATGTTCGAAATCGCCATCCAATTTTCCGGCACGAACGCGGTTAACTGAAAACGCGCACGAAAAACGGGCTCATCCCAGCAGGGGAAAAGTCGCCGCGCATCAGTAGCCTCGAATTGCGTTCCGAGGAACATCTTCTTCGCGCCTGTCCCTTGTTCCTGATATTTGGCGTAGAAGAGGCCGCGGCCAAATTGATTGATTTTGCCAGCAAACCTAATCGCCAGTGTGTGCTCTCCCGGCGTTAATTCTTCAGGCGTCGCAATTGTCAGCAGTTCGTTTTTGGCATCAAATTTGATTGCCGTTTTTGGAACCGTTTTGCCGTCAATCTCCGCATCAGTAATCGTGAGATCGAGCGCATTCAGAATAAGCTCACGAGTCGGTTCCGCGACATTCAGCTTCACCGTCTCCCGGCCAGCGAAGGCGAGCTTTTTGAGGTCGGGTTTAACCCAGATCGCGTATTCAGTCGGCCGAACCTGTTTGGGCAATTTGCCGGGTGTGCTGGCGAAATCGAAAGGTTTTTCGGCGTGGAGAGAAGTCACAGAGGCAAAAAGGTAAATCAGAAACGCGAAGCGCATCCGCTCACTAAACAATAGTGGCAATAAATTGCATCTTCCGCGGTAGAACCAATCTCATACCAATCTGCAGGGGCGAGCTCCTGCGAGCCCCTTTTATCGCTCGAGCGTCGCAGGAGCTCCGCGCTCCAACTCGCCAAACGCGTTCCGTAGGATCCGAAATAGCCCGATTGGGTCTACTGTACGACCAGCACGATGACAAGCTGGCCATCGCCTACCTGCGGGCCGCGAATCACCAGCGGGCTCGCTTTGCTTAACCTGGCTTTGGTTTCCAACAACAGCTTTTGTTCCTGAAAAAGTTTCAGATTCAGAACATAGGCATCGGCCTTTTCACCCCGAGAGTCGACATGCAGCGAAAAATATTTACTAGTCGCGAGCCAGTCTTCTTCACCGGTTTTTAACGTCTTGCGCGCTTCTCCGATGAGTTGAAACTGGGAATAACCAAAGAGTTTCCGTAACGTTCCTTCAATTTGCGTTACTTCCGCGGGCGTCGGTTCGGTCGGTGGCGAATTGGTCGCGATAATTAATCCACTCCAGACCGTTTGTTCCGGAAGTGACGCTCCCCCGATACTAAACGCGACGGACAGGATCGCGATTAGCAACGGGAGACGGAGTCTCATTTTTATTTTGCCGCGTATTCGGGCGGCAACGATTGCAGACCATCCACCCAAAGTACAGTCACGTGATCGTCCTTTTTCTCGAACATCGAAATGGTCGCGTTCGGACTCACGGTCGGATCGACCCGATACTCTAAAATCTGGGTCAGATACTGGGACTGACTGGACGGCGTTCTGTCGTGAAATACCAGCACTGTGCAAATCGCGAAGACCGCGAGCGAAGTGATGCCGCCCCAAAGTAGCCGGCGAATGGTCCACCAGCCGGCCTGCATCGCGTCAACCTCCGATCGTACCGGCACGTTCTCACGATCCAAACGTTCCCGTAATTGATGGCTGAAGAAATCAGCGTTGCTTAGCGCCATCGCTTGGTCGCGCAAGAGGGAACCAACTTGTTTCGCATTTTGCTTTTCCGCTTCCGCTGCAGCTCTATCCGGGAGCGAGGCCAGGAACTCCGAGAGCTCACGACCCGTTAGCTGGTCGTCGACCCAGGCTGTCCACTTTTCCTCAAACGTTTTCATAAACATCTCTCAATAGGTTCTGCAGTTTTTTGCGCGCGTAAAATAGTCGCGACATCACCGTGCCGATGGAACAACCGAGCGCTTCCGCGATCTCGTGATATTGCATGTCTTCGGTTTCCTTCATCAAAATTACCGCCCGATGTTCCGGCGAAAGTTGTGCAATCGCCTGATCGATCCTGGTCCGCACCTCGCGCCGCTCCATTCGTTGGTGCGGCAATGGCTCGGCTCGCGGGACGGTTTTCGAGGCCGGATCGATTTCTCGCAGCTGAACATTGTCATCGAATTCCGTCCCGCCTCCTTTAACCTGTTTTTTGCGGAGCCAATCGATCGTCACATTCATCACGATCCGATAGAGCCAGGTATAAAATGAGGACTTCCCGCGAAAGCGATCGATAGATTTCCACGCCTTCACGAAGCTGTCTTGAGCAAGATCCCAGGCATCCTGCTCGTTATGGACCATGTTGTAAATCATTCCAAAAACTCGGGTTCGGTAGCGTCCTACGAGCTCATCAAATGCCGCGCTGTCACCTTTCTGGCACCGTTTTACCAGCTCCAGTTCGGAGACATCGGGTTGAGCCACAGACGCTTCCGTTTGCATAATTGGACGGAGGCGGAGCAATTTAATTCATTCAACCCCGAAAGCCTTCGGAGCCGAAGCGCCGCCGCCATTCGCAGCGATATTCCCCGATCAGCGTGATAATTCCATCGCGCACCTGGAAAAGCCGCTGCAAAAGAACCGCATGCTGGGGGGCGGCGATCCGCTTCTCGCGCAGGAGCGCGGCGGCCGCATCCATCGAAAGGGTGATCGCTTTCAGCGCTCGTTTCAAATAGGCGATCGTCATTCCGATTTCATCGACGTCTTCGCCGCTCAAGGCAGCAGCCAGTTTTGCGCTGGCCAGCGCGGCGTGAGTGGCCAGTTTCACCGCCGAGGGCTCGTTTTGCAGGGTCGCGTCCTGATCGAACATATGATCGATCCAGACAGTTAAGGCAAAGGCGGCGCGATAAAGGCTGTGGTCTTCGAAGGAATCCGGCGGCGGCGGTTTTTCCTCCTCCTCTTCCTCCAGTAACGCGTCTACCTCCTGGGTCCAGTCGTGCCCATCGAGCAGCTGGGTCCAACCCATTTCACGCGCGATGATTTGGTCGCGATTTGGATCATCCAGATACCTCTCTAGCAATTCCATATATTTCTCGGTCTTATGATCCTGCTGCTGGAGAAAACGCTCCCAATCGTATTCGTCCCAAGCGCGTTCCGGCTGGTGATCGAATCCGGCCATGAAGAAATAAACGCCAGCTTGCAAGGCGGCGCAATTGATTTAGCCGCTTGACTCGAGAACAGGCAAACCGCGTTCTGTTTGCAAGCGCAATTGCCCGCAGGCCGCGGCGATGTCATCGCCTTTTTCGCGGCGAAGGGTCGCACGCACGTCGGCCGAACGCAGAATGGCAAGAAATTTTTTCTGACGATCTATGGAAGGCTTCGTCCAATCCAGACCTTCAACCCTGTTGTATGGGATCAAGTTGACTTTTGCTTCCAGTGCGCGCGCATGCTTTGCCAGCTGGCGCGCTTGTTCGTCCGAATCGTTTACTTGAGCGATTAAAATATACTCGAACGTGATCCGCTGCTTCTTCCGTGAAGTAAAATAGCGGCAGGCATCAAGCAGCGCGCCCAAGTTGTACTTGCGATTGACCGGCATGATCCGGCTCCGTATCTCGTCGCTGGCGCTGTGCAATGAAACCGCGAGCCGGATTTGCAGTGGTTGGTCTGCCAATTTGCGAATTTGTGGAACCAATCCACTAGTCGAGATCGTAATGTTGCGTGCACCGATCCCGATTCCCCACGGCGCATTGATGATCTGAATCGCGCGCAGAAGATTATCATAATTCGCCAGCGGCTCGCCCATTCCCATAAAAACAATGTTGTCGATTCGTTCGCCGCTTTCTTCTTCGACCGCCATGATCTGATTTACGATTTCATTCGCGCGGAGGTTTCGCTTCCAACCATCCAGCCCACTCGCGCAAAATTTACAGCCATAGGCACAGCCGACCTGAGTCGAGACGCAAATCGTCCGACGATCCGAGGGCGATCCATAAAGCGCGGGCGATGCCGGGATCAGGACCGATTCGATGAGATTGTTGTCGCTTAATCGAAAGAGAAATTTTCGCGTTGTATCTTTGGATCCGAGGACGCGAACAACCTCGATTTTGCCGAAGCAGAGATTGTCCGCGAGCTTCGTGCGCAAGGCGTGCGGCAAATTGGTCATTTCGGCGAACGAGGTGACGCGCTTCTGGTAAAGCCAATCGACGATTTGACCGGCACGATACGATGGCTGGGCAATCCGGCGCAGCTCGTCGAGATGCAACGATTTAATGTCGGTTAGGGGAACGACGTGCACAGAGAAATCTAGCTGATTACCGGCGAAATGCAGCCGGACGAGGATTTCCTGGTCTCGTTCCGAGATGCGTACGTGTTTAGCTGTGCTATATCCCTTTTCATTAAGGTGCATGGCCGAGTCTGCTACCACAACCGCTTTAGCGGTTTACTCGTTGGCTCACAAAAAACCGCTGAAGCGGTTGCGGCTCGCTCGGCCGTCGTTAACACCCAGCTAAAGCAGGGTGTTAATGAGTGGGTCAGTCGACGCTAAACTATATCTAAACTCAGTTTTCGCCTTGAAGCGCTGCGCAGGCTCGCCAGTTTGCGCGCATGTCGCGTCAGCGAACGCCATGGCTGATTGGCTGGGAAGCGGCCAAAGCAAACGCAGCGCCGGCGTTTGTTCTGCAAAGCATGATGCTGGCGATCTTGCTCGCCTATTACTTTCATCCGCCGAGCGCAGCGTTCCTGAATGCGCTGGCTGGTTTCAAGGAGCGGCACGGGCTCGCTTTTGTTTTGATCGCGTCGGCAATCGTGGGCGCGATTTTACCCGAGCTGTTCGTTATCGTCTTTTTTCAGCGCGGTCCCATTCGGCTACAAAATGCGCGCAATTTTGTTTTTAACGCACCATTCTGGGCGTTTGATGGCTTTCTCGTTAACCTGATGTATCGCGGCCTGGCGGAGTGGCTAGGTGATCGCACAAGCGTGCCGATTGTGGCCGCTAAAATCTGTGTCGACCAGTTTGGTTACAATCCGCTTTTTGCCACGCCCTACGGGATCTGGGGATACGCATGGAAAAATAGTGGGTATTCCTTCGCGAAACTGCGCTCACTGCTTACGTGGCAATATTATCGCGAGCATGCTTTGCCGGTCCTGATCGCGACCTGGGCAGTTTGGATCCCGTTAATGGCGGTTATCTATTCGCTGCCATTGGCGCTGCAATTTCCGCTCTTCGCCCTCGCCCTTGCTTTCTGGGTTCTGATGATGACCTATATCACCAACCGGTTCGCCGGAAAGATCGAAGCTGACGCAGAGTTGCCGATTTCTGTGGTAGGTGATGTTGAAGAGTTAAAGAGTTGAAGCGGCAGCGAACCATTGTGTGCCTACTCTCTTCAATCCTTTAACGGTTCAACGCTTCAACCCATTTCCGTTCAGAAAATGCAGCAACGCTTCGTGAACACCGGCACCGAATTCGCGCGCGGCTACGTAGCCACCGGCGGAGCGCACTGCGTCTTTCACCTGGTCGATCGCATTCGCGGGGCAAGCTGGCATCGCAGCGAACCGACCGTCAAGCATTGAAACGTCATTGTGATGATCGCCTGCCGCGAAAATCTCTTCGCGCGGAATATTGATCAACCGCGACAGTTCGGCTAGCGCAGCGCCTTTGTGGTAATCGGCGTGACAGAAACGCAAATAGATCGTGTTGCGCTGATAATTAAATTCGGGCTGTCGGGTTCGCACCCACTCGACGAATTCCGTGATCCGATCCATTTCTTCCTCGCTCGTTGCAGCCACGCCTTCGGCCGCAGCGCCGAGGTAGATCACGCGTGCTTTCGTTTTTCGGTTTACGAAATCGATGATCTCGGTGAGAACGGATTGGGCGGAATTGAACAACTCCGCATGAGCTTGCGCACAACGATCGTTCCAATCACCGAATGGCTCCCACTTGCCGCCATTGCGCGATGGGCGGAAGACATCGCGTTCGCTGGTGAGGATGAAATCGGGCCGAATGGGAAATTCGAAATCGAGCAAACCTGATTCGAGCAGTTCCACCGAGCGACCGGTGTTGATGGTCCAAAGCGCGCCGTCTTGCTGCAACTGCCCGATCAGCTCGATGCAAGCCGGGTCGAGTACCGGATCGTTGTCGTGAGCGACGAGAGTGCCATCGAAGTCGGTGCTGATCAAACGAACGTTTTGGTCCACAGGCTAACTTAGAAATTGATTTCGCCAACGCAACGCGCAACGGTTTTGATGATGAAGTCCGCTTACGAGTTAGCAATGGAACGGCTCCAAAAGGGCTCGCCCAGTGTGATCTTGACGGCCGAGCAGAAGGCGGAGCTGGCGGAAATCGATTCCTCATTCAAGGCAAAGATTGCGGAAAGGAGAATTTTCTTAACCGACGAGATTAGGAAGGCTGTTGCCGCCGGAAAATTTGATGATGTAGAGTCGCTCGAGAAACAACTGACGGCGGACGTAATTCGGCTTCAGGAAGATTGCGAGCACAAAAAGGAAAAGCTGCGCGCGACGTTTGGAGCGAGGTAGCGGCGCTTGTCATCACTGCTGTCATCCCGTGCAAATGCGAGGGACCTCTCAGTTGGTATTGCTTACACAAGTTTGGATAGAGCGTGACCAGCTGTGAGGTCCCTCGCCGTCGTTGCGGCTCGGAATGACGCCGCCTTAACTTTGGATTGCGTGGCAGCGAAGTTCGGAAATCTTCGAGAGTGATGCGGCCCCGCGCGCCCCGCGGTTAGGAAACTGCCTCCGTCGTTTGCGCTGCGCGCGTTTGGGCAAGTTGGGATCGAGGAAGCCCAGCATATGGGCATGATTGATGACGCGGACGCCTTCCCGTTTCTGTAGCTCAGCGATCTGCCGCTGAAATTGTTCCATTTTTGTCCAATGCACTTTCGGACGGAAATGATGCTCGGCGTGGTAGCCGTTGTAGAAGAAAATCCAGTTGTAAATCTTCCCGTAGCTACTTACGCCCCACGCGATCGGCTTGTCCGGGTTAGCGCCATAGTGACGGAAATATCCATTCAAGTAGCTGAAGCAATGGCCCAAATAGAAGAAGGGCAAAAAGAACAGCATGTATCGCCAATTAATAAAGGCGATTGGGTTTGTCGGAACAATAAGCGCCATCAAAAGTAACACGCTAATAAACGCGGTGAGCTCGATTGTTCCCCAACGGACATCGGCATTTCCGCGCTTTGCTAGTTCGCGTTTGATCGCTGCTGGATTGTCGCGAAAAAAGCTGAGAAAGACATAGCCCCACGGATTTTCTGCCTCCCCATCATGGCCATGCTTGTAAATGGAAATCCAATCCACGGTCTCGCCGTGTTCATCGGGTCGATCAGCGTTTCCCTTGTGATGCTGCATGTGCACGGCATCATAGTAAGTCTGCGAAAAACAGCAGGCGATTGATTCGATCACACCAAAGACGCGGTTCATCCAATCCGGCCGAAAGAACGGGTTATGGATGAAGTTGTGAGCGACACCGTTGATATTGGCGTTGATCATGAGCGCGTAAGCGAAACCCATGATCAGCATCACCCACAGAGGGGTGAACGGGAAAAGGAGATACATCGCCAGCAAGTAGAAAAAGTGAAATAACCCGGCGAGCGCGGGCACAATGTCCCAACGCGTATGCGCGAAAATCTTCGAATCGGTTGCTGGCCGTTCGATATGGATGGTCTCGGCTGCATTCATAAGAGCCAGTAAATTATGTCGCCGTCCGAATGCAAACGCAACTCCGACCCGACCCGGGTGCTAGTGCTCAAGCAGTCTCACGAGCACGGACTTAACATTCTGATGTTGCAGGTGCGACACCCAAATGTTAACTCGCAAATATCGCATTAGGTGCAGTATTGAAGGACGGGCGTTTCAACCGCACTTCATGACCCGAGCCGCAATAATCTTATCCGCCACGGCGTGCGGAAGGTTTACCTACTCTTACCTTGGAAAAGCTTGTTCCGGGGGGAATAGCCGAGGTAAGCCCATTGTATGGCGGGGCGGGTGAAGGGGTGGGCGCTCCGGTCTGCCGGAGTGGCTCAGACCCACGGGCAGATGTCGATGACCTATGGTTACTACGGGCAATCATAATAATTATGAAAGCAAGCGTTATACCCCCCACGATCGTACCCTCTCGAAACCTAGATGGGTTCTAAGTTGCTAAATTACAATAGATTGCATGGTCTCGAGTCAACTCTTTGACCCTAAGCCGACATACCTATCGCCTTTATGAAACAATCCGGTTACAGCCATAGCAAATTACCGTTTTTGACTTAGCCGGCACGGAATTTGTCGTTGACGTTGCGACGCATTTATGAGAATTGTGGCCTAAGCCGAGCTTGAAACGCTATTTAGGTCACGTTTGAAGCCGGACAATGGGACCAAATGATTGCTCGCAGCATCGTTCTCATCGTCGCCATTATCATTTGTACCACCGTTGGTTATGCCACGGTTGTAGACCTCACCGGATCCAATGACAGCGGCACTATTAACGATGCGCAGTTCGTCTTCACAACGCCGCAGCCCACTGGTACTGGCGTCATCCAACCGTTCCTACGGTTGGAGAACACTCCGATTGAGCAGGGGTATAATACTTCTGGCGGAACTCCCTTTGACGATAAAGCCGGACCGTGGACTCATAACCTGACGTTTGGTGATCTTCAGAACACCGAAGTAACCCTTGGCGGGGCCAGTTACTTCAAACTCTTGCTCGACGTCAACGAACCCGGCGGCAAAAGATCACTGATATCGCTGGATCAGCTGCAATTTTATACCTCTAGTGTCGGCGGTCAGACGACTAGCAACGTCGCCTCGCTCGGAACTTTGCGCTACACCTTTGGCTCCGGGGACAGCGTCATCCTCGATGCCTCACGTAATCACGGGAGCGGCTCCGGCGATATGTATGCGTATATTCCGACATCCGATTTTGCCGGCACCAAGACGAACGACTTCGTCTATTTATATGCGCACTTCGGTAATACCGATGACAGCCAAGCCGGGTTCGAAGAGTGGACACTGGTTAATGTTGCGCCCATTCCCGAGATGAACGCACTTTTTCCTATCATCGGTTTTTTTGCGGTGGCCTTTGCCACGCGCCATTTGTGGCGACGTCATAAGCGGCAGGTGAGCGACATCTAGTTTTCACAAGCTAACATTGCGGTGTTTGGCGGAGGCGACGGCAATTGTCGCCTCCGTTTTTTTTGCTGAATCAGATGGCGCGGTGTTGCAAACGGTCCCGCGTCACGCGTAATCTTGCGCCCGCTTATGTTCGCGCTTCAACCGGAGATGAAGATATTTAGCGGTTCGGCCAACCGCGAGCTAGCCCAGCGCATTTGCAATTATATTGGGGTGCCGCTTGGTCAGGCCACGATCAGTGCGTTTCCCGACGGCGAGACCTACGTCAAAATCGAGGAGAACATTCGTGGGCGCGATGTTTTTATTATTCAGCCCACTTGTCCCCCGACCAACGATCATTTGATGGAGTTGCTCATCATGGTGGATGCGGCGCGACGAGCCAGCGCTGATCGCATCACCGCGGTGATCCCTTTTTTTGGATATGCACGACAGGATCGAAAAGATAAACCGCGTGTTCCAATAACGGCCAAGCTGATCGCCAATCTCCTGGTGGCAGCTGGTGTTCATCGCGTGTTGACGATGGATCTTCATGCGCAGCAGGTGCAGGGATTTTTCGATATCCCGGTCGATCACCTCTATTCCATGCCGGTATTGATCAAATATCTTCGGCAAAAATTGACGCGGCAAACGGTGATCGTGTCGCCGGACGTAGGTGGATTGAAGATGGCGTCGGCCTACTCCCAGGCGCTCGGCGCGGGCCTGGCGATCGTGGCAAAACAGCGGAAGAGCGCCACCGAAACCCAGGCCCTATATGTCATCGGTGAAGTGGAGGGTTGCGATATTTTGCTGGCCGACGATTTGACCGAAACGGCGGGCACACTCACTTCAGCAGCGACCATTTTAAAGAAACATGGCGCACTCGATATTTATGCGGCGGTCGCACATGCGGTGCTGGTCGATGTCGCTATCCCGCGGTTGCAAAAATCCGAAATTAAGGAATTAGTAACGACCAACAGCATTCCGGTGCGCGCGATCGAAGGTTTTCCGGTCGAGGTGCAGTGCGTTTCGGAACTTCTCGGCGAAGGGATGAAGCGGATTCATAATGATGAATCGGTTTCGTCGCTGTTCAAAATTGATAATGGCAAAGGTTAAGTATGGCTAAGCAAGTAAAACTGGCAGCGGAGCGCCGCGAGACGATCGGCCGCTCGGCGATGCGCAAGTTGAAGGGACGCGGAATAATTCCAGCCATTGTCTACGGCGGCAAGGATAAGCCGCAACCGCTGCAGGTCTCGCGTCGCGACATCAACGTGATGCTCAGTCATGCGTCCGGGGAAAACATTCTGGTAGAACTTGAGATCGCCGGCGAGAAGAGCTCGCGGATGGCGATGATCCAGGAAATTCAACATTCCCCGGTGGGCGGTGATGTATTGCACGTCGATTTCCATGCTGTTTCGATGGACGAGCAAATCGAGGCCGATATCCCACTCGAAGCATCCGGCACCGCAAATGGCGTCAAAAATTTTGGCGGCTTGCTTGAACAAAACTTGCGTGCGCTGGCGGTGGAATGTCTGCCGCGCGATCTGCCGGACAAAATTACGGTGGACGTTTCCGCGTTGAACATTGGCGATTCGATTCACGTTCGCGACATCAAGTTGCCCGACGGTGTAACGGCAAAAACGCCAGTCGATCTTACGGCGTTCTCCGTGCTTGCCCCGGTGGTGGAAGAGGAGCCGGTCGCGCCGGTGGCCGAAGCGGCGGCTGGTCCGGAAGTGATCAAGGAAAAGAAAGAGGAAGGCGAGGCAGCGGCGCCGACGGCGACCGGTGCACCGAAAGCAGCCGCTCCGGCTGCCAAAGAGAAGGAAGCCAAGAAATAATCCGTGTTTATTGGTTAGTTTTTACACGGTGTGGAAGAAAAGATTCCGCAGATTCGTTTAATTGCGGGCTTGGGGAATCCCGGACCAGAATATGCGGGCACGCGCCACAACGTCGGCTTCATGGTGGTCGATCATCTTGCCGCCCAGTTTGGATCAAGCTGGGAGAAATCTACCAAGTGGGGCGCGCTCACGTCGAAACACGGCGATACTTTGTTGGCGAAACCGATGAGTTTCATGAATCGAAGCGGTTATCCACTCGTCGCCATCGCGCAGTTCTACAAAATTGCGCCATCGGAAATTCTGGTGGTGCTGGATGACCTGGCCTTGCCTCTCGGCCGCATTCGGATTCGGCCCGGTGGTGGTACCGGTGGCCATAACGGGTTGGAATCAATTATTATGCAATTTGGAACGGAGGAAATTCCGCGACTCCGCATCGGGATTGGCGCAGCGCCTCGCGACAGCGGAGTCGATTATGTGCTTGGCCGGTTTTTCGAGGAAGAACGACCGCTATTGAAATCGGCGATCGAACGTGGTGCCCAAGCGATCGAATGCGCCGTTGACAATGGCGTCGTTTCCGCGATGAACACGTTCAACCAAATTCAAGAACCATGATGAATCGTTACGAAGCACTGGTCGTCCTTAATACCCAGGGGAAAGACGACACCGTAAAAGAGGTGGTCGACCGGCTGGAATCGGAGTTTGAAAAAGAAGGGGCCAAGATCGAGCAAGTGCAAAAGATGGATAAACGCCAATTTTCCTACGCCGCCGGCGAACTGGACGCGGGGCACTACGTGAATTTCGTTTTCAATGCCGATCCGCGGCTGATTGCGAAGTTGCGGGCGAAATGCAAACTCGATCCCGAGGTTTATCGCCAGCACTTTCAACGGTTGAAGCCAAAAAGTGAAAAGACACCGAAAAAGGTCGCGGCCGAACAATAACTTCGCTAAAAGGAGGCATGGCGAGTTTTAATAAAGTCATTTTGCTTGGAAATCTTACCCGCGATCCCGAAGTGCGTTATACGCCAAAAGGAAGCGCGGTGGCGGATCTTGGAATTGCGGTGAATCGGCAATACACGTTGGAGAACGGCGAGAAGCGCGAGGAGGTCACATTTGTGGATGTCACTTTCTGGGGACGCACGGCGGAAGTCGCCGGTGAATATCTGAAAAAAGGGCGGCCGGTTTTTATTGAGGGCCGCCTCCAGCTCGATACCTGGGACGACAAACAGTCGGGACAAAAGCGGAGCAAGCTGAAGGTAATCGGGGAAACGATGCAAATGCTGGGAAGTCCTCGCAGTGGTGGTGCTGCTAATGGCGGCGATGAGGGTGATCGCGCTGGGCGCGTTGGCAAACCGGTTGCGCCGCCGAAATCCGCTGCGGCTGCCGAGGCGGACGAAGACGAAATTCCATTTTGATCGACGGGCCGCTTGCGGTGTGGGTGCAACATAGAAGCGATTGACCTCAATCGCCCGCTCACACTCTATGAATTCCACCGAAGCCTGTATCGCGCTCAACATGTTGCCGACGATGGGGCCCGTGCGGTTGCGCAGGCTCCTCGAAGTCTTTCGTCAACCGGAGCGCGTCCTCGCAGCCAAACGTGACGAACTGCGCAGAATCGAAGGGATTGGCAACGAAGTCGCGGAACAGATTTCGAACTGGGAGTCGATTGTCGATCTGACCGCGGAGTTAAAAAGAATCTCCGATTTTGGTGCGAGCGTAATCACGCAGGAATTGCCGCTATATCCGAAGTCGCTGCGCGAAATTCATTCGCCACCCATTGTACTTTACGTTTCGGGCGAGTTACAGGAACGCGATCAACACGCCATTGGCATCATTGGCTCAAGACGGACGACCCATTATGGGACCGAATCGGCTAAGAAACTATCTTACCAGCTGGCCTACGCCGGTTTGACAGTCATTAGCGGTCTGGCGCGTGGCATTGACACAGCGGCGCATCAGGGCGCGCTCGCGGCTAAAGGCCGCACTATCGCCGTGATCGGCTCGGGATTGTCGAAACTTTATCCTCCGGAAAATGCTGCACTCGCCGAAAAAATCCGCAGCGGAAATGGTGCGATCCTTTCCGAATTCTCGATGGAAATAGAACCCGATCGCCAGACATTTCCAATGCGCAACCGAATCATCAGTGGTTGGAGTCAGGGAATTTTAATTGTGGAAGCCGGTTTGAACAGCGGCGCTTTGATCACGGCGTCGCAGGCGATTGAGCAGGGCCGCTCGGTTTACGCCGTGCCAGGGCACATCAACGCCCCGAGCGCGATGGGATCCAACCGCTTGATTCAGCAAGGCGCAAAGCTTGTGATGGACGCCTCCGATATTCTGGATGATTTGCAGATTCTCTTGCCCGAATCAAAACCAATCGCCGCTGCTACGCGGCCGTTGCCCGAATTATCGGAGTCGGAGCGCAGCGTCTATGACGCGATTGAAGCGAGTGAAACGGCCATCGATGCCATCGCGGCTAGATGCAACCTGCCGAGTCCGACGGTCTCTTCCGTTCTTTTGCGTCTGGAATTGAAACGGCTGGTTAAACAGTTGCCCGGCAAATACTTCGTAAAGTTGGGATAAGCCTTCTGATCCGGCATCTCGCCCGGGTCTTGCTTTTACCAATTTGCAATTCGGGCGAAGCTGAGCTTCGATTCCACCCTTTTCATGTCCAAAACTCTGATCATCGCCGAAAAGCCAAGCGTGGCCATTGACCTCGCCCGCGTTCTCGGAGTCAAGAAATCAGGCGATCACTACGAGAACGATCGTTATGTGATCTCGTCGGCGGTCGGCCACGTGGTCGAAATGATTCCGCCAGAGGGCGCGGAAGTGAAACGGGGAAAGTGGAAGCTCGAGAATCTTCCAGTGTTGCCTGACCACTTTGATCTCGTGCCGAAGGAAAAGACCAAAGACCGTTTGTATTTGCTCAAGAAACTGGCCAACCGGCCGGATGTGACCGAGATTATCAATGCCTGCGATGCTGGTCGTGAAGGCGAGCTGATTTTCCGCAATACCATGCGCTGGATCGGAGGGAAAAAACCGACGCGCAGACTTTGGTTACAATCGATGACGGCCGACTCAATTCGGGCCGGATTTGAGCATCTTCGTTCGGAACAAGAGATGCGGCCACTGGCCGACGCCGCCCGGTCACGGGCGGAGAGCGACTGGCTCGTCGGCATCAATGCCACCCGTGCGCTGACTTCTTTCAATTCGCGCAGCGGCGGATTTCAAATGACTGCCGCGGGCCGGGTGCAGACGCCGACGCTGGCCATTCTGGCTGGTCGTGAAGAAAAAATCCGCGGGTTCAAGCCACGGTCATATTTCGAAGTTCATGCTGAATTCGGTGTCGAGGCAGGAAGCTATCGTGGCCGCTGGTTCGATGAGAACTTTAAGAAAGATGGAGACGAAGACGCGCGAGCGGAGCGGATTTGGGGTCGGGAAAGAGCCGCGGAAATCGAACAGAAATGCACCGGTAAGACCGGCGTCGTCACCGAGGAGAAAAAGCCATCTACTCAGCTTTCGCCACTTCTTTATGACCTAACGACTCTCCAGCGGGAAGCGAATAACCGTTTTGGTTTGCACGCTCGACGGACATTGCAATTGGCCCAGGCACTTTACGAGAAGCACAAGGTGCTGACTTATCCGCGGACCGATTCGCGTTATTTGCCGGAGGATAATCTCGCCCAGGTCCGCAAAGTGATGTCGACTTTCAACGACCCGACATTGGCCCGGCATGCCAAGAAGGCATTGAACAACGATTGGGTGAAGCCAACCAAGCGCGTCTTCAATAACGCAAAGGTCAGCGATCACCACGCTATTATTCCAACGGGCGCTTCGCCTGCGCGTCTCGACGAATTTGAGCGAAAGATTTACGATATGGTCGCGCGTAGGACCATCGCGGTTTTTTATCCGGCGGCACAATTCGAGGTGACCACGCGCATTACCCGAGTCGAAGGTGAGCCTTTCAAAACCGATGGAAAGATCATCGTCGATCCAGGTTGGCTCGCGGTTTACGGCAAAGAGGCGGGCAGCGAAGACGATCAGGCGATCGTTCCCGTTACGCCTAACGAATCGGCCAGAGTGCTTGCCGGTGAGATCAAGGAAAATGAAACGAAGCCACCGGCACGTTTCACCGAAGCGACTCTACTCTCAGCGATGGAAGGCGCGGGAAAATTGGTCGAGGACGAAGAACTGCGCGAGGCGATGCGCGAACGCGGGCTCGGTACTCCAGCGACGCGCTCGCAAATCATCGAAGGTCTGATTCACGATGGTTACATCGAACGCAAAGGGAAGGAGCTGATCGTCACTGCCAAGGGGTTGTCCTTGATCACGCTGCTCCGAAATCTGCACACCGATGTGCTATGCACACCGGAAATGACCGGCGAATGGGAATCGCGTCTCAAACAAATGGCGCACGGCAAACTCGATCGCCGGCATTTCATGGAAGGCATCCGCGATCTAACGCGCGAGATCGTCGAGAACGTCCGCAATTTTCGCGGCGAAACAATCGAGGGCGAATACGCCACCATCGACGCCAAATGTCCCAACTGTGGCGGAGGCCCGATCAAGGAAGATTACAAAACCTTCCGCTGCCTAAACTGTGATTGGTTGATGTGGAAGACAATGGCCTCGCGACAATTTGAGCCGGAGGAAGTCCACGAATTGTTAGCAAAAGGGCGAGTGGGGCCGCTCCAGGGTTTCCGCAGTAAAATGGGGCGACCTTTCGAAGCTGTAGTTAAGCTTGGGGCGGAGAAGAAACCACTGTTCGATTTTGGTGAGAACGGTCTCGATGCCGAGCAAAAGATCGACACGGAAAAACATGAAGCGCTCGGATTGTGCCCGGTCTGCCACAAGGGGCGGGTTTATGTTCTGGATCGTTCCTGTGCCTGCGAGAACGCCATCGCAACACCCAAGACATGCAACTTTCGCATTAGTAAAAACATCTTGCATCGCGAAATTCCAAAAGAACAGGTGCAGAAACTGATTACGACCGGAAAAACCGATCTTCTGCACAAATTTATTTCCAAAAAAGGCCGCGCCTTTTCCGCTTACCTCAAACTGGAAAACGGAAAAGTTGGTTTCGAGTTCGAAGAAAAAAAGGCGAGACCAAAGAAAAAAATTGCCGCGCCCAGAGCTGCTCCAGCCTAAGAACACCTCGTACCGCGGGCACAAGATTTGGGTCGTGTCCTTATTTGAATTGAGGCGACGGAACATAGGAAGTCCAGCCTGTAGCCTGCTGAGATTTTCTGTAGCGGCGGTCTATGACCGCCGGACAGGCGGGCTGTTTTCGCAGGGGACGAAGTCCTCCCTCGCCGGAAGCGGAGTCGTGCGATTGTTATTCGTGCATTGACGCCACAAGTTGTTGTGTGATACTGAGTGCTCCGACACTATGCGTTGTCCAAAGTGCGGGTCGCGGGATGATAAGGTGATCGATTCGCGCCAGTCCCGGGAAGGCCTTAGCATTCGACGCCGCCGCGAATGTCTGAAATGCGCTTATCGTTATACCACGTATGAAGAAATCGAGCGCACCGATCTCCGTGTGATCAAGCGCGATCGTTCTCATGAGCCTTTCGATCGGCGTAAGCTAGTCAACAGCTTGGCCAAGGCCTGTGAGAAACGTTCAATCGGTCTCGTCCTTCTGGAACAAGCGGTGGACGATGTCATTCACGAAATCGAGACCGGCGGGCGCGAAGTCACTTCGGCACAGATCGGCACGCACGTGATGGCAAAATTGCGCGATATCGATGAAGTCGCCTATCTCCGTTTCGCGTCGGTCCATCGCCGCTTTGAGCAGGCCGATGAGTTTGTCGACGCCATCCAGGCGTTGGGCCGTCGGGTGAAAACGAATGCGCAGCAGCGAGAACTTTTTCCCACGGAGAAACGCTAAGAATGGTCGCGTTCAAGGAAGAATTTCCCTATTTGAAAGCTGAAACCGGCCAGCTTTTCGAATTTGATCGCGGGTGGTTGCGAGAAGCAATTACACGCGCAGCGAACGACGCGGGCTATCCCAGCTGGTGGCTGACCGATCACGTGACCGAAAGCATTGCCTTTTATCTTCGGCTGCGGAATGACGAGAGCTTTATTGCTTTCAACCAGCTATCACAAACCGTGCGCTACGTTTTGAAAGTGATTGGCTACAAAGAAATCGTACCGCATTTCAGCCCCACGCCGCCGCCAGTAACGATTTCATTGTTTGAAATCGCTTACAGCGCCGGCGGCGGATATGAGCTGGCGTTTTTTGAAATGTTAACGCGCCGGCTGGAACTGCTCTTGCAAACCCAGGTTACCTCGGTGCAGCTGGTCGCGCTCAATCCCTGCGTGAAACATTTGCGCGGTACGCGCGTCTGGTCTCGGGCCTGCGATGTTTTGCGCGCGGAGATCGTTTGTTTCGTTCGCGAAAAACTTTCCGCGGTAAAAGGTTTGCCCGAATTAAACTGCTCGCTTCGTTAAATCGTGACGATTTTCGAGAAAATCATCGCTCGCGAAATTCCAGCTGACATTGTGCTGGAAAAAGAAAACCTGATTGCGTTTCGCGACGTCAACCCGCAGGCACCGGTCCACGTTCTGATTGTTCCGAAGCGGGTGCTGCCGCGTTTGCTCGATGCCAAGGCAAGTGATCGTGAGCTATTGGGTGACCTGTTGTTGGCCGCGGCTGAAGTTGCAAAAAAACTCGAACTCAAAAACGGTTTTCGTGTCGTAGTTAACAGCGGGCCCGATGCGGGGGAAAGCGTGCCGCATTTGCACGTGCACGTGCTCGGGCAACGACAAATGAGTTGGCCGCCGGGCTAATCTTCGGCACTCTTCCAAGGATCGTAGGTGCCGATGGTCCAAAGATGGCCTTCAAGATCGCGACAGGAAAAACTACGCCCACATACTCTTCATCCCTGACTGGAATTAAGATTTCGGCGCCGGCGTTTTTTGCTCGTTCGTAAATAACATCGGCATCGGGCACGACTAGGTAAACAGATTGCGTTGCCGCTTCGCCGATTTCGTCCGGCTGTTTGATAAAGCGTCCCTACTGGTTGTCACGCACAGATCCGAGCATCATCATTCCATCGCCAAAGCTCAATTGAGCGTGAGCGATGCCGCTGCTGGCATCAGACACGACAAGATTTTTCCGGAGTCCGAAAACGCGGCCAAGCCATTCAATTGCCGCCGGCGCATTCCGATAGCGAAGGCTGGGCATAACCGTAGCCGGCATTGATATGAGGGTACACGCCTTCGTCTCCGGCTCAATCGCGAGGGAACTGGCTTATTCCCTAACGATTACAGGCGTATCGTCGGGGGTGTTCTCGAAAAAATGCCGCGCCATTCGCGCCGGCAAGCGGATGCAGCCATGCGAAGCGCGAAATCTCGGAACATAGCCTGCGTGCATTCCATAGCCGCCGTTGAATCGCATGAAGTAAGGCATCCGGGCGCCATCGAAATGAGTATCTGCGGGTTGTGCGTCTTTGCGCACATCAATGTTGGCTTTGACCACTTGGCCCCAGTCATTGACATAGTCGCCAAATTCACTCGAGACATGGGTCTTGTCCTTTTCGATTACATGATAACGACCCGGCGGCGTGTCGAAGCCTCGCTTTCCAGTTGAAACCGTGCTTTCCCCAACCAGCCTGCGGCCCTTGTAAAAGTAGGCACGTTGTTCGTGGACGTGGACGACGATCTTGGCCGGGCCAGGAAAATGACCGCCGTGCCAGTAGCCTTCGGACGTAGCGGCACCGGGAAAAAAATCGGGCAGCCTTTGCGCGCCGGCAGTGAGCTCCTGCTGAAAATCTGCGCAGCCGCCGAAGATAATTACGGAGCCAATCGCGGCAAAGATTGGGGTGATCTTCGGGACCTTCATCCGGCGGCGGACGCTAGTCGTATCATGAGAGAGTGCAACGGGAAGCGGCATTGGTGAAATTACGGGAAATCGGTGGATTCAAACGAAGCAATCTCGATGCCGTTGCCGAGCTTGCCAGAGGACGACCGCTTTCTTCCATGCTTGGGCGATTCTTCCGGGTTTGACGCTGCGCGCGGGTGGAATACGCTCGGTTGATGGCCACGATTACTGAGCAGGCAACATCATCGTCTGTTGGCAAGAACGCGCCCGCCGTGCAGCCGCCGATCAACCTCGAGCAGTGGATCGAACGGAATCGTGAAAAGTTTAGGCCGCCGGTGAGCAATCGTTACCTCTATGATGGGCGCGATTTTTTTGTGATGGTGATCAAGGGTCCGAATGCCCGGAATGATTTTCACCTGGTCGATTCGGAAGAATATTTTTACCAGCTCAAGGGGGACATCAAAGTGCGTATTCGCGAAGGCGATCGCATCATCGATCATCTCGTGCGTGAAGGAGAGACGTTCTTCATTCCGCCCAACGTCCCGCATGCACCGGTGCGGCCGCCGGACACCTTGGGGGTGGTAGTCGAGCGTCGCCGGCCGCCGGGTGAGCACGAGCACGTCATTTTTTACTGCGACAATTGCGGGGCGTTAGTGGAGGACATCGATTTCGACTGCGGCGACATTGTTGAACACTTCAGTCAGGCGATGCTCGATTTTTGGAACGATGATGCTCGGCGCACCTGTAAAAGGTGCGGCCAAAAAGTCCCGCAGCCCGAACCAGTAAAACCGTTCTAACGAAAACAATTGTAGGGCGTTTCTGTCAAACGCCGGTCTAAAGTATATGGCGTCTGACCTAGAACGGCGAAGGCGCCGCCACAATGCAGGTTCATGTCAGCCGAGCGTCCTCCTTGTCATTCCGAGCGAAGTCGAGGAATCTCTAATTTTTAATAGAGAAATAGCAGGAGATGTCTCGACTTTCGCTCGACATGACAAAACGGGTACCGACGCCCTCCAAATGAAGATCGACCTGCACACCAACATTCTTCCACCGGGGTGCTTATCGGAACACGGGCCTCTGGCCTGTGCGCCCGACGGGCATGTTGCCCGTCGATTTCAAGAGAGAGCTATAACTGTGCATGAAGATTGACTTGCATACGCACATTTTGCCGCGGGAGTGGCCTGACCTCGACGCCAAATACGGCTATGCGGGATTCGTCCGGCTCGATCACTACAAACCATGCTGCGCGCGGATGATGATCGGTGACCGCGTCTTTCGCGAAATCACGGACAACGTTTGGGATCCAAAACGGCGGGTCGAAGAAATGGATCGCGAAAAAATTTCTATGCAGGTCCTCTCGACCGTGCCGGTGATGTTCAGTTATTGGGCGAAACCACACGACGCGCTCGATCTTTCACGGCGGCTGAACGACCACATCGCGGATGTAGTCCGCGACCACCCGAAACGATTCGCTGGGTTAGCGACTATCCCGCTTCAGGATCCGGATTTGGCGGCTCAAGAGTTGGAACGTTGCGTCCGCAAGCTGGGATTGCGCGGCGCACAAATCGGCACGCACGTGGACGCAAATCCGCACTCCGGACGCATCGATACTTTGAATCTCGATAATGCGTCGCTTCAGCCTGTTTGGAGCGCGGCGGAACAACTCAACGCTGCCATCTTCGTTCATCCCTGGGACATGCTCGGCAAGGAACGCATGCCAAAATATTGGTTGCCGTGGCTCGTCGGAATGCCAGCTGAAACGTCACTCGCGATTTGTTCGATGATTTTCGGCGGCGTTCTCGAACGCTTCCCAAAGCTGCGCGTAGCTTTCGCCCACGGCGGTGGCGCGTTTCCATTTACCATCGGACGAATTGAACACGCCTTCCACGTGCGTCCCGACTTATATGACACCGATAACCTCGCGACCCCCCGCAGCTATCTCGCGCATGGTCACACCCCGGCGCGATTCTACGTTGATTCACTCGTGCACGATAAAGAAGCCTTGAAGCTTTTGCTTAAGCTATTCGGCGTAGCGCGCGTCGCCCTGGGCTCCGACTACCCGTTCCCGTTAGGCGAAGCTCATCCGGGCAAAGTCATCCAATCGCTGAAACTCACGGCGAAAGAAAAGACACGATTATTTTCCGGTAATGCCTGCGATTTCCTGGGCATTAATCCGTGATCGAAGCCTAGCGGTTTCTTCTTTGGAAAAATCACCGGCTATATATCCGTCGGGTTCAGGAATTTGAAAGTCACTCCGGCGAGGAAGCCGCCTGCAAGCTCAGCCACGATGTGAATCCAAATGTCCCGGAAGTTGACGAGTTTCATCACTGCCGCACCGATGGCGACTGCCGGATTGAACGCGCCGCCAGAAATCGATCCGACTGCGAATATGCCGGCCAGGACCGTGAAACCGATCGCCAGGCCGTAAAAGCTGTTGTCCAGAGTGCCTTTCGCGGTCGCGCAATTCACAACGACGTATGCGAGCGCGAAAGTAAAGAGAAACTCGGCGACGAACGCGGCGGGGACATTCGTAATTTCCATCGGCGCCCCGCTTTTTCCAACGAGAAACATGGCGACGAGCGCTGCGGCAATACCGGCAGCGATTTGAGCCAGCCAGTATGGAACAACGTCTTTCATCAGCAATTTTCCACGGATGAAAACGGCGAACGTGACTGCCGGATTGAAGTGCCCGCCCGAAATGTGACCGCCGGCGAAGATCATGACCATGAGCACTGCGCCAATGGCGAGCGCAGGGATGACACCTGCCGGGGCGGGGATAACAGTGCAGCCGACGGTAAGGACGAGGAAGAAGGTGCCAATAAATTCCGCAATATATTTTCTCATTTTAGTTTCCTGGATAATGAAAGAATGCGTTCAGATTGACTGAGCGAAATTCTGTATCGGAACGGAGCGGAGCGGGGAAGCTATTTTTCCCGTTCGCAGAATTTTGGGCTTAATTCGGCATTCGACATTCGGGCTTCATTATTCCGCGGCGCGCTAGCGACCGCGGTCACATCTTGTGCCTGATGGCCCACAGATCGTGGAAAATCGGTTTGAACAACGACTCTTTCAGAAATGGCACGCCAGGCGATCCGCCAGTGCCGTGTTTCGCGCCGATCGTTCGCTCGACAAGCTTGATGTGTCGATAACGCCACTCCTGCAATCCTTCATCGAAATCGGTCATCAATTCGAAAAGGATAGTGAGTTCGGGTGAGCCTTGGTAAAGCCGAAGAATTTCTTTCTGCACTTGCTCGTCAGGGCCGTTCGCCTGTAAAAGGTCGCGATTTTTGAGCTCCGCTGGAATCTGGGCGCCGCGAGTCGCGAGGAAATCGTAGAAATGGTCGATTACGGTGCGCTCGCCGAGTCGCTGTTGTAAACGATCGTGACCGGGAAAATCTGGGCGAACGTAATTAAGCGTCGAGGCCCGTTTGTATCCGAGCACAAATTCAATTTCTCGAAACTGGATCGACTGAAACCCCGAGGCGGTTTCGAGCCGGTCGCGAAAGCTGGAGAAGGACGCCGGAGTCATCGTCTCAAGAATGTCTACCTGTGCAACCAGCGTCTTCATGATGGTCCGAGTGCGCTTGAAGGAATGAATCGCGCCGAAGAGATCGCCTGCGGAAAAATCCTTCTTAATTTTTTCAAACTCATGCAGTAGCTGCTTGAACCAGAGCTCGTAAGTTTGGTGAATGATGATGAAGAGCATTTCATCATGTTCCGCTGGCGTTGAGCGCGGTTTCTGAAGAGTCAAGAGCTTCTCCAAGTCCAAATAGTTAGCATACGTGAGCGGAGGCATACCGCTCATGCTCGCTTCAACGCTTTAACGTTTCAACGATTTAACGCGTGACGCGCCGAAGCCATTCGGCGATTCCTGCTCCTACGAACATCCGCCTTCGCTAAGGCTCCGGCGTGGTAGGCGAGCACGAGGGTGTTAATGCATCATGCTAAGATAATACCTGTCCCACGCCGCAGGAATACTTTCGCGCGAACTATACGGCCCCGGCTCATACACACGCGACGCGATTCCTTGCTGGCTCAACTCGCAGACGTGCCAATCCTGTGTGTTCGTCATGTTCCAGAATTCGATCGCGTCATCGGGTTTGAAATCGGATCGATTGAACGCGTCCGGATGAAATAGCCAATCGCACACAATCAGTGTTCGTTCTGGTGAGTGGGGCCAGAGCTGATGCACCATCACGTATTCGGGATGCAGACTGAGAAGCATGTTCGGGAAAATCGAATAATAAAAAACCTGCTGAAGATTCTCGATCTTGCCGACGAACGCTGCGCAAGCGTTTCCGCTCATGGTCAGGCTCTTGCCAGGATTGATCTTCATAAATCCGCCGAGGAACGGCCCTTCGCGCAGGTCGTTCTCCGCCGAATCGTACGGTGAAACTTTCTGTAATTGCGGATGCACACCCGGGCAGTGGTAGCACTCCGAATAATTCTCGAACATCAACTTCCAATTGGCTTGCACGTCGTACTCAACCCGTTTCGCCGGGCGCAAGATCGACATATTCCAATGCGAAAACTTCCCGTTCAACTCCGCGAACCATTCTTCCAGTGGCATCGCGTTCTCATCGAGATTGATGAAGATGAATCCTTCCCAAAGCGCGAGATTCACCGCGCGCAAGGAATAATCAGCCTTATCGAACCCCGGCACTTCATCCATGTGCGGCGCGCCGATCAGCCGACCATCGAGCCGGTAGGTCCAGGCGTGATACGGACACTGAATCGCGGACGCGTGGCCGCACGCGTCTTCCTTCAAGCGCGTCCCACGATGCCGGCAGACGTTGAAGAATCCGTGAATTCTTCCGTTTTTATCCCTGACAACAATTAACGATTCTCTATTAACTTCAGCGACGAAGTAATCTCCGTTGCGGACAATCTGACTCTGATGCCCGACCAATATCCATTGCTTTGAGAAGAGTTGTTCTTGTTCCTGCCGAAAAATTTCGTCCGAGACAAAGTATTGTTGCGGCAAAGTTTTTGCCGCGGCGGCGAAAGTATCCGCAGTTTTCCTAAAAACGGCGGGGACTGAAGCAACTTTATTCATCCTTTGCGTGCCATAGTGATTCTTGCTACCTAAGGCGGCTAAAATCCAGCATCCAGCAGGCAACATCGACTATCAAGTATCGGCCGTCACGGCGCGAGCCGGATTCCAAACTTGCAATATTCTCGAGGATTAAATCCGCAAGGCGCGGACGGGATCGACGCGGGTGGCGCGGCGGGCCGGGAGGAAGCAGGCGAGCAGCGCAACCGCGATCAAAATAATCAGAGCTGCGCCGAATGCGATTGGGTCGCGCGGGCTGACTTTGTAAAGCAGGTTCCCCATCAAGCGCGTCAGCAGCAATGCCGCGGCGGCGCCGACCACGACTCCGGCGATGGTTAATCGCAAACCGCGTGACATGACCAATCGCAAAACATCTCGCACACCAGCGCCGAGCGCCATGCGGACGCCGAGCTCGCGCGTGCTTTGCGAAACCGAATACGACATGACGCCGTAAAGTCCGATCGCGGCGAGAAACAACGCCATCCCGCCAAAAATCGCGAGCAACGTGGCCGCGAGTCGCTGAGTGTAGCCCCGTTGGTCCACTTGCTCTTGCAAACGATCCGCGGCGTATGGCGCCAAGGTCGGATCGAGCGCGTGGACTTCGCGCGACAGCGCATTCGTGATCGCGCCCGGAGTTTCCCGTGTGCGGATGAGCAAAGTGTTCCCGACAAAAAAGTTCTGGCGAACCGGCACATAAAAGAACGACCTCGGAGCTTCAAGCTTTGTTTCGTAGTACACATTTTTTGCGACACCGACGATTTGCATCCAGGTATCTTTCACTTTGAGCCGTTGGCCGAGAGGATCTTTTCCCTGCCAATATTTCGCCGCCATCGTTTCATTGATGATCGCGACTCGCGGCGAATCCTCGTCGTCATTTCGAGTAAACTCACGGCCGGCGACCAGCGGGATCCCGAGAGTGGAAAAATAATCCTCGCTGACCTGAACATAATCCGCGTTCGGTTGCTCATCAGGTGCGGGCTGGTAGCGATCGATCTCGATCGGCGCGGAAGAAGGAGGGTTGTAACTGAACGGCATTACCCGTGTCAAAGCCGCGGACTCAACACCGGGGAGCGCGCGGACGCGATCGAGCAACTGCGTGTGAAAAATTTTAGCGCGATCGAGTTTGTAACCTGCCGAAAATAAATCAACGACTGACACAATCACATTGTTGGTCAAGAAACCGGGACTCGTGTTTTGCATTCGCTGCAGGCTTTGCAAAAGCAAGCCGGTGCCGGCGAGGAGAACAAAACTGAGCGAGATCTGGACCAGCACCAAAGTCGATCGCAATCGCGATCGCCCGTGCCCACCGATGACTCCGGCGCCTTCGCTTTTGAGTGCGCCGGAAAGATCGACATGGCTCGCTTGGACGGCGGGCATGAGCGCGAAAAGCATTGTCGATCCAATGCAGATCGCGATGCTAAGCAGGAGAACGCGCCAATCCATGCTTCCGGGATAATCAATCGTGATCCCGGGCACCGATGGCGGAAACGCGAGCACGAGCGCGTTGCGGCTCCAATAGGCGACTGCGATTCCGCCGAGAGCGGCGATCAACGAAAGAAGCAAGCCTTCGGTGAAGAGTTGCTTGATCAAACGGCGGCGTCCGGCGCCGAGCGCAAGCCGCATCGTCATTTCATGTCGGCGCAAGAGTGATCGCGCGAGCAAAAGATTGCTCACGTTGGCGCAAGCGATGAGGAGGACAAAGAAAACGACGGCCGCGGTGATGCCGAGCGTCGTCGAAATCCCGCCCGCTGCGTTGAACGGCGTTTTCCACAATGGCAAAAGCGAAATCTCGTGGCCGCGATCTGTTTCGGGATAATCGTTCTCCAATCGTTTTGCGATCGCCGAAAGTTCCGCCTGCCCTTGCTGCCGCGTAACGCCCGGTTTCAAAAACGCGTAACCTTCAATCCAACGCGCGCCCCGATCTTCGAGTTTGTAGCCCGTGTTATCGAACGTCTCCTGCATCGACGTCGGTACCCAGAAGTTGAACGAGTAGCCGATGAACGTGCCGTGGAATTTTTCCGGCGCCACGCCGATGATCGTGTGCTGAACGCCGTTCATAAACTGCGTTTTGCCAATGATGTCGGGATCGCTTTTGTAACGATTCTTCCACGTCATGTAACTTATGACTGTGACCGGGTGCGCGTTGCGTCCGGTGCCTTCTTCGGGTCGAAAGCCGCGGCCGAGAATTGGCCGCACGCCGAGGGCGTCAAAATAATTCGCGGACACCATTCCTCCGACCGCACGCTCGGCGCGGTCGCCACTGCTCAGCGTTGTGCCTGTGATTTTATCGACAATGAATGACTCAAAAAGCGTCGAGTTCTTTTGGAAATCGAGAAGGTCCGGATAAGAAAGGCCTTTGTAACCCTCGGTGCCGCGGATGGTGGCGTTGAGCGCGAACATTCGATCCTGGTGCGCGACGAGCGGATAGGGGCGGATGAGAATCCCTTCGATCCAACTTAAGGCGGCTGCGTTGGTGCCGATGCCGAGGGTCAGACAAAGAATTGCCAGAATGGAAAATCCCGGCGTGCGCCAAAGCATTCGCGCACCGAAGCGAACGTCCTGAACAAATTCATCCGCCCATCGCCAGAGCCGTTGTTCGCGCGCGACTTCTTTGATCTGCTCGACGCCGCCGAACTGCCGCAGCGCTGCGTTGCGGGCCTCGTGAGGCAACATGCCTGCGGCGATATTTCGCTCAGTCAGAAGATCGAGATGTTGTTGTATTTCTTCGGCCATCTCGGCATCCCGACTGTTTTTGGAAAACAGTCCGAGGAGTCGAGAAAACCAGGCGCGGAGTCGCGGCATAAACGATTCAGGTTCCGGAAAGGACGAGATCGATTCCCTTGGTAATGCGCAGCCAGTGGTCCTTTTCCGCTGCAAGCTGTTTGCGTCCGGCCGAGGTCAGTTTGTAATAACGGGCTTTACGATTGTTATCAGACACGCCCCATTCTACACGCAAAATGTCCTGAGACATCTGCTGGATCCGATCGGCGATCGCGAGGCCGTGCCGCGGGTCGTGTTGGAGCGCCTTCAAGATCAACATGTCGAGCGTTCCGTAAACCAAGTCTGGTTTCTCTTTCGCCATAAAATCTTTCAAGCCTAGACAGTCTTGGTAAAGAATTGTTCAATCTTTTGCCTAGACGGTCAAGAGTAAGTTCCGGAGCTAAGGCAAGCTTGATTCTTTGCTCGAGGGCCGAGGTTTCAACCGGCACCCACCGGGATGGATGCGCGTTTCTCC
>QHRO01000048.1 GCA_003220155.1 Verrucomicrobiota bacterium
GAATTCGGTCCTTCGGCTTGGGGTTCGGCCAGTCAAACTGGTTCCGCGCTAAATTTTGAACCGCGTCCGGGCATCGCGCGTCGCGAAGTTTTTCTCGAACGCTGGACGGCGCATGCTCTAGCCGCAGCGATTAATTCCGATCCACAAACTTTTTTGGAGCACCGACCGCGACTCAATCCAAATGGCCTTCTCATCGACAATCGTTTCGTGTTCGTGGATAGCGGCACTGCCATCGAAATTTCGCCGCAGGAGCTGCCCATTCTGGCTCGATGCAATGGCGCAACGCCAATACACACGCTAATCGAGTCTCCGAATGGCGACGAGTCTGCTGCGACGCCCGTCGATGGAGACCTCGATCTTATTCGCGATTTAATCGATAAAAAGATCCTGATCGCTGCGCTGGAAGTTCCGGCGCTCGAACCCTTCGCCTTCCAGATTTTGCACGATGATATCGCGGCCTGGCGCGAGGGAGCAGCACGTCAGCGTTGGCTGCCGCTCGCTGATTCACTGGTTAAGTCCGCCGCGGATTTTTCAGAAACAACCGAGCCGAATCAACGCCAACAAATTTTTGCCGCAGCGCGCCAGCAGTTTTCTCAGGTCGGGGCGGAACGCAAACCAGGTCAGCGCTCGCTTTATGCCGCAGTCAATCCGATCGCGGAAGAATGTTTTCGCGATTGCAGATTCGAAATCAGCGAAACTCTTCTCGACGAAGTCGCGACCGAGGCAGAACCCTGGATTGATTTTTGGCGCGACAATTACGCTTTTGTTGCCTCCCGCGTTGCCGCCGGTTTGCGCATGGTATTGGAAAAGGTTGGAAAAAGTGCGCTGCCACTGCCCGCGTTTTTGCGCGCCTGCGAAACAGCTAAGCTTCCATTAACCGGTCCAGGTCTCGTTGGCCTGGCCGTGATGGCGTTTCAAGAAATTAAAGCCGCCTTTCGCGAACGACTAAAGCCGCATGCTCACCTCGCCGAGTACGAACTCACCGCCGCAGATTGCCATTTCGTTCGCGAAAATTTTTCCTACCAGAAATTTGACGAATTCACTTTTCCTTCCGGTGATTTGCAACTTGCAGCCAAATCGCAGGACGCGATTTTGCGCGGCGAATATCGCTGGATCGTAAGCGAGCTGCATCCGGCCGCTGCTACGTTGCATCATTGTATGTACTGGAGTTGCCCCGATCACGCTGCCCTTTCCGGTGCACTTCAATTAAGCACGAGCGGCAAACCATTTTTTCATTTCGGTTTTTTCGCCGCCGATTTTACCGCTCATACTACGGTACGGATTTTCGATGCCCTGCCCCAGCAGGCGGTCTTCGCGTCCCCGCAACGCGGTAATCCCCGTTGGCATTCTGTTTTACCAGCGCAGACCGAAGTTTTCATCGAGCAAGATGGCGACGTTGCGCTTCGCGCCAATGGCCAATATCTCGGATCTTTTGCCCGCAATTGGATCATTCCGCTCGGGTTTCATCCGTTCCAATTCGGGTTGGCGCCGCATACACCGCGATTGCGTTGCGGGCGCGTCATTGTCCAGCGCCGCAGCTGGACTGTCTCCAATGAGAAAATGGGCGATGGAAATTTCTCTGGCCTTTCCCGTGAATTGGTTCTCGCCATTGAAAGATTGCGCGCCGCCAAAGATTGGCCCCGCTTTGTTTACATTCGCCCGACGGAACAGGCGTTGCGACGCAGTGGCGCGGAAGGCCGCGACAAAGATACCAAACCGGTTTTCATCGATCTCGAGAGTTATCTTTTTCTGGAAATTTTTCATCGCTGGTTGAGTAAGGCCGGCGAATTGGAAATCACTGAAATGTTACCCGCGCCTGACGACCTTTGGTGGCAAGAAGCCGATGGCCGCCGCACTTTCGAGCTGCGTACGCTGATGGTCCCGCGATGACACGATGAAAATCATTGCCATCGCGAATCAAAAGGGTGGAGTCGGCAAAACCACGACCGCGGTGAATCTAGGAGCTGCGCTGGCAGAACACGCCCAACGAATTCTGCTCATTGATCTCGACCCGCAGGGGAATGCCACCAGCTCGCTCGGAATGCAGGACTTCGAAGGAGAGAGCCTGTATGATCCTTTGCTGGGCGAGACGACCCTTGCCGACAAGATTTTGCCGACGCGATTGGATCACCTTTTTCTCGTTCCGGCCGACCTCGATCTTGCCGGCGCGGAGGTGGAAATTGCGCGGATGCCCGATCATTTGCTGCGGCTGGCGCGAACATTGCAACCGCTACGTGCCGACAGCGCCTTCGATTTTGTGCTGCTCGATTGTCCACCTTCGCTGGGGATTCTCATGAGCAACGCGCTCGCAGCGGCCGATGAAATTCTGACCCCGATTCAATGCGAATACTTCGCACTGGAAGGTCTGGTCAAAATTGTGCGCGTGGTCGAGCAAGTGCGCGATTCCGGAGCAAATCCGAATATTCAAATCGGCGGTATTCTCATGACGATGTTCGACAGCCGCACGAATTTGAGCGCGCAAGTAGTGGCAGAAGTGCGTCAACATTTCGCCACAAGAGTTTACGACACCGTTATTCCGCGAACGGTGCGCTTAAGCGAAGCGCCCAGCTTCGGCAAAACTATATTGGAATACGACAAGAGCGGGGCCGGCGCGCGCGCCTACCGCGCTTTGGCGGACGAATTCATCCGGCGTCACGCGCCAGTTGCGGCTGCGGCTGAAGAAAGCGAGGCCTAATCGGCTGCTCTTTTAGATTTCACTTCGGAGCTTCACCCACTGCTCCCGTGTAATCGCGAAAACGAATGTCGGAAAACCTCTAAAAGTGGTTTTCCTTTCCAAAGTCATTCCGTTTTTCTCCGCCACTCGGCGAGATGGGTGGTTTTCCGGATGGATCAAAGAAATGACGTAATTGAGTTTCAAATCGCGAAACCCGTGATCACGAACGGCGCGGGCTGCTTCAGTGGTAAGTCCGCGGTTCCAGAATGCGCTATTCAATCTGTAACCGACCTCAATTTCCATTTTGCCGTCGACTTCATGGTGAAAAAAACCGCAATAGCCAGCGAGCGTGCCACTCGATCGCACAGTCATGGCGAATTGTGATGGTAGACCACCTCGGTCCCAGCCCATCACTTTATCGAGAAAACCCTGTACTTGTTCTCGCGTCATCGGGCCCATCGAGAAACGCATGAAATCTTTGTTCGCCATCAATTCCGCCATGCGATCGAGATCATCAGCGGCGAATGGGCGCAGAATCAAACGCGAAGTTTCCAAGATCATTTTGCCAAGTTGTAGTCGCGTCGTTGGTCGCGGCATTCAATCTAATCACATACAATTCGCAGCCGAGCTACGACTCATAATTAAAGATGCGCGCGAACGAACAAGACAGTTGGCGGCCAGCACCCGTGCCGGCAACGAACAGCCTGGCCAAAGTCGCGGCAGCCGCGAAAGAGTGCACCGCCTGTCCGCTCTCACGCCACCATGCTGATGATCGGCGAGCAACCGGGCGATTATGAAGATGTCGCCGGAAAACCGTTCGTCGGTCCGGCGGGAAAAATTCTGGATCGCGCGCTGGAGGAAGCCGGAATTAACCGAGACGAAGTTTATGTCACTAACGCGGTGAAGCATTTCAAATGGGAACCGCGCGGGAAACGAAGGATTCATCAGAAACCGAGTTCGCGCGACATCGCCGCCTGTCGGCCATGGCTGGAAGCGGAGCTGCGCCTGGTCGAACCCAAGCTTGTCGTTTGTCTCGGTTCAACTGCGGGGCAGACAATCTTCGGACCTAGCTTCCGCGTCACAAAAGAACGCGGCAAAGTTCTCTCATCGCGTTTTGCGCAAAAAGTTGTGGCGACCGTTCATCCTTCCTCGCTTTTGCGTCAGCCTGACGAAGAATCCCGCGAACGCGAGTACAAAAATTTCGTGTCCGATCTACGCGTCGCGGTTAAAGCGGCGGAAGCGAAGTAAAGTTGAAAGAACGGCGCTCTCAGTAGAGTAGAGAGGGACGCACGAGATGAGGCAAAGCCAATGACCGCCGCGTTCCCTCCCCCTCCGCAAACCGGACGTGCAGATTTCCCGCATCCGGCTTTCGCAGGGCGTTCTTGCACGAGGCTTTCACAGATAGATGAGTCCGAGTTGATCAAGGTGCACACACTTCGAAGTGCCTTGGGCAGGGCGCCACGGACGCTGACTGTGCCGCCGCAAGTGCAGCGCCAGCCGCAGCCGGACGTAGCTGTTGATCTGCCGAAAGGCATCTCGGCTGTAGCCTGGCCGAAAGTAGTTCGACCATGCCTTGAGATGTCTATTGAGCTCTTGAATGAGGTTGGGTAATGGTTGGAAGCAGCGGCTCTTGTTGATCATTCGCCGCAACCTCTCACGCTCGCGCGCGATTGCTTGGGTTGATGGACACATGTTCCAGTAACGCAGCTTTCGCCCGCAGCGGTCGCGATCCAGCCGGAAGCTGTAACCAAGGAAGTCAAGTCTTTGCCCCGGCTCGCGCAAGTTGATCAGACGAGTCTTTTCCCGGTTAATCCTTAACCCCAGCCAGACCTCGATCTTTTCCTCGACGAACTTTCTCAGCTTGCCCTCTACCTCACGAGTTAAGATCACGAAGTCATCGGCATAGCGCACCAGCACAGCCTTGGCCCAGCGTGCCGGTCCCGCTTTGGCGTAAAAGACTCGGTCAAACCAGTGCAGATAGATGTTCGCCAGTAACGGCGACACTACTCCGCCTTGTGGCGTTCCCTTGTCGTTGCGCCGCCGACGTGGCCTCCCATTTTCATCCTTCTCCTCTACCGGCGCCCGTAGCCACTGCTTGATCAAGCGCAGGACACTTCCGTCCACTACGCGCATCCGCACACACGCAATCAGTTTGTCGTGTGGAATGCTGTCGAAGCAGCCTTCCATATCCGCGTCATAAACCGTGCAGCGCCCGTTCACCAGATTTTGCCGAATGACTTCCAGCGCGTCGTGCGCACTCCGCCCGGGTCGAAACCCATAAGAGCAATCCAGAAAGTCCGATTCAAAGATCGGTTCCAAGATCAGCACTACCGCTGTTTGCACCACCCGATCACGCAGGTTCGGGATGCCCAGTGGCCTTAGCTTGCCATTCCCTTTGGGGATATACACCCTGCGCACCGCTCCCGTGCCATAGCGCTTCTGGGCAAGCTCGCTCCCTAACTCTAAAAGGAAGGCTTCCACGCCCTCCTTCTCGATTTGCTCAATACTCACTCCATCTACTCCCGGCGCACCGCCATTGGCTCGTACTTGCATCCAAGCCGCTCGCAACGTCTCGGGATCACCCACCAGCCCGTAAAGGCTGTAGAAGCGAAATCGCTTCTCCTGTTTGGCTTTCGTACTCAGCTTCGCTCGCCAGTCCCGGAGTTTCGCCGGCAGCATCGCTTCTCTTACCTGTAGCTCCGCTTCCAGCTTTCCTGTCGTAGGTGGGTTGCTCATCCCCCAATCAG
>QHRO01000158.1 GCA_003220155.1 Verrucomicrobiota bacterium
GACGGACTCAGTCAATTTCATGGCGTCGAACTTGACCACTCAGGTGCGAAACATCGCTGCCGTTACCACTGCCGTCGCGAGCGGCGATCTGTCGAAGAAGATCACGGTTGATGTAAAAGGTGAGATCCTTGAATTGAAAAACACTGTCAATACGATGGTGGACCAACTCAATTCGTTTGCGTCCGAAGTGACTCGCGTAGCCCGCGAAGTAGGCACAGAAGGCAAACTAGGTGGGCAAGCAGTGGTCCAGGGCGTGGGTGGGACGTGGAGCGATTTGACCGACAGCGTGAACTTCATGGCTGGCAACCTTACTAATCAAGTCCGCGGGATTGTTAAGGTCGTCACCGCCGTCGCCAACGGCGATCTTAAGCAAAAGCTGCTGGTCGAGGCCAAAGGCGAAATTGCAGAGCTCGCGGACACGATCAACAGCATGACCGATACACTGGCGATTTTCGCGGATCAGGTAACGACAGTGGCGCGCGAGGTAGGTGTTGAAGGGAAGCTCGGCGGTCAAGCGAACGTGCCGGGCGCCGCCGGAACGTGGCGCGATTTGACAGACAACGTGAATCGCCTGGCCGCGAATTTAACAACTCAGCTTCGCGCGATTGCTGATGTGGCGACGGCTGTCACCAAGGGTGACCTGACCCGCTCGATCCAGGTGGAGGCACGGGGCGAGGTAGCTTTCGTGAAGGACAACATTAACGAAATGATTCGCAATTTGAAAGACACCACATTGCGAAATGAAGAGCAGAACTGGCTGAAAACGAATCTCACCAGATTCACGCGCATGCTGCAAGGCCAGCGAGATTTGCTGACAGTGGGTAAATTGATCCTGTCCGAGCTCGCCCCGCTGGTTTCCGCGCAACAAGGTGTTTTATATATTATGAATGGCTCGGATGCAGAACCCGAGCTCAAGCTTCTCGCAAGCTATGCAGGTCGCAACGGCGACGGAGTCAAAACTCATTTCAAACTCGGCGAGACTATGGTGGGGCAAGCGGCGTTGGAAAAGCGAAGCATTCTCCTGACTAACGTGCCCACAGACTACGTTAAAGTCAGCTCGGGTTTGGGCGAATCGCAGCCAATGAATATTGTCGTCCTTCCGATCTTGTTCGAAGGAAAGGTAAAAGCGGTGATGGAGCTTTCCTCACTCGATCGTTTCAATTCGACTCATCAGGCTTTTCTCGAGCAGTTGACTGAGAGTATCGGCATCGTGCTTAACACCATTGAAGCCAATACGCGGACGGAAGATCTTCTCAAGCAATCGCAGTCCCTCGCGAGCGAACTGCAAAAAGGTCAGCAAGAATTGCAGAAAACCAACCAGGAATTGCAGGAAAAAGCGCGCTCTAATCTCGCGAAAGATCAGTTTCTCGCCATGCTCAGTCATGAATTGCGGACACCGCTTACACCGGTGATCGCCTCAGCCTTGGAGCTGGAGGGCGAGCAGGCCTTGCCCGAGAACATTCACGAATCACTGCATATGATTCGCCGCAACGTCGAGTTAGAGGCGCGACTTATCGACGATTTGCTTGATTTAACACGCGTTAGCAAAGGCAAAGTTCAACTCAATTTCGAAGTCGTTGACGCCCACAGCCTCTTACACAACGCTCTAGAAATTTATCAGAGTGAAATTGTCCGGAAGCAGTTAACCCTCCGACTGGATCTGGCCGCGCAAAAGGTCCATCTCCGCGCCGATCCAGCGCGATTGCAGCAGATCTTTTGGAACCTAATCAACAACGCGGTGAAGTTTACCCCCAAAGACGGGCAAATTCATATCTCGACTGGCAATGATTCGGACGAACAATTGCATGTAGAGATCGCCGACACCGGACTTGGAATTGAGCCGGAGACTCTGCCAAAAATCTTCGATGCGTTCGAACAGGGTGCCAGAACCCAGTTCGGTGGTCTCGGTCTCGGTTTGGCGATCAGCAAAACGCTGGTCGAAGCGCACAAGGGATCTATCACGGTAGAAAGCGCTGGCCGTAATAAGGGCACCAAGTTCAGTCTCACTTTTCCCACGTGCCAAAAGCCGGACCGAGATGCCGTGCCGAAAGTTAGACGCCAGGCTTCGCAGCATCAAAGCATGCGCATTTTGCTGGTCGAGGATCATGAAGATACCAACAGGTCGCTGACCAACTTGCTGCGGCGGCGCGGATACTATGTGCAATCCGCGGCGAGTCTCCAGTCCGCGCTCGAGTTAAGTGCCAAAGAAGAGTTTGATGTGTTGATTAGCGATTTAGGTTTGCCAGACGGGAGCGGAATCGAGCTAATGCAGAAACTAAACTCCGCCCGCCCGCTGGTTGGAATCGCTCTAACGGGTTTTGGGATGGAAGAAGATATCCGAAAGACCCGAGAGGCCGGATTCAAGTATCATCTCGTCAAGCCAATTGATCTGACTAAACTCGATCAGCTTATTCAACAAAGCGTCGCCACGGATTCGCCCGTGTAAAGCGCGTTACCGAAAGCGCTACCGATCCGGATAGCGCAAACTACTCGTGTTCTTGTCGAGGAAATGTAACTCGAAGTTACGCGCGCTGATGAGGCCACGTCTTAAGGGCGGCGTGCTGCCCGAATCGAGCGGAAGTGGAGCAGCCGCAGAAGAGCCGAGCGGAAAGGTCAGCCAACGCGATTCGCGCGCCGGATCTGCCAATTGATCCGTGACTACGCCAGCTTCGCTTACTGAGCGTTTACTGTATAGATATCGAAAGCGCCGCCGGATGAAGTTTCCGGATTGCTTGTGCGATGGTCTGAAAAGAACGGCCAGACTGCGCTGCTGAATGGCGTGGATGACGAAAAAGATAACGAAGAACAGCACCGCCCCGGGCAATTCGGCCACCAACGGCGGTGCCGCCTGGTTTCACTCTGCCTTGGGTGGCCACTCCACGCCGAGTAATTCCTTGGGCAACTGCTTCGGGTCAACCGGATAAATGAGCGACATGTCGGGCTTGGTCTTTGCGCCGGGCAGAAATTCCAATTCCTCGGGCGACCCCACGATCAGCCAGAGCACCTCGGCGTCGGTGTCGTTAAATACCTGGCGCAACTGCTCCGGCCCGACGAGCACGCCACCGTATTTCGGCACCGTCAACGTTTCGTCTCCCACGCGCAGCCGGCCTACACCTTCCAGCACGAAATAAAACTCCTCCGCACGGATGTGCTTGTGCAACGTGTTCGCGCTCCTGGGTGGCAACCGCCAGAGCCGGGCACTGAGGTTGTGGCTCTCGGTGCGCTCCAGATAATCCGCGTTGGGGATTTTCATCAGGTTGGAGGGCCGCCAGGAAAGATCTTCCGGCTTGATGAGATGGTAACCTTGAATGGCTTTCATGGAATTGTCGGCACTTCTGACTTCGACGTTCGGTGTTGGACGTTACGTCAGTCCGGCTCGGACCGTTGGGCGTTCTTCCGAGATCTAGGTACTCTCCTCACTC
>QHRO01000221.1 GCA_003220155.1 Verrucomicrobiota bacterium
ACCAAAGGGGACATGCACGATCTGTCTTCGTGCGCTCCAGAAGGTGAGCCATTTGCAGCCCAAGAAAATTGCGCCGGTCATCAACCACATGAATTGCCAGGGCGCGACATGCTTCCGCGTCAAAAGCGCGAGGGGTGGGAAAACAATCAGCGCAATCCAGCCCCGCCAGAATTCAAGGAGCGGCGGTCTCTCAACCGCCGTTTTTGTAAGTCGGCGGCTGGGAAGCCGCCGCTCCTTGATTTCACATGTAATGTGATCACAACCTCGATGAGCTGCGATCCAGCGATAGCCTCGATCGAAAAGCTTGTGCGTGCCAGGCAATCGCGCGAGTGCAACAAAGGGCCGGGCCCACCAGATTTGGCGACCGAGAAAAATCACTGCATCTGCGCCGCCGATGTCGCGACCGTTGCTGGTCAAGACGCGCATCTCTTCCAGAGGCGCGCCAGGCTCGAGATCGAGCCGCTTCATTACCCAGTCTGTTTGCAGCGGGAGAAAAAGGAAACCGCGGCGGCGAAATATTCGATCGAATCGTCTGGCGGAGGCGGTGCAGGAGGAGCAATCGCCATCGTATAAAATCCAGCCGCCAAAGGAATCGGCCCGAGGAGCGGCCGCGCCCAAGCCCCCGGGGCGCTCCGACGATCGCGATTCCTTAATGTCAGTCTTTTCTGTTAATTCAGAATTCATGAGCCAAAATTTTTATTATCGTTTTGCCATTCCCAGCAAGCGCAACGCTTTGTCACCTGTCTTTGCCAGTTTGAGCAAGGCCGTCGTTGGCAGTTTTTCCAATTGGAGGTAGGCGGTTTCAGCCAGCTCAAAAAATTGCAGCAGATCGGTCAATCGTTCCCTGGTATAGCGATCGGCTGATTTAGGTTTGCCCGCCTCGACAATGCATCGTTGCAAGACCTGAAGGGTGGGATCGATTTCGCGTTTTTTTCGCTCGTGGATGATGACTCGGAACATGTCGAAAACGTCTCTCATCGACTCGAAGTGATCGCGCCGGTCACCGAGGACATGAACCACGCGCACAATCCCCCAGTTTTGCAGTTCGCGGAGGCTGTTGCTGACGTTGGAACGAGCGATCCCGAGAGCGCTGGCGATCGCCTCCGCCGGCATTGGCCGCGGGGAAAGAAAAAGCAGGGCGTGGATTTGAGCGACGGTGCGATTGATCCCCCAGCGCGTCCCCATTTCGCCCCAATGGAGGATGAATTTCTGCGCCAGCGGTGAGAGCGTTTTCATATATCCCGTTATTTCTGTCTATACAGACAACATAGAAATATCCATGACGAGAGTCAAGCGAATTTTGCTTTGCTGGAACGACTCCCGATTTCAAAAGGGGCCGGCCCTGCCTCACCTGGCTTATGCACGTTGGCCCGGGTAGCGCACGCGTCTCGCGTGTTGGTTTCGGCGTCTCGCCGAAACAGTCTTACTGGACAACGCCGCGATCCAGGAGGTCTCCGAAAGTGCACAGAAGTCCGGGATCGCTGAACGCAATCGCCAGACACGCAAAGCGCGTGCGCCACCCGGGCGAAACCGTGATTTCGTGCGGCGAGAAGCGCGCGAAAAAATTCTTTGCAGCCTCGGAAAAGGTTCCTATATTGCGCGTCTCCGCATCAGTGGCGTGAGCGAGGGTTCACGGCCTGAGCGGATTTTTTGTCGCCAAAACTTAATCGTCGCGGCGGCCTTTTTTGGACTGGAAATGCCAACGATCAATCAACTTGTGCGAAAAGGACGACGGAAAGTGTCGGTGAAATCGAAATCACCGGCCTTGACCGATTGTCCGCAGCGGCGCGGGGTCTGCGTTCAGGTAATGACGCGGACGCCGAAGAAGCCGAATTCTGCCCTGCGCAAGGTGGCGAAAGTACGGCTGACCAATGGCCAGGAAGTGATCGCTTACATTCCGGGCGAGGGTCACAATTTGCAGGAACACTCGATCGTGCTGGTGCGTGGTGGCCGAGTGAAAGATTTACCAGGTGTGCGCTATCATATCGTCCGCGGGACGCTCGATTCCCTCGGGGTTGATGGACGGCGCCGGAGCCGTTCCAAATACGGCGCGAAACGCCCCAAGGCGGGCGGCGGCGGTGAAGCTAAGGCGCGTGCGCCGAAAGCGGAGGCGAAGAAGTAATCATGTCGCGCCGGCGCAAGGTTTACAAAAAGGAAGAGAAGGTAGACTCGCGCTACGGCAGTCCTGCGGTGGCGCGTTTGATTTCCACGGTGATGAAGCGCGGCAAAAAATCGCTGGCGGAACGGATTGTTTACAGCGCGATCGATAAATCGCGCGAAGGCTCGGACTCGGTTGATCCGCTCGAAATTTTAAACAAGGCGTTGGAGAATGTGCGACCCCGCCTGGAAGTCAAATCACGGCGCGTTGGGGGTGCGACCTATCAAGTGCCGATGGAAGTTGCGCCGGCGCGGCAAATCTCGCTCGCCATGCGTTGGATCGTGCAATACGCCGATAATCGCCGCGGCCAGCCGATGGCCGCTTCGCTCGCCCAAGAAATTAAGGACGCCGCGGCCGGTCAAGGCAACGCGATCAAGAAACGCGAAGACACGCACAAAATGGCGCAGGCGAACCGCGCTTTTGCGCATTTCCGCTGGTAATTTTATGGCGACGGCGACGATGGAAAAGAAGCCAGTTTCCGCGAATCCGAATTCGCCGGAGCGTAAATTTCCGCTCGAGCGAACACGTAATATCGGTATCGCCGCGCACATCGATGCGGGCAAGACCACGATCACCGAGCGCGTCCTGTTTTACACCGGCATGATCCACAAGATGGGCGAGGTGCATGAAGGCACGACCGTGACCGACTGGATGGAGCAGGAGCGTGAGCGGGGGATCACGATTACTTCAGCAGCGACAACGTGTAGTTGGGCACAACGCAAAGAAGAAGGCGTTTACAAAGCTTTCGAAGGGATCAAGCAGCGCATTAATATCATCGACACGCCAGGCCACGTTGATTTTACGGCGGAAGTGGAACGTTCTCTTCGCGTGCTCGACGGTGCGATTGCAGTTTTTGACGGTGTCGCCGGAGTGCAACCGCAATCCGAAACCGTCTGGCGCCAGGCGACGAAGTACAATGTGCCGCGACTGGCATTCATCAACAAAATGGACCGGGTCGGCGCCGACTTCGAGATGTCGGTGGATAGCATTCACAAAAAACTCGGCGCCAACGCCTGGCCGGTCTTGCTGCCGCTTGGCCGGGAAGATCAACTCAAAGGCCAACTCGATGTTATTAATAAGAGGGCGATCATTTATTCGGACAGCGATGAGCTTGGATCGACCTATGAGGTGACAGATATTCCCGAGGAATATGTCGATGCGGTAAACAAGGCTTACGCCACTCTGCTCGAACAGGTTTCAAACCTCGATGACGAGGTGGCCGAGGCCGTCATTCACGAAAAGCCGGTCACGCCGGAATTGTTAAAAGCGGGCATTCGTCGCCAAACCATCGCCAACAAATTTGTGCCGGTGATCGGCGGCTCGGCCTTGAAGAACATCGGCGTGCAATACTTGGTCGATGCCGTGGTCGATTATCTGCCGAGTCCGCTCGAAATTCCGCCAGCCAAAGGCATGGAGCCCGACACGCACGAACCGATGCAAGCGCCTACGGACGACAACGGAAAATTTTGTTCACTGGCGTTCAAACTTTGGAGTGATCCGTTTGTCGGAAAACTTGTTTTTTTCCGGGTCTATTCCGGCACGCTTTCAAAAGGCGACACAGTTTACAATCCGCGCACGAACAAGCGCGAACGCATCTCACGTTTGATTCAAATTCAGGCGGACAAACGCGAAGACATCGAGACCTGTTATTCCGGCGACATTGCCGCGATCGTCGGGATCAAAAATATCACGACAGGCGACACCCTATGCGACGAGGACTATCCGATTTTGCTCGAGCCGCCGACGTTCCCTGATCCCGTTATTTCAATGGCGATTGAGCCAAAGACAAAATTGGATCAGGAAAAAATGGGGGTCGCGCTGCAACGACTCGCCGAGGAAGATCCCACTTTTCGCGTTTACACCCACGAAGATACCGGACAAACCATCATCGCCGGAATGGGCGAGCTTCATTTGGAAATCATTCGCGACCGGATGTTCCGCGAGTTTAAGGTGGACGCGAATGCGGGTAAACCGCAGATCGCGTATCGTGAGACAATCACAGGCGGCGCGCACGGCGTCGGGAAATTGATCAAGCAATCCGGCGGTCGCGGTCAGTACGGACACGTCGAAGTGGATGTTCGTCCGGCGTCGCGTGGGAAAGGATTATTGGTCGAGAACAAGATCGTGGGTGGCGTGATCCCGCGCGAGTACATCCCGGCGGTGAAGAAAGGGATTGAAGAAGCTGTGCTCAACGGAGTGCTCGGCGGTTACCCGGTCATCGACGTTGAAGTCGATATCGTTTACGGGAGTTACCACGAAGTCGATTCGAACGAGCTCGCTTTCAAAATGGCGGCGATCTTTGCTATGAAAGATGGTTTCAAACAGGGTAAACCGATCCTGCTCGAGCCGATCATGAAAGTGGAAAACAGTACCCCGGAAGAGTATCAGGGCGATATCATCGGTGACTTGAATCGCCGGCGAGCGCGCATCGACAGCATCGAGGCGCGCGGCAATCTCACCATCGTGAACGCGGAAGTTCCGCTCGCGGAAATGTTCGGTTACGCCACTGCCATCCGCTCGCTTTCCAAAGGCCGTTCCAGTTACTCGATGGAACCGTCGCATTTCGAGCAGGTGCCGCAGAATTTAGTGAGCGCGATCCTTGATCAAAAGGAGACGAAATGACGAACGGCCAGCGCATTCGCATTCGTTTGAAGGCATTCGATCATCGCATGCTTGATCAATCCGCTGTCGAGATCGTCGAGACTGCGAAACGCACCGGCGCGCGGGTCGCGGGTCCCATTCCGCTGCCGACGTTGATTGAAAAGTTTACCGTCAATCGTTCGCCGCACGTGGACAAAAAATCGATGGATCAATTTGAAATCCGCACCCACAAACGTCTGCTGGACATTATCGACCCGACCGCGAAAACGGTGGATGAATTGAAGAAATTAAATTTGCCAGCGGGCGTGGATATTACGATTAAGATTTAGCGAATGCTGACGGTTTTAAGAGATGAGCATCGGGTTACTTGGACAAAAAATTGGCATGACCAGCGTCTACGACGCCAATGGCAGGCTGCGTCCGGTGACCGTGATCGCGGCGGGCGATAATGTTTTAGTTCGGCGGATAACGGCGGAACGCGATGGCTACTCTGCCGTGCAAGTCGGGTTTGGCGCGCAAAAGGAATCGCGGTTGAACAATTCCGAGCTTGGCGCGTTCAAGAAAGCCGGGGTCGAACCGAAAAGATTTTCTCGCGAGTTTCGGCTCGGGGCTGACCCGCCCGAGGGCGAAGTGAATTTGAATGTCACACAATTTCAGGCGGGTGACTTCGTCGATGTGATTGGCCGCTCCAAAGGCAAAGGGTTTCAGGGAGTGATGAAGAAACACAACATGCATGGGCAAGGTGCCGCGCACGGTTCCAAGACACACCGGCGGAACGGTGCCATCGGCAATCGTTCTACTCCTGGCCGGATCTGGAAAAACATGGGCATGCCTGGGCATCTCGGGGACGAGCGCGTGACGGTGCAAAATTTACAGGTGATGCAAGTGCGCGAATCTGAAAAAATAATTCTCGTTAGCGGCGCGGTGCCCGGATCAAACGGATCATTCGTGGTGGTGCGTCCCGCGATCAAAAAGCCTGCTAAAAAATCATGAGCGCGAAAGTTTTAACCAAGGCAGCGGCGAAAGAGGCCAAGATCGCGCTGGTAGACGGCGGGCGCGGGACGCAGGCGGTTCATGACGTTGTGGTCGCGATGCGGGCGGCGCGGCGATCCGGCACTGCTAACACCAAAACGAAAGCGGATGTGAATTTTTCCGGGGCCAAACCGTGGCGACAAAAAGGCACGGGGCGCGCACGGGCCGGCTACAAATCATCGGTCATCTGGCGCGGCGGTGGTGTCGTCTTCGGGCCGAAGCCGCGCGATTATTCCAAGAAAGTTTCCAAATCGGTACGCCGGCTCGCCTTTCAAAAGGCGCTGAGCGAACGGATCAATGCCGGCGATGTGCTCACGATTGGCGAGTTCGCGGTCAAAGAGGCAAAAACCAAATCCTTCGTGCAGTTGGTCAAGAAACAGACTGATGCACGTCGCATCCTGATTGTGTCGGATCAATTTGATGAGAACACCTACAAATCGGCGCGTAACGTTAAGCCGGTAAAGCTGGCGACGGCGAGCGATGTGAACACGGAACAATTGCTCGCTTTTGAGAAGATTTTAGTAACGGACGGTGCTCTGGCGAAGTTAGCCGAAAGAACCTCCGCCTCCAGCAAGGCGCGACGAGAATGAACGAGCCATTCGACATTATTGAAACAGCGTCGCTGACGGAAAAATCATCGCTTCTGAGCGAGAAGCAGAACAAGTATGTCTTTCGCGTCCGACCGCGAGCTAATAAGATTCAGATCAAGCAGGCAATCGAGAAACTCTTTCAAAAGAAAGTGGTGGACGTCAACACCTGCAATTACGCCGGCAAAAAGAAACGCGAGCGCCGCGCCGACTTCGGTCGCAAATCGCATTGGAAGAAAGCGATCGTAACACTGCAGGAAGGCGAGAAGATCGATTTGGTCTAACGTTTTATGGCGCTAAAATCTTTCCGCCCACTTACTCCGACGCTGCGATTCAAGTCGCTCCCGGCTTTCGATGAAGTTACGAAAGCGAGACCGGCGAAGCGTTTGTTGGAGCCGAAGAAGAAGACCGGCGGCCGTAATCATTTTGGTCGGCTGACTTCCCGTCACATCGGCGGCGGGCACAAGCAGCATTATCGCAAGGTCGATTTCAAACGGCGCAAACGTGGGGTGGAGGCGGAAGTCCTAGGAATCGAGTACGATCCGAACCGCTCGGCCCGCATCGCTCTTATTAAGTACAGCGATGGCGAACTTAGTTATATTCTGGCACCGGACGGTCTGCGCGTTGGCGCGCGGGTGATGTCCGGCAATGAGGCGGCACCAGATTTGGGAAATGCGCTTCCCTTGTCAGCCATTCCGCTCGGCTCCAACATTCATAACATCGAGCTGACACCCGGACGCGGTGGCCAGATCGCGCGCAGCGCCGGCCAACAGGCGACGCTGAATAACCGCGAAGGCGGTTACGGTCTCGTAAAAATGCCTTCCGGCGAAATCCGGCGGATTCATGAGACCTGTTACGCGACGATTGGTCAGGTCGGCAATGTCGATCACATGAATGTTTCAAGTGGGAAGGCGGGCCGGACGCGCTGGCGGGGTCGGCGTCCGCACGTGCGAGGCATGGTGATGAACCCGATCGATCATCCAATGGGCGGTGGCCAGGGTAAGTCCAAGGGCGGCGGCGGCCGGCATCATCCGGTGAGCCCGTGGGGACAACTCGCGAAAGGATTTAAAACGCGGACGAAACACAAGCCGAGCGATCGATTTATTTTGGAAAGGAGAAGGGGGAAGAAGAAGATATAACCTTGTCATTCTGAGCGGAGCGAAGCGGAGTCGAAGAAGCCCGCGGCGACACCTTAAAGGTAACCATCGGGATCCCTCGATTGCGCTTGGGATGACGAGCGGCGGTCACGAGACAAATTTGACATTTATGGCTAGATCATTGAAAAAAGGACCCTTCGTCGAATCGTATCTTCTGGAGAAGATCGATAAGATGAACAGCTCGGGCGCGAAGAAACCAATTAAGACCTGGTCGCGACGCTCGATGGTGACGCCGGATTTTGTCGGCCACACGTTTCTGGTTCACAACGGAAAGATTTTTCAATCTGTTTTCGTGACCGAAAACATGGTTGGTCACAAGCTCGGCGAATTTTCGCCGACGCGTGTGTTTAAGAAACACGGTTCGCATACGGCGAAAGTGACGAAGTAATGGGAATTGCAGATTGAAGATTGCAGATTGCAGATTGAATTGGTCGCGGCGTAGCCGTCACGTTTTCGAATCTGAAATCTTAAATCTGAAATCGGCGGCGATGATTTTTGTGGGCTGCATAACGCTGGCTCGAGGGCTGGTGGCAGAGGGAGATAGTTCTTTGTCAGATTCCAAAAATGAAAGCGTGACGGTGACAGCGGCGGCGCTGCTGGCGCAGAAGGAAGAATTGCGCCGGCAGTTGTCCTTGAGCCAGGAAACGGTGAAAACGCTAACTACCAGTCTGGCCGAATCCAATGCCGAAGCGGAGTTGTTTCGGCGGAAATTCGCTGATCTGCAATTGCGGATGGAGGCGATCGGGCTGGCTTCGGCGAGCAAGGACCGCGCGAAACTGGAGCAACGGTTGCTGACGGCGGTGAGCGATTTGCAGCTGGCGCAGAAGGAGCGCGATCAATATCGCGATCAAATGATGCAGTTATCGGAAACGATGCTGCGTTATTTGAAGACTGCGGAAGGCGGCGACGCGCAGGCGCGAATGGATGTGGAAGCGCAGTTGCGCGGAATGAACGCGTTAGTGGACAAGTCAACCAAAGCGCAGCCGCAGAATGGATCGCTGCTCGATGGCAGCGTCATCAGTGTGAAGGAGGAGTGGTCGTTTGTGGTCGGTAATTTTGGCGCCCGCGAAGGTGTGAAAATCGGAATGCCATTGCGAGTGAAACGCGGAGACGATGTGGTTGCGAGGTTGCGGGTGGTGGATGTGCGCGAGCGGATTTGCGGTGCGGTCATTCAGGAATCTGGAAAGGAAAAAATTAAGGTTGGGGATCGGCTTGAAGTCGATGCCCGGCCGGATGTGAGTGCGAAATGATGGAAAGTTAGAAAGGTTAAAAAAATTACAAGGTTAAAAAGGGATTCCGTTTTAACGGTGTAACTCTTTCAACAATTTTAACGTTTGCGAAGCAATGGAAGTTAGAGCGACATATAAGTACGCGAAGATTTCGCCGTTCAAGGCGCGTGAAATCACGCGTGAGATCCAGGGTCTGCCGGTTTCGGCAGCGCTTGATGTTGTCGCCTACAGCCCAAAAAAAGCGGCGGCGCTGATCAACAAGACGTTGAAGAGCGCGGTGGCGAACGCCGAGAACAACGCAAATTTAAAAGTAGACGGTTTAGTGGTGAAGGAAGCAATCGTGGGCGAGGGCCCAACGATGAAGCGGATGATGGCGCGGGCACGGGGGAGTGGTTCGAGAATTCTCAAGCGCTCCAGTCACATCGGGATTGTTTTGACCGACGAGATCAAGATTGAGACGCGCGAAACTCGGAAGGCAGCGCAGAAAGCGGCGAAGAAAAAAGGGGGAGAAGCGAAAACGGAAGGCGGAGCGGCGGAGGCGAAAGCGGAGAAGCCGAAACGCGCAAAGAAAGGGAAGAAGTAACAATGCACGGTCATTCTGAGCGGAGCGTAGCGGAATCGAAGAATCCCGGGGAAGTTAGCTTTAAGGTTTCGCGGCGGGATCCCTCGGTCCGAGCCGGACTGGCATTTTCGCTCGGGATGACGGGCATTTAGTGACGAAATAAGTTTTATGGGACAAAAAGTTAATCCGATTGGATTTCGATTGGGCGTGAACCGCGATTGGCGGTCGCGCTGGTATGCATCCCCGCAGGAGATGCCTGGGTTTTTGCACAGCGACATCGAGATTCGCGATTATGTGAAAAAGAAGCTTCTGTTCGCGGCGGTTTCGAAAATCGTGATCGAACGAGCGTGGAATTCAATTCGCGTCACGATTTTCACGGCGCGTCCCGGCATTGTCATCGGGCGCAAGGGCGCTGAAATCGAAAAGATGACTGAGGAAATTTCGAAGATGGCGCAGGGCAAGCAGATCAAGATCGATATTCAGGAGATCAAAACGCCGGAGCTGGATGCCCAGTTGGTCGCGGAAAATGTGGCGTTGCAAATCGAACGCCGCATCGCGTATCGGCGGGCGATGAAAAAGGCAGTGCAGGTAGCGATGGATTTTGGCGCGCTCGGAATTCGCTTACGAAGCTCGGGCCGATTGAACGGTGCTGAGATTTCGCGTTCGGAATGGTATCGGGAAGGCAAGGTGCCTCTGCATACTTTGCGTACGGGAATCGACTACGGATTCGCCGAGGCCAACACGGTCTATGGGAAGATCGGAGTGAAATGTTGGATTTGTAAAAAAGAGGAAGCACCCGCCGAAACACCGGCGCAAGCATCTCCGCCGCCACCGCCCCCAGAGTCCGAGGCGACTAAACTCTAAGGAGATTTGTTATGCCGTTGATGCCCAAACGCGTGAAGTATCGCAAGTCCCAGCGGGGAAGCCGCAAGGGAACAGCTTCGCGGAATTTGCGAATCGATTTCGGAGAGTTCGGATTGCAAACGCTCGAGCGCGCCTGGATCACGAACACACAGATTGAAGCGGCGCGGGTAGCTCTGACCCGCAACATGAAACGCAAAGGCAAACTTTGGATCCGGATTTTTCCGGACAAATCGGTCACGTCGCGTCCGCCGGAAACGCGGATGGGAAAAGGCAAAGGTCAGCCGGAGTTTTGGGTGGCAACGGTTCGTCCCGGCAACATTTTGTTTGAGCTCGATGGTGTGCCGGAGTCGGTCGCGCGCGAATCATTGCGATTGGCGGCGGATAAGCTGCCGGTACGGACGAAGTTTTTAAGTCGTCACCATGTGGCTGCCTAAGTATGAAATCGATGAACAATTCCCGTCATTCTGAACGAGGGGCGGAACACAGGCAGCCTGCCTGTGCGCCCCGCAGATATTCTATCCGCGGCTCTTACATTTCAGCGGAATGCAACTCCGCTGGGCGCACAGACTGCAAGTCTGTGTTCCGCGCACGTGTTGCTGCCTAAAGAAGTATGAAGATAAAAGAAATTATTGAGATGAGCACGGACGAGCTTCTGACGAAGAAGCGCGATCTGCGGCAGGAGAGTTTGCATCTGCGGTTGCAGCAACAGAGCGGACAGCTGGAGCAACCGAGCCGGCTGCGTTTGCTCCGGCGCGAGGTGGCCCGGATCGAGACAGTGCTTTCCAAACGGGCGAAGGAGACAAAATAGTTTTATGGCTGAACAACCATCAACCGCAGTGCCGCCGCCGCTGCCGACAAACGCCTCAGCATCTGCTGCGGCCGCGCCACAATCTCAGCGCGGTTCCCGTAAGACGCGGGTCGGCGAGGTGATTTCGAGCGGGATGAATAAGACAATTGTTGTCCGCACCGTCACACGCGTGCCACACCCGAAATTCGGCAAGATCGTAAAGCAGCAGAAGAAATTTTACGCGCACGACGAAGAGAACAAAGCGAAGAGCGGCGACACCGTTCGCATTATGGAAACGCGGCCGCTGAGCAAATTGAAACGGTGGCGTTTGGTCGAGATCGTCGGGAAATAATTTATGGTGCAGATTCGTTCCAGACTCGATGTGGCTGATAACACCGGCGCGCGCATGGCGACGATGATCGGCGTGATCGGGAAAGCCACGCTTTACGCGCGGATCGGGGACGTGATCACTGCGAATGTAAAAGAGGCAAGCGCGACCGGCACGGTGAAAAAAGGCGAGGTCGTGCGCGCCGTTATTGTTCGTACGAAACAGCCGGTGAAACGCGATGATGGCTCGCTCCTGCGCTTCGATAACAACGCGATTGTCATCATCGACAAGGATTTGAATCCGCGCGGGACTCGTATTTTCGGGCCGGTAGCGCGTGAGCTAAGAGAGAAAAATTTCATGAAGATCGTCTCGCTGGCGCCGGAGGTGTTGTGATGAATGACGAATTTTTCGTAGCACAGCCATCTTGGCTGTGGAAATCGCGCAGGCGAGACGCCTGCAGGCCCCACAGGCTGGAAGACTGTGCCACGTTCACCTTATGAACCGGATCAAGTTTCACGTAAAAAAGGGCGACAACGTCGAAGTGGTCTCTGGGAATTTCCGCGGTTCGAGCGGCAAAATTTTGCAAGTGTTGCCGAAGAAGCAGCGGGTGTTGATTGAAGGGGTGCGTATTATTAAGAAGCACCTGCGGAAGTCGCAGGATAACCCGAGCGGCAAGATTGCGGAACGTGAAGGGCCGATTCACATTTCGAATGTGCGCTTGATCGAAAAAGCGGAGAAGAAAGACAAGAAGAAGGAAACGAAGACGAAAAAAGAAAAGGCAAAGAGCTAGTCGCCCCGAGCGCTAGTCGCCTGCCACGCCGTGGCTTTGTGCGAAGGCTGGGAGGGATCCCGCGAAAGGCATCTTAAAGGTTGTGCAACGGGATTCTTCGACTTCGCCCAGAATGACAAGAGAGTAGATGGAAAACGAATTTTACAAAGATTACAAGGAACGGGTGATGCCGGCTCTGCAACAGCAGCACGGATACAAAAACGTCCATCAGGTCCCGAAAGTGGAGAAGGTGGTGATCAACACCTCGGTGGGGTCGCAAGCGGACGTGAAGCAGGCGCTCGACGATGCCAAGACCGAGCTGGCGCTAATCACCGGTCAGCGCGCGGCGGAGACTCGAGCGAAGAAAAGCATTTCGAATTTCAAGTTGCGGAAGGACCAGGCGATCGGCGCGAAGGTGACATTGCGGGGTGAACGCATGTACGAGTTTCTCGAGCGCCTGATCAAAGCAGCGCTGCCCCGTATTCGCGATTTTC
>QHRO01000222.1:0-29613 GCA_003220155.1 Verrucomicrobiota bacterium
CGTTTCTTTGCGGCGCGGGCTTGCTCGCGCACATTCCGGCCTTGGGCATCCATCTCGTTTAATTTGCGATGTAAGGTGCGGCGGCTGATTCCCAACTGGGTGGCCGCGGCAGTAATGTTTCCACCCGTTGAAGCGAGCGCCTGGGTGATAAGCCGTTTTTCTGTTTCTGCCAAATCGAGCGGCTTCGCCGTTTCCGAAATCGAGATCGCGCCGGCCGAGGTTCCCGCCGCTTCCCGGATTGCGCGCGGCAAATCGCGCACCGTAACTTTGGGCCCGCTCGCCATCACTACGCCGTGCTCAATGGCAGTGCGCAACTCGCGCACGTTTCCCGGCCAATCGTAGGCTAGCAGCGTGTTCATCGCATCGGCCGTAATATCCAGCAGCGGTTTCTCATTTGCCTTGGAGAAATGCCGGAGGAACGATCTAACGAGAAGTGGGATATCCTCCTTGCGCGCACGCAGCGGCGGCATGGTGATGCGGACGACGTTGAGGCGAAAATAAAGATCATCGCGAAATTTTCCCTCCCGTACTAGTTGCTCAAGGTTCTTATTCGTTGCCGCAATCACCCTTACATCCGCGCGCAGGGTTTGTGTGCCCCCGACGCGTTCGAACGCGCGCTGTTCGCTCATTACCCGCAATAATTTCACCTGCGTGCTGGAATCGATCTCGCCGATCTCATCGAGAAAGATGGTGCCACCGTTCGCTTGCTCGAACCTTCCGATCCGGCGTTCATGCGCGCCCGTGAAAGCGCCACGTTCGTGCCCAAAAAGCTCGCTTTCGAGCAAAGTCGGCGACAGCGCCGCGCAATGCACCACCACGAATTTCGCCTGATTGCGCCGGCTCAAGTTATGAATGGCGTGCGCGGCCAGTTCCTTGCCTGTGCCGCTCTCGCCTTCGAGCAAAACATTCGCCGAAGAGGGCGCGACTTGCCGGATCGTGTCCAGCACTTCCCGTAGCGCCAGCGATTCGCCCAAAATATTTTCCAGCCCAAAGCGTTCATCGATTTGCTGACGCAGAATCCGGTTCTCCTGCTCCGTCCGCCGCGATTGCAGCGCGCGCGCAATCAGCATTTCGACTTTGTCGAGATTGAGTGGCTTGGTCACGAAATCGTAGGCCCCGCGTTTCATCGCCTCCACCGCGGTATCGACCGAACCGTAAGCCGTCATCATGATGCAGATGGGCGGGTGCGGCATTTTCAGTGCACGCTCGATTAGTTGCATTCCATCTTCCCCCGCCAGCCGCAGATCGGTCAGGAGCAAATCGACCGTTTCGCGTTCGAGCACGCTGATCGCGCCGCCGATATCTTCGGCGACATAAACGTCGTATTCGTCTTCGAGCAAACGCCGCAACCCGTCGCGGGTATGCTTCTCGTCATCGACGATCAGAATTGTAGGCTGCATTCGTTCCTAACAAAGTGGCCGAGTTTCAAGAAGACGACAATTCGCGGTCGACGCGGGTCCTGGAGGGGCGAGCTCGGCGAGCTCCGCGAGCCCCATCCCGAACCAGGCTGGCGTTCCGGCGTCGCAGAGCTCCGCCCTCCATTACCGGTCGTGCCACTCGAGAACATTGAGTTCCCCTTGGTACGGCCAGTCTTCGACACGAGAGACATAGCCATGACGTGCCGGATTGTTTTTCACGTATTGCCATTTCTCTTCGTACGATTCTGCGCGGCGCAACTCGCGGTCCCAAAATTCGCGCTGCCAAATTGGAACCTGCGAGCGGTTCGTCCATTCGCGTGTCACATGATTTTTCCAACACGCGATCCAATTCTTTAATGGTCGAGCCGGGAAAGTATTGGGTGCGCAAAACAAATGGATATGATCGGGCATGATCACATAACGACCAACGCACCAGAAATTAGCCGCTTCCCATGCTTCAATGATCAGGCGCGCTGCGGTATCATTCGCAAGCAAAGGTCTTCTCCGGTGCACACAAATCGTTAGATAAATAATTACCGATCGGAAACCCATTTCGATCGGCGGAAAATGCAGCGGAGCTTTCCGTTGAGGTTGTTGCGGCTTGAATTCTTGGAGGGGCGAGCTCTGCGAGCCCAGCGCCTCTTGAGTGTATAAGCGGGTCGGCTTTTCCGCGTGTGGGCGCGGCGTCGCAGAGCTCCGCCCTCCAGGCGCAGAGTCACTCATTGTTCGTATTCCGATCGCCCGCTTCCAACATGCGGACGCGTTGCTCCTTTAACGGCAGGCGAATGGTCAACGTCAATCCCTTGCCCTCGGTGCTTTCGATCGCGAGCTCGCCGCCGTGTTCGCGCACAATCCGTCGCACGATCAGCAATCCGAGGCCGGTACCGCTCCCCTTGGTCGTATAATAAGGCTCGAAGACATGGCTTAACGTTTCCGCCGACATTCCTCCACCGGTGTCGATGAAACTGACCCGCACATGCGATTCATCCATATCCGTCTGAATCCGCAAAATGCCGCGACGCCTCATCGCTTCGAAACTGTTTTTGATGACGTTGTAAAACGCCTGCTTCATCTGGTTGCGATCGAGGCGGAGGAGCGGCAAATCGGAACGCAATTCCGTTTCCACCACGATGTCGCGCGCTTCGATCTCGGCCGAGAAAAAGCGCACCGCTTCCTCCACGGTGGCGTTGATATTTTCCGGCTGAACCTGCGGGCGCGAGGGCCGGATCGCGCGAAGGAACTGGGTGACGATGGAATCGAGCCGATTGATTTCGCCTCGACAAATTTCGATGGACTGCTGGAGTTCCTCGCCCTCTTTGCCTTTCAACTTGCGCGCCTGCCGTTCCATCAACTGCAAGTGAATGTTCAATGAATTCAGGGGGTTGCCCAGCTCATGAGCGACGCCCGCCGCTAGCAAAGTGAGCGCGTTTAACCGCTCGCTCTCGATCGTTTTCTCCGCCGTGCGCCGGCTCTCGGTAATGTCGCGCATGATAATGGCGTAGCCGACCTGCTCGCTGTAGCCGCGATCGTCGGCCGCGGCATTTTCATTTCGGTCCACCCGTGATTCGATCACCAGCGGCACGATGTAAAAATTGATGAACCGGTTTCGCGGATAAAAAATCTCGAGGTCCCGGGTAACAGGACCACCGCTGTGGGCGAGCGCGTTCCAATCGAGACCGCGCACTCGTTCGTCGAGCTGTTTGCCAATGGAACCTTCGCCATCGAGGCCGAAAAGCTCGCAGGCAGCGTCATTGAGGTAGGTGATTCGCCCAGATGAATCGGTAACAATAATTCCCTCCTGGATGGCATTAAAAACCGTCTCAAGAAATCCTTTCTCCTGCGCCAGGCGCAGCAAATAATTCTGGACCTCCTCGGGCCCGATCTTGCCGAGCCGTCCGATCAGTTTTTCGAGAAAGCCGGCTTTCATGGCGTCTCATTGTAGTCGTTTGCTAAAGGCTGGCCGAACAGATGAATGGCGAATAAATATTGCAGAACGCACCGGCACCTCCGTCGGCTGGACAGAGTCTGGCTCGATCCACCGATCTTTTTTGTCACCGCGTGCACGCGAAAGCGAAAAGCAATGTTGGCTTCGGAGCAAGTAGCAGAAATTCTAATTGACGAATGGCAAAGCGCGCAGCAGCGGCACGGCTGCCATGTTGGACGATACGTCATCATGCCCGATCACGTGCACCTATTTTGCACTCCGAACCGTAACTCCACATCATTGTCAGGTTTTGTCGGAGCGTGGAAGCGGTGGAGCAGCCGGCGAATTTCGAAAATGCCGCGGACAGCGTCCACGGCTACAGGCACGATTTGGCAGCGCGAATTTTTCGGTCATCTCCCGCGTTCCGAGGAAAGCTACGACCAAAAATGGAATTACGTGCGCGACAATCCAGTTCGGGCCGGCCTGGCACGAAGCGCTGCCGATTGGCCATTCGCGGGAGAAATTGACGACCTCCGGTTGTAGCCGCGGACGCTGTCCGCGGTTAACCGTTACGAACTCAATCCTTGGCGATGAAGAGTGCTTTTTCGCCCGCTTGTGTTGTAGCTGAGATTGTGGATTCGGCAAAAAGCCGCGGCCGGCGACCGCGGCTACAACGCAATCAGCGGCCCGCGCCGTCGTGCGCGGGTTCAGGGACCTGGCCGGTTTCGGCCTCAGCGCGTTCTTTCAACGCGGCTTTGCGCGATAGCTTGACCCGTCCTTTGTCATCGATGCCGATACATTTTACCCAAATGATGTCGCCCACCTTGGCTACGTCTTCCGTTCGTTTTACCCGAAAATCAGCCAGCTCGGAAATGTGCACCAACCCATCTCTGCCCGGGAAAACTTCGACGAATGCCCCAAATTCCTTGGTCGAAACAACGCGGCCTTGATACGTGGCGCCGATTTCAATTTCACGCGTCATCCCGCCAATGATTTCCTTCGCCCGAGCCATCGATTCGCCGCTGGTCGCATAAATGTGCACCGAGCCATCGTCCTCGATGTTAATTTCGGCGCCGGTCTCCGCCACGATGCCTTTGATCGTTTTGCCGCCTGGCCCGATAAGCGCGCCGATTTTCTCGGGATTAATTTTGATCGTCTCGATCCGGGGCGCGTATTTCGAAAGTTCGGCACGCGGTTTGTCGATTGCGCCCCGCATGATCTCGAGAATTTTGCTGCGCGCTTCCTTCGCGCGTTGGATCGCTTCGCTGAGAATTTTCAAGCTGATCCCAGGCAATTTCAGATCGAGCTGATAACCGGTCACGCCCTTGGCCGTTCCGCAAAGTTTGAAATCCATATCACCGAAATGATCCTCGGAGCCGATGATATCGGTTAGAAGCTCGTAACGTTTCAATTGATCGTTGTCGTATTCAGTCACTAGACCGACGGAAATGCCAGCAACCACATCTTTCACCGGTACCCCCGCGTCCATGAGAGCGAGCATTCCGCCGCACACGCTCGCCATCGAAGTCGAGCCATTCGATTCCATTACTTCGCTGGATATGCGGATGGCGTAACGAAAATCATTTTCACTCGGCACCACCGGCTCGAGCGAACGTTCCGCCAAGGCGCCGTGGCCGATCTCGCGCCGGCTGGCGCCGCCAAACCTTCCAGTTTCGCCAACTGAGAACGGCGGGAAATTGTAATGCAGCAAAAACCGTTTCGATTGTTCGCCGCCGCCGTAGGCATCGATCATTTGCGCTTCCTCGATTGGCGCGAGGGTGGCGAGTGCGAGGGCCTGGGTTTCGCCGCGCTGAAAAATGGCCGAACCATGCGCGCGTGGCAGCACTCCGACTTCGCAGCTGATTTGACGCAGATCCTGATAGCCGCGTCCATCCATCCGCTTCTGTTTTTCCAGAACACTGACGCGGAACGCTTTCTTCTGGACGTAGTCGAAGGCTTGCGAAATGGCGAAATCATCCGCCTCGGGATATTTTTGCAGCATCGCCGCCTTCACTTCCTCGCGTAACGCTTGCACCGCCTTCGAGCGCGCAACTTTCCCCTGTGTGTAAAGTGCCCCCTCAATGCGATCCCCTGCGACCTGATAGGCGATTTCGAGCAGTTCCGGTTTTACGCTCAGCAGCGGCATCTCGCGCTTCGGCTTGCCAACTTGTGCCGCCAGTTCTTTTTGCGCGCGAATCATCTCGCGCGCATGTCCATGAGCGAACTCCAGCGCCTTCACGAACTCCGCTTCCGGTAGCTCATTCGCGGCGCCTTCGATCATGATGACATCGTTTTCCGTGCCGACATAAACCAAATCGAGATCGCTCTGTAACCGCTCGGTGTGAGTGGGATTTGCGATGAACTCGCCGTTGACCCGCCCGATGCGGACCGCCCCGATCGGGCCTTTGAATGGAATATCGGACACAGTCAGCGCGGCCGACGCACCGTTCATCGATAAAATATCGGGATCATTTTCGCCATCGGCGCTAAGCAAAATGGAAATGACCTGAGTGTCATAGAAATAACCTTGCGAGAAGAGAGGGCGCAGCGGCCGGTCGGTCATCCGCGAAGTGAGCGTTTCCTTTTCCGTCGGACGCCCTTCGCGTTTGAAATAACCGCCGGGAAATTTCCCCGCAGCTGCCGCTTTCTCCCGGTAATCAACCATCAGGGGGAAATAGTCCTGACCTTCCTTAATCGTGGTGGCCGAGACCGCGCTCGCCATCACCATGGTTTCGCCGCATGAAACTACGACGGAGCCGTCGGCCAGTTTCGCGATCTTGCCGGTTTCAATAGAGATAGAATTGGCGCCTATTTGCGCCATGACCTTGTGTTGCATTTTACTTTCCTGGATGTGCGAGAATCCAGGCCGGTCACCCTGATTGTAGGTGTCAATTCCGAAACTCTGTTCGGCCCTGAAACCTAAAACCCAAGGTGCCTTATCGGCCTGGCCCTGCAGTTTTTATTTTCGTCCGGCTTCGACGCGGAAACTGCGGTTACTTCCGCAGATTCAGCTTGTCGATTACCTTCTTATAGCGCTCGCTTTTCGAGCGGTTGAGGTAATCGAGCAGGCTGCGGCGCTGCGCGACCATTTTCAAAAGGCCACGCCGCGAAGAATGGTCCTTCGCGTTGCTCTTAAGGTGTTCGGTTAATTGCGTGATCCGTTTCGTCAGCAACGCCACTTGGACGTCCGCGCTGCCCGTGTCCTTCTCATGCAATTGGAACTCCTTGAGATCCACCGTTTCCGCATTCTCAGCCATAAACGAAACGATTATTGTAGTTGAAGAACGCCGATTCGCAAGTAGCGCCGGCCCGCTCGGGCAACGGCCGCTGTTTAAATTAGCGACTCACTGATATATCACAAAATGTGATACCACCGTCGCCAACTGGGTAACCCAGGAGAAAAGATGATGCCCAATTCAAGATCGTTTTCGATCCCATCCGCGAATTAATGACGCCACCCGAAAAGCCGAAGCGCCGAATCGGATTCCATTGATGACAAATTCAACACCTCAGGAGAAGCACGACGAACTCGGTCCCTTCGGATACCGGGACGGGCGTCGGCTTCTCATCCTGATCGTGCTCCTGATTGCCGGTTGGCTTCTTCTTCGCTCCCTCGTCCCAGTGCTGTTGCTTTTTGGGATCGTGATCTTGTTGGCGATGGTACTGAATCCAATCGTCGTCTATCTGGAGCGCCGACGTGTTCCTCGGCCGGCTGGGGTAGCTCTTGTTCTGATCACGCTGGCTGCAATCGTGGTCCTGGTCGTGGCGGTAGCAGTGCCAACTTTTACGGATGAACTGCAATTGTTGATACAGCGCGCTCCCAATGCCTGGCAATCGATTCGTGCTCATATCGCCGATTTCACCGAACGCTACCCCGCATTGCAAAACGCCTTGCCGCAAGCCGACCAAATTGCCACTACGGTCGGCAACCAAGCCGGCACAATGGCGAATGTGCTTCTGCGTTCAACCATCGGTGTGGTCGGCGGGGTTTTTGTTTTTGTTTTTGCCGTTCTGCTGCTGATCTTTGTGCTTTCAAATCCGCGGCCACTGATCGTTGGTTATCTCGCGGTAATGCCAGATCGCCATCGCGAAAAAGCGCGGCGCACTCTCACCCGGATGATGGAACAAATGACGGCGTGGGCGCGAGGCGTGGCCATTAATGGCGTAATCACCGGCGCGTCCACCGGCATCTTATTGTGGGCAGTGGGAGTGCAGCCGGCATTTGTCTTCGGGGTGCTCGCGTTTTTCGGCGAATTTTTGCCGAACATCGGGCCCGTGCTGGTTGCCTTCCCGGTACTATTCGTCGCCTTAAGCATCAGCGTGACGAAATTCTGGCTCGCCCTGGCGGCAATCTTGTTCGTGCAACAAATCGAGGTGAACTTCCTCGTGCCTTACATCCTCGGAAAAGAAATGCGGTTAAACCCGGTGCTTATCTTGTTTTTCACCGTCGCGATGGGCTGGCTCTTTGGGCTGGCCGGCGCCATTCTGGCTTTGCCCGCGGCTGCTCTGACCAAAATTGTCATCGAAGAATTTTATCTCCGTCCGCGAGCAGTGGATTACGCGCCAGCTCACGATACTCTTGGCTTATGAATCCAATTGCTGCTTTCCTCATCGGATCGGCGCTGGCAACCAGCGCGCTCGCTCAGAAAATTTCCCTGGTCGGGGGCACCGTAATTAACCCGGCGGACGGCAAGATTGTTCAGAACGCCGTTCTCGTAATTAATGGCGACAAAATCGAGAGCATCGCCAGCCGCAAGCAAAGCGGTGTCCCGGTGGGTTCCCGCTGGGTTGAATGTGACGGAAAATTCATCCTTCCTGGTTATATCGATACCCACGTGCATTTCTTCCAGTCGGGTGATCTTTTCACCCGGCCGGACGGCGCAGATCTTAATAGTGTTCGGCCGTACAAAGACGAAGTGGGCTGGATCAAATCGCATTTGGCCGATACTTTTGCGCGCTATTTGCGCTGCGGCATTACCAGCGTCGTCGATGTCGGAGGGCCAATGTGGAATTTCGAAGTGCGGAAAACTGCGGATTCGACCGCCAAAGCGCCGCGCGTGGCGGTGGCCGGGCCGTTAATTTCCAGCGTCTCGCGCGAGAAACTCGATCTTGGCGATCCGCCGATTGTGAAGATCGATACTCCCGATCAAGCGCGCGAGTTCGTGCGCAAACTCGCCGCGCAAAACCCGGACTTGGTTAAAATCTGGTACATCGTCGACCAGAATCACCCGGTTGATTCGTTCCGGCCGATCGTCCGCGCCACGGTTGAAGAAAGTCACGCGCATAAGATTCGCGTCGCCGTTCATGCGACTGAATTGGAAACAGCGCGCGCCGCCGTTGAGGAAGGGGCCGATGTCCTTGTGCACAGTGTGATCGACAAACCCGTCGATGACGCGTTCGTGAAGTTGCTGAAGGATCGGCATACGATTTTGTGTCCGACGCTCGTCGTCTTCGAGCGCTATGGCCGTACCTTCGCCAATAAACTCAACCTTACGCCCGAAGAAAGAGCTTGGGGCAATCCGGAAGTCATCGCGTCGCTCGACGTGACGAAGATTCCGTCGGACAAACTGCCCGAGCGAATCAAGACGGCGCTGGCCAAGCCGGACGAGGCGCTCGGCCGCATCAAGAAAACCTACGATGTCGCGCTCAAGAATCTAAAAACACTGGAGGACGCTGGAGTTCCAATCGCAGCCGGCACCGATGCGGGAAACATCGGCACGATTCATGGGCCGGCTTTGTTCCGCGAGTTTCAATTGATGAAGGAAGCCGGGCTGACGCCGATGCAGATTTTGCAATGTGCTACTGCGAATGCCGCGCAATTGTTCGGCGCTGAAACCGGCGCGCACATCGGCAAAATCGAAAAGGGATATTTCGCCGATCTCGTTGTTCTGAACTCGAATCCGGCCGATGATATCGCGCACGCTTCGGATATTGAGAGTGTGATGAAAAATGGTGTGCTCTATCCCGCGTATACTCTTCTGACCGCGCCTGCTCCCTAACGCAATCATGCGGCGCAAAGGTCGGGCGATCGCGACGGTTGCAATTTTGCTAATCCTCGGTGCGATTGGAATCGCCTGGCTCAATCCGCGGCTAACGCACCACATCGAGAGCGATCACTTTCGCGCCGAACTGGCAAAAGAAACGGCAAAGGGTCTGCATTTTCCCAGCGGGCAATACGCGCCCATTCACCGGACTGGGTTTCTTTCGGCAACCAGCGATGGCTTTCGTGCCCGGAACGGACGCAAAGCAATGAAGTCGATGGATGCGCACGGGATCACGGCAAGATTCAATCCATTAGGATTTTTTCTCCGACGCTGGCAGCTCGATGATGTTCATATTCGATCGGGCGAAGTCGAAATCCAAACCTATGCGCCCACGCCAGAACCGTCGCCGGCAAAGCCTTGGTTCCATATTTTTCTGCCGCAGCGCGTTTACCTTAAACTTGTCGAATCTGAACCGGCCGACGTTACGTGGTGTTTTCGGGGCGAGAAAGGCGGATTCTTCGGCACGCGCCTCGTCATCGCGCCGCATGGCCGAGACTTCAACTATCAAGCAAGCGGTGGAACTCTAAAGATGGCGCTGATTCCCAATTTGCAATTGCGCGACACTCATCTGCTCATCACCAAGAAATTGCTCACGCTTTACAATCTCGATCTGCAGCCGAGCGAGGACGCGACCGGCAACATTCACGCTCAAGGAACCGCAGGCACGAGCGAGGATCGAAGCGTCGATTTTAATTTTAACTTCGAACGCATCCCGGTTGAGGAATGGCTGCCGAAACAATGGCGGGATCACGTCAGGGGCACGGCGTCGGGGAACATTCGGTGGCGCGGGAAAAATCCGAAGCTGGAGAGTTCCACCGGCGAAGCAACGCTGCGGGTGGATGGAGGGCGTATCATCGAACTGCCGTTTTTGGAAAATCTTGCGAAGATCACGAACGAGAAAGCACTTGAGCGGTTGACGCTCAATGATTGTTCCTTCGCGCTAACGTGGAATTATCCGAGGGCGGAAATCAAAAACATCGCAATCGATGAGAAGGGGAAATTTCGCGCAGAAGGGGTGATTCAGGTCGAAAGGAAAGCGTTAAGCGGTGCGATCGAGCTGGGAGTTGCCCGCCATTTGCTCGACTGGTTGCCGAAGCCGGAGGAAGTTTTCCCTCACGAACACGATGGCTACCTTTGGACAACCGTGCACTTGTCCGGAACAACCGACGCGCCGCAGCAGGACTTAAGTCCGCGTATCATGGAAGTGCTCAAAGAAAATCCGGGCGCCGCACTCGGACTTTTGCTCCGCCAATTTGGTGATTGGTTGAAGAACATATTCGATAGCGAATGATCGACCCGCTTCTTGTCATGTCGAGCGACAGTCGAGGGATCCCGTGGCGGAAGCTTCAAGGTAACTTCTCTCAGATATGCCTGAGTGTTCCGCCGCGGACGGCAGTTAGCATGCGCGTGTCGATCGCGCTCTCATTAACACCGGCCTTTAGGCCGGTGCTTCTTCACAATGGAATGGGCGCGAGCCGTTTTAACGGCTTACCCTCGATCCCGTGCCCTGGTTCGCCGATGAGCTTTGGGATTTCCTTGAGCACCATCGTTTTCGCTGACAGAATGAAAAAGCCGTTGAAACGGCTTTCGTTGCAGTCGCGCTGTTTTAACACCGGCCTAAAGGCCGGTGTTAATGAGAAGAGGAGTTTCGTGCAGTGGACGAGAGACGCACTTCTCACTTAAGATTGCATCCATCATGGCTGAAGTAACTATCGAGACGATCAAGAACGGCCCTTACATTGTAAAGGGAGCAGTGGAGCTGATAGATGCGGATGGAAACGCGTTCCCGGTGGAGAAGCGGATGGCGCTTTGTCGCTGCGGCGCGTCCACCACTAAGCCGTTTTGCGACGGGACACACTCGAAGATTGGATTTAAAGCGGCGGAAAAAGCCGTTCCCGAATCCGCCGAAAGCTAAGCTAGGAAGCAAACTGGCTGATTGTCATTGAACGCAATGGCGAGTGCGCGTTCTTTGCTTTAATGAGAATCCGCTTTTCGCTCGTTATTGCCGGCGCGGTTTGGGTTGTGCCTTTGCTGAATCTGTGTAGCGCAGGACCGTTGCCACAGACGCCGAAGAATCCGGTAATGGATGAATACCAGGGAGTGAAGGTTGAAGACAATTATCAGTGGCTGGAACAGGATGATGACCCGGCGGTTAAAGCGTGGTCGGACGCGCAGAATCGGCGGACGCGCGAATACCTCGACAAGCTGCCGGACCGCGCCGCGATCGAGAGACAATTGACCGATTGGTACGCGAAAACTTCGCCGAGCTATTCCGGGCTTGTTTCACGGCCGGGCACTTTGTTCGCCTCCAAATTTCAACCACCGAAGCAACAACAAATGTTGGTAACGCTGGGCTCGGCGGAGGATTTGAAATCTGAGAAAACGGTGCTCGATCCGAACAAGCTCGATCCATCGGGTAAGACCGCGATCGATTGGTTCGTTCCATCACACGATGGCAAATATGTCGCGATGTCGATTTCGCAAGGCGGCAGCGAAGATGGAACATTGCACATTTACGAGACCGCGACCGGCAAACCGCTGAAGGATTCAATCGCGCACGTGCAATATCCCACCGCCGGTGGCAGCGCAGCTTGGAACGCCGACGGGGCCGGAATTTATTACACGCGGTTTCCGCGCAAAGGTGAACGACCAGATGCGGACCTGAATTTTTATCAGCAGGTTTATTTTCATAAAATCGGGACGCCCGATTCCGAGGACGCCTATTCGATCGGGGACTTTCCCCGCATCGCTGAGATCAAACTCGAAGCGTCCCATGATGGAAAATATATTCTCGCTACCGTTGCGAACGGTGATGGCGGTGATTTCGCGCATTACCTGCTCGGGCCGGATGGAGATTGGAAGCAGCTAACGCAGTTCAGCGACCAAATTAAAGCGGCGCGGATCGGTCGCGATGGCGCGCTTTATCTGCTTTCGCGGGCCGATGCGCCACGCGGTAAAATTTTGCGGATGCCACTGGATAAACCGGAACTCGCGAATGCGACGGTGATTGTTCCGCCCAGCGACGCGGTAATTCAGTTCATGGAACCGACGGCCGACGCGATTTATGTCGGCGACCTACTTGGCGGGCCTTCGCAAATTCGGCGCTTCGGCTTGGACGGCAAGGGCGAGACAATTGTGCCCATTCCAAATATCTCCGCCGTCACCGAGATGGAATCCTTGGAAGACGACTCGCTTCTCTTTCGCGATATCAGTTATACCGAACCAGCAGCCTGGTTCCACCTCACGGGAAATGCTCCACCGAAAAAGACGGCGTTGGTCGATAGCTCACCTGTTTCATTTGCTGACATCGAAGTGAGTCGCGAAATGGCGACTTCAAAGGATAGCACGAAGGTTCCGTTGAACATCATTCGCAAAAAGGGAACGAAACTCGATGGGAATAACCCGACGCTGCTTTACGGTTACGGCGGGTACGGCGTCAGCATGCAGCCGGGCTTTGATTTTACCCGGCGGCTCTGGTTCGATCGCGGCGGCGTTTGGGTAGTCGCGAATATCCGCGGCGGCGGCGAGTTCGGCGAGGAGTGGCACAAGGCGGGAAACCTGACCAAGAAGCAAAACGTCTTCGATGATTTCGCGGCTGCCGCACAATATTTAATTAACGAGAAGTGGACGCGTCCGGAAAGACTGGCGATTCTCGGCGGCAGTAACGGTGGCCTGCTGATGGGAGCAATGTTCACGCAACACCCGGATTTGGTGCGAGCAGTGGTGTCGGCGGTCGGGATTTACGACATGCTACGGGTCGAACTTGCTCCCAACGGCGCGTTCAATGTTACCGAATTCGGAACAGTTAAGGACCCGGACCAGTTCAAAGCCCTCTATGCCTACTCGCCTTATCATCACGTCGCCGAGGACACGAACTACCCCGCTATCTTGTTCATGACCGGGGCGAACGACGGGCGGGTTGCGCCTTATCATTCGCGCAAAATGGTCGCGCGGCTGGATGAAGCCAACAAATCGAGCAACCCGATTTTGCTGCGGACCAGCACCAGCTCCGGACATGGAATCGGCACAGCCTTGAGCGAGCGAATCAAACAACTGGCGGATCAGTATTCATTTCTTTTCGCGCAACTGGAAATGCGGCCGCATTGATTCATCGCCGGCGTGTGTTCACGCAGCAACCTGTGTTTCTGTGGTGGCAGGCGTATCGCCTGCGGCCGACACGGCTGCCTCCACAGGAATGCATTGCCTTGACGTCTGATCTGTGGCGAAAGCAACCAATGGGAATCGCTAAAGCTTGGCGCGGGACAAGCTTCACGATAAAGCATGTCGGCTGTGACCCCGAGATTCTCGCGGCGCCTCGCGGTGCTATTTTTCGCCGGGTCGGTTGCAGTCGAGATGGCAAACGCGCAGGATGGCAGGACCGACACACGCGGGTCTTTCGGTGTGCCCCTGCAGCCATTCTCGCTGCGCGAAACCGCTGATACTGGGCCGCGCGCCGAGCCCATTCGTGTCGCCTATTACGCGCCGCGTTCGCAACCGGCGCTGGCGCCGCGGGCTGAGTCGGTCGAGGACGATCTCGAAAGAACAAATACGTTTCCGGAAATTAACTCGAACCGGCCGATGGTGGCGGGTGACCGCGCCATTTTGCGCAACGCAATCGCTTACGCGCCGTCACACGCGCCGGACAACATCAAAAACGCGATTTGGGCCGTGAATACGTTGCGACGCAAGCCGTACGTGTGGGGCGGCGGCCACGCCTCGTTTAATGATTACGGCTACGACTGTTCCGGCGCCGTTTCGTTCGCTTTGCATTATGCGGGACTGCTGGATGCGCCTTTGCCTTCGAGCGACCTTCGTCATTATGGGCGACGCGGTCGTGGCCGTTGGATCACGATTTATTCGCGCAATGGGCACACTTTTGCCATTATCGCGGGCTTGCGTCTCGATACCACCGATCTGCGCGACGGTGGCGACGTTGGACCGCGCTGGTATGCGGATGGCCGGGACACACGTGGCTTCAATGCGCGTCACCCTGTCGGTTGGTAGGGCGTTTGTTTCCTCGCCGGCCCGACCCTAAACGTCACGCTGGCGCGATCATAATTACGGCGTGACTAAATTGCCCGACCGCCTGACTCGCTCGCTATCACAAAATGACAGCGGGTAAAGGCAAGGTAAATTGTGATAGCCGATGTACCCACCCAAGCTGAATAATATCATCAACCTTTTCGAATCGCTCCCGGAAGACGAGCGACGGGAGACGCTCGTCTCCTATGCCGATAACGCCGCGAAACAGGAGCCGCGGAAAGGTGAGCAATTCGATTTGCAGGACATCCGCAAGGACGAAGAATGCGCGGACACCGTCGGGGTTTATTTGCACGTCGATGAAAATGGCAAGGCCCACATTCGGATGACGCTTGGGCCCGAGGTACAAACCCTCACCCGGGCAATGACGGCGATTCTTTGCAAAGGACTTGAAGGCGCAACCCCGCAGGAAATTCTGGATCTACCGAGCGATTTCGTGACCCGAATTATTGGCGCCGAACTGGTGCGCGTGCGCAGTCAAACCACCTATTACGTGCTGACGCGGATCAAAGGGATCTGCAAGGTTTACCTCGATCGCCAGCGCATGGCGGCGGCATAGCGTTTTTCCGTCACCCCGAGCGCAGTCGAGGGTTCCCGCGGCTCCTGCTCGGGATTACGATTCTCTCGTGACGCGCTCGCCTTTTCACCTAAAGTTCCCGCCGCGCAATGCCGCGAAATAACGAGCTCAAAAAAATCTTGCTCATCGGCTCCGGTCCAATCGTGATCGGGCAAGGCTGCGAATTTGATTATTCCGGGGTGCAGGCGTGCAAGGCGTTGCGCGAGGAAGGCTACCGGGTAGTGCTGGTGAACTCGAATCCCGCCACGATCATGACCGACCCCGAGTTCGCCGACCGTACCTATATAGAACCGATTACGGCGGAGGTGATCGAAGCGATCATCGAACGGGAAAAGCCGGATGCTATTTTACCGACAATGGGCGGACAGACGGCGCTCAATGCCGCGATGGAGCTGAACCGCAACGGCGCGCTCGCCCGGCACAATGTAAAGTTGATCGGCGCAAATGCCCAGGCCATTGCGAAAGGCGAAGACCGCCAGCTCTTTAAAGAGGCCATGCTGCGAATCGGACTGGAGGTGCCGCGCTCCGGCGTGGCGCACTCGGCCGAGGACGCCGATAAAATCGCCGACGCGATCGGTAGTTTTCCGCTCATTATCCGGCCGGCCTTTACTCTCGGCGGCAGCGGAGGCGGCATCGCCTACAATCGTGAAGAGCTGGCGGAAATTGCCGGACGCGGACTCGCTATCTCACCGGTCAACGAAGTGTTAATCGAAGAGTCGTTAGTTGGTTGGAAAGAGTTCGAGATGGAGGTAATGCGCGATCGAGCGGATAACTGCGTCGTCGTTTGCTCGATCGAAAACTTCGATCCGATGGGCGTTCACACCGGAGATTCAATCACGGTCGCTCCAGTGCAAACACTGACTGACAAGGAATTTCAAATGATGCGCGATGCTGCCTTCGCCGTGATTCGCGAGATCGGAGTCGAGACCGGCGGCTCGAACATCCAGTTCGCAGTTAATCCGGAGAACGGTCGCATGGTCGTGATCGAAATGAATCCACGGGTCTCACGATCGAGCGCGCTGGCGTCGAAAGCGACCGGATTCCCGATTGCCAAGATCGCGGCCAAGCTGGCAGTAGGTTATACCCTCGACGAAATCAAAAACGACATCACCCGCGAAACGCCGGCCAGTTTTGAGCCCACGATCGATTATTGCGTCGTTAAAGTCCCGCGCTTCACTTTCGAAAAATTCCCCCAGGCCGATCCGACTCTGACCACGCAAATGAAGAGCGTGGGTGAAGCGATGGCCATAGGCCGTACTTTTAAGGAAGCACTGCAAAAAGCGCTGCGCAGTTTGGAGATCAAACGTTTCGGTTTGATCGGCGACGGAAACGAGAAGGAAGTAGATGCAGAAACGCTGCGCCTGAAGCTGGCCGTGCCAAACGCCGAGCGAATTTTTTACCTGGCGCAGGCGTTCAAGAGCGGGATGCCGATCGAGGAGATTTTCGAGCTAACAAAAATTGACCGGTGGTTCCTGCGAAATGTGAAGCAAATTGTTGAGGAAGACACCAGTCTCCGGCTGTCAGGGAAAACAGCCGTCTCGGCTGTTAACCAGACTGACCGACAGGCCAGAGGCCCATCTGCCATAACAGCCGAGACGCCTGTTTTCCGTGCTTTAGATGAACACGGAGACATCAAAATAGCGCGCCGGCACTTGCCACACTGGGAACAGGAAGGAGCGACTTACTTTGTGACGTTCCGACTGGCGGATTCTATTCCAAATACCCTTCTCACCGAATGGCACGACGAACTGCAAACTTGGCTAAAATTTCATCCCCGTCCCTGGGATCACAAAACCGCAAAGGAATACGAGCGTCGATTTGTCGACGGTCCTGAGAAATGGCTGGATCGCGGACACGGCGAATGCCACCTACGGAACCAGCGTCTCGCCGCAATCGTCGCGAACGCACTGCGACATTTCGATCGCGAACGCTACCGGCTTGACGCTTTTGTCGTGATGCCAAATCACGTTCACGTCTTAGTTCAACCGAAATCGGGTCATTCACTCTCGGAAATATTGCATTCGTGGAAGAGTTTCTCGGCGCACTCCATCAACAAAGCGCTCCATCGAAAAGGCGACTTTTGGATGGAGGAAAGCCATGATCGGATGGTGCGCGATTTTGAGGAGTTGGAACGATATCGCGATTACATCAAAGAAAATCCGGTAGCAGCAAAGCTGGGCGAAGGGGAGTTCATTTTGGAGCTGTGGGACGATGCCGCAGACGGGACGCCTGCCGGCCCCACAGACAAGATGTCTGTGCCCCATTTATTGCGCGCCAAAAAACTCGGCTTTTCCGATAGGCAGCTCGCAATTGCGAATGGTGTTTCGGAAAAAACCGTCCGCTCGCAACGAATCGCGCAAAACATCACCCCTACCTACCGCCTGGTCGATACCTGCGCGGCGGAATTTGAAGCCTATACTCCCTATTACTACTCGACCTACGGAAGCGAGAACGAGCGCCGCGAAAGCGGTAAGCGCAAAATCATGATTCTCGGTGGCGGGCCCAACCGCGTTGGCCAGGGCATCGAATTCGATTATTGCTGCGTCCATGCCGCCTTCGCCCTGCGCGAGCTCGGTTTCGAAACCATCATGGTTAACTCCAATCCGGAAACGGTTTCGACCGATTACGATACCAGCGACAAACTTTATTTTGAGCCGCTCACACTCGAAGACGTGCTCAATATTTACGACCAGGAAAAGCCGGAAGGCGTGGTGGTGCAATTCGGCGGACAAACGCCGCTCAATCTCGCCGATGGATTGAAAGCCGCCGGCGTCCCCATTCTCGGAACCCAGCCGAAAAGCATCGAGATGGCGGAAGACCGCAAGCTCTTTGCCGTCATGCTCGATAAACTTGGTCTGCGCCAGACCCCCAACGGCTCTGCTGTCAGGATGGAAGAAGCGGTCACGATCGCCAATCGCATTGGCTATCCAGTTCTCGTTAGGCCGTCGTTCGTTCTCGGCGGCCGAGGGATGGAGCTGGTTTATAACGAGATTGATTTGCGGCGCTATGTTGCGGCCGCGATTCATCTGGGTAGCGCGCGCGTTCCGCGCGCTGAGCTGGACATTCTGTCCGGCTCTTTAGGAGAAGCTTCGCAAAATGCGGAGCTAAGCGCACAGCATGTGCGCGCTACCCGTCCCATTCTCATCGACCGCTTTCTCGAAGACGCAATGGAAGTGGACGTCGATTGCATCAGCGACGGCGAGACCACCGTGATCGGCGCGATCATGGAGCACATTGAGCAGGCCGGCATTCACAGCGGAGACAGCGCCTGCGTCATTCCTACTTTCTCGCTAGCGAAGACTGTCCTAGCGGAAATTTCATCCGCCACCAGGGCGATGGCGCGGGAGTTGAACGTGCGCGGCTTGATGAATGTGCAGTTCGCGGTCAAGGGCAAGGACGTTTACGTGCTCGAGGTCAATCCACGCGCCTCGCGCACCGTGCCGTTTGTGAGCAAAGCTATCGGCGTTCCGCTCGCGAAACTGGCGGCCAAAGTGATGGCGGGAAAAACCTTGCGCGAGCTCGGCTTCACTACAGAGATCGTGCCAAAACATTTTTCGGTGAAAGAAGCGGTCTTTCCCTTCCTGCGCTACCAGGGCCAGGATATTTCCCTCGGACCGGAAATGAAATCGACCGGCGAGGTTATGGGAATCGATCATGACCTCGGTCTCGCCTACGCCAAATCGCAGATGGCGGCGCCGCCGCCCCTACCGAAATCGGGCAACGTTTTCGTCAGCGTAAAGGATTCAGATAAAACCTCCGTCGTTTCGGTCGTGCGCGAATTCGTTACGCTCGGTTTCGGGATCATTGCCACCAGCGGAACGGCGACCGCACTGGAAGTGGCGCGGGTGCCGGTGACCCGGGTGTTCAAGATCCGCGAAGGCCGTCCCAATGTGCTCGATCGGGTGAAAAACGGCGACATCAGTTTTATCATTAACAGCCCGAGTGGGAAAATTCCGCGCGAAGATGAAGTGACGATTCGCAACGCCGCCATCGCACAAAAAATTCCGATCATGACGACACTGCGGGCGGCACAGGCCAGCGTTTACGGGATTCGATCGCTGCAAAAAAACAAAGTGCACGTTCGTTCACTCCAGGAATACCACGCCCAGGGGTAAAGCAGGTTCCAGCTTGCTTTGTTTGACTTCGCAAGTTTGGAAACTTGCGCCACTTTTCCGTCATGAAATCGATCTTGATTAATTTGCTCGCCGCCGCACTTGTGGTCGCGTCGGTTAACGCCGAAGAAAAGAAACCGATGAACTCAACAAACGAAGTGGCAGTGATTAAAACCAGCGAGGGCGAAATGATCGCCGAATTCTGGCCGGACGTGGCGCCAAACACGGTCGAGAATTTTAAGAAACTGGCGCGCTCTGGATTTTACGATGGCACAGCCTTTCACCGCATTGTCAAAGGTTTCATGATTCAGGGGGGCGATCCGTTGACAAAGGATCCGGCGAAGGAGAGTCGCTACGGAACCGGCGATCCTGGCTACAAAATCAAAGCGGAATTTAATGATCGCAGCCATGAGCGCGGTGTTCTTTCCATGGCGCGCTCGAGCGATCCCGATTCGGCCGGCAGTCAATTTTTCATCTGCCTCGCGAATGTGAGCCGGCTTGATCATCAGTACACGGCGTTCGGGAAGCTCATAAAAGGGGACGATGTCCTGGGAAAGATCGGCGACGCCGAAGTGACCATGAGTGGCAGTGGTGAACGCAGCAAGCCGACGAAGCGCGTGACGGTGGAAAGCATCAAGATCGTGCCAGCTGATTCGGTGAAGTGAAATGGAGGTTAGGCTTCCAGCCTGACTTGGCCGGCGAGCTTCCAGCTTGCCGTCGTCTTCGACATGCTGGAAGCATGTCCTCCGGGACAGGCAGGATGCCTATCATCCGATGAAAGAGAAAACGCAAATTGCGCTCGTTCAGATGCGATGCGGCCCCGAGCCAGACACCAATCTTGCCCACGCGCTCGAATTGATCGGCGTGGCCGCAAAAAACGGCGCGCAGATCGTCTGTTTGCCGGAATTATTTCGCTCGCAGTATTTCTGCCAATCGGAAAACCACGACAACTTCTCGTTAGCTGAAAGCATCCCGGGACCGTCCACCGAGGCGCTGACAAAACTCGCGCGCGAAAAATCCATTGTCATTGTGGCGTCGCTTTTCGAAAAGCGTGCCGCCGGGGTTTATCACAATACCGCAGTAGTGATCGATGCCGACGGCAACATCCTCGGAAAATACCGCAAGATGCACATCCCGGATGATCCGTCTTACTACGAGAAATTCTATTTCACGCCAGGTGATCTCGGTTTTCAGAGTTGGAAAACGACGCGCGGCAATCTCGGCGTTTGTGTTTGCTGGGACCAATGGTATCCGGAAGCGGCCCGGCTAACGGCATTGCGCGGAGCGGAAATCATTTTCTATCCGACGGCGATTGGCTGGCACGCGAGCGAGAAGAAAGAATTTGGCAAAGCGCAGCACTCCGCCTGGGAAACAATTCAGCGCAGCCACGCCATCGCAAATGGATGTTACATAGCGGTTGCCAACCGAATCGGACATGAAGCGCCGGCTGGCGGCGACGGAATCGAATTCTGGGGACAAAGTTTCGTTTGCGGACCAGATGGAGAAATCATCGCCAAAGGTTCAGTCGATCGCGAAGAAATTGTCATGGCCGAGATCGATTGGAGCGTAATCAATCGACATCGCACCCACTGGCCGTTCCTGCGTGACCGACGGGTCGATGCCTACGCGGGAATTCAGCAACGGTTGATCGATTAGCGCAGTTTCACTTTGGCGGTTCGCCGCGTAGGTTGGGGGATGAAAATGAAATTTCTTCTCGGCTTGATCGCGCTTGGACTCGGCGTTTGCGTGGCGAACGCGCAGGAGCGAACAAAGGCGATCGCGGTTCTGCACCCCACCGCTGGTAATAACGTCACGGGTTCCGTCACCTTCACCCAATCTGGCGAGACCGTAAAAGTTGTGGCTGACGTCACCGGATTAACACCGGGCAAACACGGTTTCCACATTCATGAGTTCGGGGATTGTTCTTCCGGCGATGGGAGTTCCGCCGGTGGCCATTTTAATCCGACGCATAAGCAACACGGCGCGCCAGACGCGAGCGATCGGCACGCTGGCGATCTGGGCAACATTGAAGCCGACGCTTCCGGCAAGGCTCATTTGGAATGGAGCGATAAAGTGATGAAACTTTCCGGCGCTGATTCGATCGTGGGTCACGCTGTGATCGTGCACGAAAAAGCAGATGATTTGAAAACGCAACCGACTGGCAATGCTGGTGGTCGTCTCGCCTGCGGCGTAATTGGCGTGGCCAAACCGTGAGCGCCAGAGAATGATCGAGCTGCTGACGATCAGCGAAGTTCGCCGGCGCACCCAGAACGGATTTGTGACGGCACGGGTGCATGCACAAGTCGAGAGCGCAGCAGCCCGAGCAACACGCGAAGGAAAACCTTATTGCGAAATCAGCATTGCCGATGCGTGCGATCGAATGATGCTGCGGGTTTGGGATAATCACCCCGACTACAAGTCCTGCAGCGCATTGCAGAATCGCGATTTCATCGAGATCGATGGTGAATTTGCCCAGCACCAGCAGTTCGGACTGGAAGCGAAGACTTGGAAATCTCGAACCCTTACCTCGGATGAGATTGCGAATCTCCTTGCCGGGCCGGCCGAGCTTCGCGCCAAGCAATCGACCGATTCCGCTTTCATCACCCAAACGGTGACGGCGATTTCCGATCCGCGGCTGCGCGGAATTTGCGAATTATTCCTAAAGGATTTTGGCGAACGCTTTCGGCGCACCGCCGCGGCGCGAAATTATCATCATGCCCGCCGCGGCGGATTGGTCGAGCACACCGCGCAAATGATGCGCGTCGCGCTTGCGCTCTCCCCGATCTATTCGCAACTGAATCTCGATCTTCTTCTCGCCGGTATTCTCTTCCACGATTCAGGAAAGCTTTGGGAAAATCATCTTCCCGAAGATGGATTCACCATGGGATTCGATGAGCGCGGCGAATTAATGGGACACATCTCGATTGGGCTCGAGCTGGTCAATTCTCTCTGGCGCAAATTGCAGACGGAAGAGAACTGGCGAGCGTGGGAAATTCTGGTGCCACCATCGGAAGATTGCCGGTTGCATTTGCTGCATCTGATCGCGTCGCATCATGGCGATATGCAATTTGGCTCGCCAGTTTATCCCAAGACCCCGGAAGCGATGACACTGCATTACATCGATAATTTGGACGCGCGGTTGGAAATGTTCGCCGCCGGTTATTTAACCGCGAAACCAATTGCCGAGCGCATCTTCGATCGCGTCCGGCCGTTGCCGGGGAATCTGGTGAAATCGTTGGAAAAGTTTCGGTCTGGGTAGCGCGCGCGTCTCGCTGCTGGTTTCGGCGTCTCGCCGAAACAATCTTTCTCTGCGCGATCGCTGGTTATAGAGTCTTGCCTCCAGAAAAGTTCGCAATGGGGAGGACGCCATTGGCAGCACGCGAGACGCACGCGCTACCCGATCCTTCGCTTTGCTTCCGCCAAATACGATTCGTCGATCTCGAAACCGATGAATTTCGGGACTCCGCAATTTTGGGCCGCGACCGCGGAATTCCCGATTCCCAAAAACGGATCGAGCATGGTATGGACGCGCGAGACGCCGTGTAATTTGATACACCACTCGGCCAGTTCCACCGGAAAGGTCGCCGGGTGCGGACGCTCTTTTTCGCGTCGCTGAATTGTTTCGTAGGGAATGAACCAGGTATTACCGCGACAACGCCGGTCGCGCCCACGCGTGTGGGACCAGCGCGCGATGTTCGTTTTGTCCTGATAAGGAACGCCAAGGGCGAGCCGGTCGAGTGGTGTTTTTCCCTCGGCCGTAAGATGAAACAGATATTCGTGGCAATCGTTCAGGAAACGTCGCGAATTGATGGGTTTGAAGTGTCCGCGCGATACGATTTCATCATTTTTTTCCTCGATGCTGATCGACTTGATCCAATGAATCGTATTTTGCAGGACGAATAGATCGCGCAGCTCGAGAACGAGTTCGTGGGGAAACATCGGATTGGCGGGAGATGCCCCGACGTTGAGAAAAAATGAGCCATCGACTTTGAGGAGGCGCGCGACTTTCGCGGCCCAGGTTTTGCACCAGCGCAAATAACCGGCGCGATCGGCTCGATCGGAAAATTTCGAGTAACGAACGCCCAGATTGTAGGGAGGAGAGGTGACGACGAGATCGATCGATCCCGCTAGCAATCTCGCCATTCCGCGCACGCAATCTTCGAGGTTTAGGTGAAATATTGTCATCCCGAGGCGCGCAGACGCCGAGGGACCTCGCCTAAGTTAAACGAACGATCGAGAGGTCCCTCGCTTTCGCTCGGGATGACGCCGCTGCACATGCAATCAAGCTATTGCAAATCCCAGGCGCGTACAACTCGATTCGCAGCCGGCACGATTGCGAATATGTTTCTGTGATGTCGGACAAGCCATCGAAATTGAAAATCGCCGATCGCGAATTCACTTCGCGGTTGCTCGTCGGCACGGGAAAATTTTCCTCGAATGAAGCGATGCGCGACGCGCTCGTTACCAGCGGCACCGAGATCGTGACGGTGGCGCTGCGGCGCGCGGACCTTTCCGGCAAACATGATCCGTTTGCGAACATTCTCGATTTCATCGATCCGAAAAAATTTCTCCTCTTGCCGAACACGAGCGGGGCGCGTGATGCCAATGACGCGGTGCGAATTGCGCGGCTCGCCGCCAGCGCCGGACTGCCAACCTGGGTCAAGCTCGAGATTCATCCCGATCCGCATTATTTGTTGCCCGATCCGGTCGAGACGCTGGCCGCTGCGGAAACTTTAGTAAAGGAAGGATTCACCGTTCTGCCCTACATCAATGCCGACCCGGTCTTGGCAAAACGATTGCAGGATGTAGGCACTGCGACGGTGATGCCGCTCGGTTCGCCAATCGGAAGCAATCGCGGAATCGAAACGCGGGCTCAGATCGAAATCATCATCGAACAAGCGACGGTCCCGGTGGTGGTTGATGCCGGACTGGGTGCGCCGAGCCAGGCGGCAGAAGCGATGGAGATGGGCGCGGACGCCGTTCTGGTGAATACCGCGATCGCGATCGCAGCCGACCCAAATCGAATGGCGCGCGCCTTTAAGATGGCGGTCGAGGCCGGACGCGAAGCGCGCGAGATTGGGCTCGGCGAGAAACGTTGGAGCGCTTCGGCGACGAGTCCGGTGAGCGAATTTTTTTCGGACTAGCCTGTCATTCCGCACGGAGCGTAGCGTGGTCCGTCATCCCGAGCGAAAATGCCAGTCCGGCTCGGACCGAGGAATCCCGAGGCGGAATCTTTAAGGTAACTTCCACGGGATCCCTCGATCCCGCAGCTGCGGGACTCGGGATGATGGGCTTTCTAAACCTCGTTAGCCAAGCGCGCCCCAGCATCGTTGTAGAATTCGATTTGTCGCCCGCCAAGGCGCGAGACCGCGCGCCAGCCATGCTCGAGCGCAAATTCTTCAATCTCCTCAGGTGACATCGATTTCAAAGCCGCGAGCTCGGTTGGGTGGGTGATGAAACATTCCGATTTGGTCGAGAGGACACGCGCAATTTTGTTTTCGACTGCGATAAGGTTCGGGCTCATCGGTGACGTTTTCTTCCGCGAGAGTTGATCGGGGTCCGCAGGAGCGGTGGCGGTTTGTCTGGGCGATTTAATTTTCCCCGCAGGGCGAGATGTGCTTTGCGAGAGGGCGAGGGTCCGCGTACGTTCGGTTTTTCCATCAAGGAAATCTAAACGCGAATCGCGACAGTGGAACATAGATTTCCAATCTGTGCGCGCGGCGGTTTTCAAACCCGCTGATCGAAGCAGCAGACAAGATGTCCGCTGGGCGCACAGGGGTTGTAGGGGCGTCTGTGCCAAACGCCTGATTATCAAGGCTCGGCGCTCGCCGCGGCGAGCGCCTCGACAAGAGTTTGGCGCGCGCTGGCGTAGCAAGACCATTCGGTTAAGTTCCACCGATGCTTTCCGAAACAGTCGAATTGCGCGGGCACATCATCGATTCCTTAATTTTGCCGAAGGTGCTCGATGAGATTTTGACCCGGGGCGCGAATTTCAAGATCGCGCAGGTTAAAATCGGACAGAAGCGTACCGACCAAAGTTTCGCGCGAATTGAAGTGTCGGCGGAATCGAGTGAAGCGCTCGATGATTTGATCCTGCGCTTGCGGCAACATGGCGCTGAAGTCGCCGAAAAAGGGGACGCCCAACTTGCGCCTGCGCCGAGCGACGGAATTTTTCCGGCCGATTTTTACGTGACAACGAATCAGCAGACCTTCGTGCGTATCGGCGGCAGAGAGTTCGAAGTCCGCGCGCCGATGTTGGACAGTGCAATCATGTTCGATCGGCAGCAGGAAATCGCGCGCACCGTGCGATTTGCCGATGTTCGCAAAGGGATGGAAATCGTGGTTGGACACAAGGGCGTGCGCGTAGCCCCGCGGCAACGGGCGACATCGCGCCGCGATATTTTTCAATTTCTGAATGCGAACATTTCGGCGGAGCGACCGAAAGGCGCGCTCATTCGCGAAATCGCGCGCGAGTTTGAAGCAACGCGCAAAGCGAAAGGGAAAATTTTGATCGTAGCCGGAGCGGCGGTCGTGCACACCGGCGCGGCCGAATATCTCGAGCGGATGATCGAAGGCGGATACGTTGACCTCATCATCTCTGGAAATGCGTTCGCGGTTTACGATATCGAGAGTGCTCTCTTTGGTACTGCCCTTGGGATGAATCTCGAACAGGACGCGCGTGCCGATGCCGGACACGAAAATCATATGCGCGCGATCAACCTCGTACGCGCGGCCGGTGGAATTAGTAACGCTGTGAAAAATGGAACGCTCACTCGCGGGATCATGCGCGCGTGCGTGAAACATAAAGTCGAATTTCTTTTGACCGGCTCGGTGCGCGATGACGGCCCCTTGCCGGAAGTGATTACGGACGCAGTCGCAGCGCAGCGCGCGATGCGCGAGAAGATCGAAGGCGTGACGCTGGCGCTGTTAATGGGAACGATGCTGCACTCGGTCGCGGCGGCGAATTTGCTGCCGGCGAGTGTGAAGACGCTGGTCGTTGATATTAATCCTGCAGCGGTGGCGAAATTAACCGATGATCAGACTTTTCAAGCGCTCGGCCTGGTTACCGACATCGAGCCATTCCTGCGCGAATTGACCGAATGTTTGAGCCAATTGCGCGGGGTCGCGAAAACTTCGCGCACATAAGTTTCCATGCGCGAACTGCTGCTTTGTCCGCCGGATTACTACGGCATCGAGTACGAAATCAATCCCTGGATGAGTCGCGCGCGCGGCGCGGAAACCGAACTCGCGCAATCACAATGGCAGGGTTTGCATCAAACGCTGGCGTCCCTCGATAACAAAATCGAACTCGTGCCGCCCCAACCCAAATTGCCCGACATGGTGTTTACCGCTAACGCCGGGCTCGCCGTCGGCAAGAAATTTATTCCGAGTAATTTTCGTCACCAGGAACGGGCCGGTGAAGCGCCTTATTTCGCGCGTTGGATGGAAGAGCGCGGTTACGAAATTCTTCGGCTGCCGGAAAACTTGTATTTTGAAGGCGAAGGCGACGCGCTTTTTGTCGGCGACACTCTTTTTTGCGGTTACAAATTCCGCAGCGACATCCAATCGCATCGAGCGGTCGCGGAAATGCTTGGCTGTCTTGTCATCTCGGTCGAGCTGGTCGACCCGCGTTTTTATCATCTCGATACTTGCTTTTGTCCGCTGCCCGATGGCGGAGCGGCCTGGTTTCCAGGGGCGTTCGATGAATATGGACAGCGCGCTATTCGTGCGCACGTGCAGGAACTGATCGACGTCGAAGAAGAGGAGGCGAAATGTTTTTCCTGCAACGCTGTCGTGCTGGAGCGGGACATCGTGCTGCCGGAAGGCGCCCCAAATCTTGTTAAAACGCTAACGAATCGTGGCTATCGCTGTCACCAGCTACCGATGAGCGAGTTCCTCAAAGCCGGCGGCGCCTGCAAATGCCTCACCATGTTTTTGCCCCAAAGGGAAAGTGTTAAGTTTTAAGTAGATAGAACAGCCCTGATCCCATTGCAGGTTTCATCACTCAACTACTCCATCACTCCATTACTCTGCCCGCTGTCATCCTGAGGCGGAGACGCCGAAGGATCTCTCACACGGTATAGGCTCGCGCGTGGAAGAATGTGTGCTCACAACTTCGGTTGCGAGGTTCCTCACATTCGTTCGGAATGACGGGGGTTGCGCGGCGGCGCGGGCAAATGCCTGACCATGTTTTTGCCGCAGAGGGAAGCAGTGGAGTGACTCCGGTATCGGTCATCCCTTGAGACTTAAAGCTTACTGATTGTTGGAGACGCTTTTCGGCACTGCCTTGCTCACTTCAAGTTGCGCGCCCACTTTCTGAATTTGGGCCGCCTGCTCTGCCAGGCTTGCTCTGAGAAGTTGAATTTCCTTTCGCTGCTGCGCGACAGCCGATTGAAACTCCTTTTGCTGCGAGGCGATTGTCGCTTCCTGCTTTTGCAAACGGCGATCTTGTTCCTCAACTTTACGGTGCTCCTTGAGAAACTCATTGAGTAGCATGGCGTTAACTGCTTCATAGCGTACGGTGCTGACTTTTCCATCCTCATCACGAACAACCAGATCAGGATTCACTTTCTCTACTTCCTCAGCGATGAGGCCGAACTGCGGCATACCATCTGGATCAAGCTCCTCTTCGTAACGAAATGTAACCGGTTTAAGGGCCAGGATGGCTTCGCTCGCCTTATCCATCGGCTTGATCTGGTTCTTGAACCGGGCCGAGGAAACGACCGTGCCGAGTTTGCCGGTCGAATCAATCATGACTGCTACCTTGGTTCCACTGGCTACGGTTTTGCCGTAAATCCCGGCGACATAGGTCGCAGTCTGTGTCCCTTGCTTGCCGATGCGAATCTTGGCGGTGTCGCCCGCTACACCCAGATTGCCGATATCGAGTTATCTTAAAGGTTCGCTGCGGGATCCCTCGACTTCGCTCGGGATGACGAACTTCGGTCGGGCTTTCGTTTTAGTTCCTGTTCGATCTTCGCCAGCGGCAAACAATTCACGACATCTTCTTTGGTCAGCCAGCCTTTGCGGGCCGCGCCAATGCCAAACCACAGGTCCTGTAAGCGCACCGTGCGGTGAGCATCGGGATTAATCACACAACGCACCCCTTTTTCCTTCGCCAGCGGCCACCACCGCCAGTCGAGGTCGAGCCGCTTCGGAGCGGCATTGAGTTCGATCCAGGTGCCGGTCTCCGCGGCGGCTTCGAGCACGGCTGGAATGTCGATGGCGTAACCTTCGCGTTTCAAGAGCAAACGGCCGGTGGGATGCGCCAGCATCGTCACGAACGGATTCGACATCGCGCGGATGACGCGCTTGGTCATTTCCGCTTCGCTTAGATTAAATGTCGAATGCACTGAAGCGACAACGAAATCGAGTTCCGCCAAAATCTCGTCGTCGAAATCGAGCGAGCCGTCCCGCAAAATGTCGCATTCGATTCCGCTGAAAACCCGAATATCAGAAAGTGTGCTTTGCAGTTTCCGAATTTGCACACGCTGCACCTTCAGCCGCGCCGCATCGAGTCCATGCGCCTGCACCGAGCTGCGGCTGTGATCGGCGATGCCAATATATTCGAACCCCAGTTCCTGCGCAGCCGCGACCATTTCCTCGAGCGAATTGTGCCCGTCGCTGGCGGTGGTATGGCAATGAAAGGTACCGCGCAAATTCTCCAGCTCGATCAGGCGCGGCAATTTCCCTGATTCCGCGGCTTCGAATTCGCCGCAATTTTCGCGCAGCTCCGGCGGAATGAAATCAAGCCCAAGCGCGCGATACAATTCCGCTTCGTCGCGAATGGTCGGGATTTTGACCGATGCAATTGATCGCGATCGCCCGCGCGCAGCTTTCTTGTTGGATTTGACGGACGACTGAGGTGAATCGCCCCTGCCTCTGGTTTCCAGATTCGGCGCGGGTCCAAGCCGGTATTCGTTCAAGGTCCAGCCGCGAGATATTCGGCATTCATCACCACACGCAGATCGCATTGAATGCCCGATTTTAATCGCACGCTCGTCTTGGTCGGACCGCGCGCGATCAAGCCTTCCACAAATTGATGGGCGCAAAAAAATTCCGTGATCGCGTCGGGAGATTTGCTGGCGACGATGAAATCGAGATCGCGCACGATTTCCTTGCGCCGGCGAAAACTTCCCGCCACGCTCACTTGCAGCGCATCATTGTGCGCGGCCAGATCGCGTCGCAGTTGTTCGGCCTCAGCCGCAATCTCCCCGAATTGAAACGAGCCGGCGTGCTTGGCCCGATTAGCAATGGCGTTGCAAATCTTTGTCTGCGTCGTCTCCCCAAAGCCCGGCAACTCCGCCACCCGGCCCGATTCGCAGGCTGCTTGCAGATCCGCGATTGAGCTAACTTTCAGCTGCTCGTAGAGGGCCTTGATCTTCTTCGAGCCCAGACCGGGAATGGAAAACAATTCGAGAATAGCGGACGGAAATTCCGCGCGAAGTTCGTCGAGAAATTTAAGGGCGCCGGTGGTCGCCAATTCACTGATTTTTGCCGC
>QHRO01000222.1:29853-43512 GCA_003220155.1 Verrucomicrobiota bacterium
CTACATCCGGCCGCGTTTCCGATAAAATTCGTAGCGCTGCAACACGCTCGTGACGTAGTTACGCGTGCCGGGGAAATCGATGTTGTTGCGAAAAGCCCGGTCAGAGATCGGCGCCTCGGGGTCGTTATTGGCCCAGCGCTGAGCCCGGCTGGCGCCGGCGTTATATTCCGCTAGGGCGAAAACGGCCGGCTTTTTTTGATGCTCCCAATGTTGAAAAGCCCGGTGCAAATACCAGGCGCCGGCTTCAAGATTCGTTTTCGCGTCGAGCAAATCGTCCGCGTGAAAATTTGCGACCTGAGTTTCGCGCGCCCATTCCCGCGCGGCCCGCTCGCTCACCTGCATCAGGCCACGTTCACCGGCGCTGCCGATTTTCCGCGGATCAAAACGGCTCTCGCGCCAGACGACTGCTTTCACCAGCATCGGATCGAGCTCGTGCTCGGCCGCGACTGTGCGAATGAGATTATCAAATTGATGAAAACGCGCCGGACTAACCCACTCGTAAGCGGTGTAGATGACGTCACCGGAACGGAAGGCGAGAAGAAACAGGCCAGCGGCAATCGCCAGGCCGAGACAAATGATTAGCTTGAGCAGAAACCGGAACATCAATGCCGCGTAACCATGCACAGTAAATTCGCGCGCGTCATTATCGATCGCGCCATTCGTCGGGAGTTAGACTACGCCATTCCCGAATCGTTGAGTGCGCGGGTCGGCATTGGGGCACGAGTGCGGGTTCCATTTCGTGATCGCCGAGCGCTGGCCACGGTGGTGGCTTTGCTTGAGGAAACAAACGCCAAGGGAATTCGCGAGATCGAGGCGGTCATTGGCGAAGGCCCGACCTTAAGCGAACCGCTGCTCCAGCTCGCCCGCTGGATCGCGAGCTACTACTGCTGCCCAATCGAAGCGGTCATGCGCAGTTTGTTGCCGCAAGTGATTCGACGGGCCGAAGTCGGTTGGAAAAAACAGCAATTCGTGGAGATCGGATCAATTGTAACAAGCGAGAGGATGGAGGCGCTGCGGCGCCGCGCCCCGCGGCAGGCGGAACTGCTTGAAGAACTGACCAAAGCGAACGCCGCTCTTCCGGCAGCAGAAATCTTGCGTCGGTTATCGCTCAACGTCTCGACTCTTCAGGCACTGGTGAAACGTGGTCTGTTGAAAATCAGCGAGCGGGCCGTCGCACGCGATCCGCACGCCGGCGAACAATTCATTCCCGGTCCGGAATTGTTACTCAACGAAGAACAAACCGCAGCCTTCGCCACGATCGTACGAGCCATTTCATCGGCGGAAAAAGCGAAACCGATTTTGCTGCATGGCGTCACCGGCAGCGGGAAAACGGAAATTTATTTGCAGGCAATCCGCGAAACCCTGACGCGAAATCGCACTGCCATCGTCCTGGTGCCGGAAATTTCTCTCACCCCGCAAACGGTCGAGCGTTTCAAAAGCCGCTTCGCCGAATCGCAGGACGACGTGGCGGTTTTACACAGCCACTTGTCCGAAGGCGAACGACACGATGAATGGCACAAGGTTCATTCCGGCCGCGCCCGTATCGTGATTGGCGCGCGCAGCGCCGTCTTCGCGCCCCTGAAAAATCTCGGGCTCATCGTGGTCGATGAAGAACACGAGACCTCCTACAAGCAGGAAGAAGCGCCACGTTATCATGCCCGCGACGTCGCAGTGGTGCGAGCGAAGATCGAAAAGGCCGTGGTCCTGCTCGGGAGCGCGACGCCCTCACTAGAGAGCTATCACAACACGCTCACGAAAAAGTACGAGCTCGCGACCCTGACCCAGCGCGTCGACAATTGCCAGATGCCGCTGATTCGCGTGATCGATCTGCGGCAGGAACAGCGAAGCGAGCGCGCTCCGATTCTTTCGGAAAGATTACGGACCGCGATTTCAGCTCGGGTCGCAAAACGCGAACAGACAATTTTGTTTCTCAATCGGCGCGGATTTTCCACCTCGTTGCTTTGCAGCAAGTGCGGGAAGGCGCGCGACTGTCCGAATTGCAGCGTCGCGCTCACCTTTCATCGCTCGATGTCACGGCTAAATTGCCACCTTTGCGGGCATACTGCGGCGGTGCCAAAGAAATGCCCGGAGTGCGGCCAGGACGCGTTGATCTACGTCGGTTTCGGGACGGAGAAAGTGGAATCAACTGTCGCGCAGATTTTTCCGAACGCGGTAGTCAAGCGGATGGACGCCGACTCGATGTCGCGCAAGGAAGCCTATCGCGAAACCTTGCGGGCATTTCGGGCGGGCAAGATCGATATCCTGGTCGGGACGCAAATGATCGCGAAGGGTCTGCATTTTCCAAACGTCACCCTGGTTGGAATTATCAATGCGGATCTGGCGCTGCACCTTCCGGACTTTCGCGCAGGCGAGCGCACGTTTCAGTTACTCACGCAGGTGGCCGGACGCGCCGGGCGCGGCGAGACGCCGGGAGAAGTTTTCGTGCAAAGCTACACACCCTTTTCGCCCTCGATCCAGTTTGCGCGCCATCACGATTTTGCGGGCTACGTCGAACAGGAACTGGAATTTCGCGAGCGCTGTGATTTTCCGCCATTCAAGCATGCGGTGCTTATCACCGTCCATTCCGCGCATCAGGAGCGCGGGAAATTTTCCGCGGAAACGCTGCGACGGAAACTGCGTGAAGCGTTGCCGGAAGAATTCATGGTGGCCGAAGCCGCGCCCGCTCCGTTGGAAAAACTCTCAGGGCAATATCGTTTTCACATTCTCTTGCGAGGCAGCGCGATCACGCGCTTGAGTCGACTGATTCGTGAAACGCTCGACAAATTACCAATGCCGGAGGACGTCGCGGTTGCGGTAGATGTCGATCCATATCAGTTGTTGTAGTTCGACTTTCGTAGCAACAACCTCCATCCTCTCCCAATTGAATAAATTCCTTTGCGTCGCCGCACTTGTTATTGCGCTTACCAGCTGCAAAAAAGAGGCCGCCTCAAATAAAGTGCGGGTCGGCTACATCGGGCTGACTTGCGAAGCGCCGATCTTCACCGCTGTGGAAAAAGGGTTTTTCAAAGAGGAAGGGCTCGAGGTCAGTTTGGTTAAATGTGAATGGGCCAACTACAAGGATGTGCTGGCGTTGGGCGGTTTCGACATCACCCATCACTTGGTGATGTATTTTCTCAAGCCGATCGAGCAGGGCCTTGACGTGAAGTTTACCGGCGGAATCCATCGCGGATGTCTGCGGGTGCAGGCGGGAGCGAACAGCAGCATTAGCAAAATTCAGGATTTGCGCGGCAAGCGCATCGGTGTTCCGGGAATGGGAACGCCGCCATTTATTTTTGCGAATCGCGTTCTGGGCGCGAATGGCATTGATCCTGGCAAGGAAATTACCTGGCGTGTTTTTCCGGCGGGCGAACTCGGACTGGCCCTAGACAAGGGGGAAGTGGACGCGGTGGCGGATTCGGAGCCGATCGGGAGTCTTTTGCTGGCGCAGGGCAAAGTGAAAAATGTCGCGGATCAGGCAAAGGACGCGCCTTATAAGGATGAATATTGCTGCGCCGTCATCGTGAGCGGGAAGTTTCTCGCTGCGAATCCAAAAGCTGCCGCCGCAGCGACGCGCGCATTATTGAAAGCGGCCAAATGGGTCGAAGCAAATCCGGCAGCAGCCGCGCGCCTATCAGTGGAGAAGAAGTATCTTGCCTCCAATCCCGAGTTAAACACGGTTGCGATTTCGCATTTGCGCTATGTGCCGAGCGTTTCCGGCGCAGATGAAGCAGTCAAATCGGCCGCCGCCGAAATGAAAACAGCCGGCATGCTCAGCCCTTCGACCAACGTTGCGGACCTGGCGAAGCGCGCTTTTGCGCATCTGGATGGAGTCTCAGATGAATGGCTCAATCAGTTAGAGGTGGAACGGGTGGCCGGCGGTCAGGTGCCACCCGATCAAGACATTCGCTTGTTCGCGGAATTGATTTTGTCCGACACCGAAGAGTCATGCTGCAAGGCCAGAAAATCTCTCGCCAAAGCCAAGTGACCGTTGGCAGTGTGCCATCGGATCAAGTTCGCGCTGAGAGCACGGAAAGGTACGCGCTTAGCGCGCAGGAAAAAAAACACCCCACCGCCGCGCTCTTGACCGTTCCAGTGACGGCGGCTCTCGCGCTTGGCATTCACCTTTTCGTGGCAAAAAACGAACCCCCAAATGAAAGCCGCACCTACACAATTGTTCTCGGCTCTTTTTTCGCAGGCGCAATCGTTGCTGCCGTTATGCAACGCTGGTGGCCGGCGCTGCAAACCCGAATGCGTCGCTTTCGTCCCCTCTTTACTGTCGGCGTCCTGCTCCTTTGCGTCTGGGAAGTAATCACGTCGGGTTTTCGCATGTTGCCGCTCCCCTATTTTCCGAGCCCGGCCGGCGTGGTGCAAAGCATGATCAATGATCGCGGGCTGTTGTTCGACAGTACCTGGCACTCACTCGTCCTGCTTTTGAGCGGGTATCTGCTCGGCGTCGTGGCGGGATTGGTCACCGGAGTTTGCATCGGCTGGTCGGGCCCGGCCCGCTATTGGGGGATGCCTTTGCTCAAAGTGGTCGGCCCCATTCCGGCGACGGCTTGGATTCCGCTTGCCATGGTGATATCGCCCTCGGCCCTGATTTCGGCGGCAGGGCTCATCGCGCTCGCTGTCTGGTTTCCTGTGACAATGTTGACCGCATCTGGCATTTCCAACACGCGCGCTTCGTATCTCGACGTCGCGCGCACCTTGGGAGCCAACGCGCGTTATCTTGTCTTCCGCATCGCCATTCCGGCGGCGTTGCCGAGCATTTTCGTCGGCCTTTTCATGGGACTTGGCGCATCATTTCTCACCCTCGTGGTTGCCGAAAGTGTCGGGGTCAAATCCGGTCTCGGCTGGTACGTGAGCTGGGCGCAAGGCTGGGCCGAGTATGGAAAAGTTTACGCGGCGCTCGTCATCATGGCGGTTTTTTTTTCCACAATCATGACTTTGCTTTTCAAACTGCGGGACCGCGTCCTTGTCTGGCAAAAGGGAATGATCCGATGGTAGCCTCCTCTCTTCAGCTGCGTGACGTAGGAAAGAGTTTTCCCGCGCCCGATCAACCACTCACGCGGCAACCCGTGCTGGAGACGATCTCAATATCGCTTGAGGCCGGCGAGTTGGTTTCTTTGGTCGGCCCGAGCGGCTGCGGAAAATCAACTTTGCTCCGTCTCATTGCCGGACTCGATTTCCCCGATTCGGGTGAGTTGCTCGTAGACGAGGAACCAATCTCAGGCCCCAGTGCTGAACGAGGCCTCGTCTTTCAGGATCCCAATCTTTTTCCGTGGCTGACGGTGCGTCGTAATATTGAGGCCGGGCTCGCCGCCCGTGGCGTGCTCCAGCAAAAACGCAGCGAGGTGAAAGAGTTTATGCGCCTCGTTGGCTTGGAAGCTTTCGCCGATGCTTATCCGCATCACCTTTCTGGCGGAATGGCCCAGCGCGTAGCTCTGGCTCGCGCCTTGATTAATCATCCCAAAGTTCTTCTGCTCGATGAGCCACTCGGCGCCCTCGACGCCTTTACTCGAATGCGTATGCAGGATGAAGTTTTGCGCCTTTGGCAAAACCGGCGCACTACCATGTTGCTCGTTACTCACGACATCGACGAAGCTATTTACATGAGCGACCGCATCATCATCCTGACGCAGCGGCCCGGCACTATCGAACAAATAATTCCTATCGCGCTTGATCGTCCGCGCGATCGCAGCAGCTCTGATTTCCTTTCGTTGCGCAGTGAAATTCTCGAGCTTCTCCACTTCGCCGGCAATCGCACATCTGAAGTGACGGCGTGACGGACTGGCATGTTCGGTTTCGGTAAACGCCGGGTCGAGAAACTTGATTTCCTTGTTGCGGGCGCGCAGAAATCGGGAACGACCGCGCTCAATTACTACTTAAAGCGCCATCCCCAGATCGCGCTCCCGGTCAAGAAAGAGCTGCATTTTTTCGACAACGACGAGTTGTTTGCCGGCGGCAATGTCTCCTATGAGCCGCTGCACGAGATGTTCCGACCGGCCCGTGTCGGTAGTATCGCGGGCGAGAACACTCCGATTTATCTTTATTGGCGGCCGGCCCTGCCTCGAATCCGAGATTACAACCCGGCAATGAAGTTCATCGTCATTTTGCGTAACCCGATTGAACGCGCCTTCTCGCAATGGAACATGCAACGAACGCGCGGAATCGAGCCATTTGATTTCCTGGATGCAGTCGGAGCGGAGCCGGGTCGCATCGCCGCGTCCGCGCCGAAACAGGTACGGAAATTTTCCTATGTCGACCGTGGTCGTTACGCCGAACAATTGGAACGCGCATTCCGGTTATTTCCACGAGAGCAATTCCTCATCGTCAAGTATGAAACCTTTCGAGCGCGCCAGCGTGAAACGGTTGAGGCGGTTTTTCGCTTTCTGAATCTGGCACCCCCACGATTTCGCGCCGTCGAAGCTCACGATATTCCGTACGCGAGCAAAATTCGCGATGAGGAACGAGCGGCGGTGTGGGAAATTTTGCAGAGCGACATTGGCCGGTTGGAAACGCTGCTTGGCTGGGATTGCTCCGATTGGCGCTAGAGGATCAGGTGAGCGTCTAAATGATGTCCGTAACGATTCAAGCTTGGTAAAATCGCAACTACAAAGAGGAAGGTAGTCTCGGAAAAATAGAACCCTCACCGCGCCAGCGCGCGATGGCGAATTCAATCCCTACCTTAAGGCATCCCAGCCCATACCTGACGCTTCGTTGAAAGTTAATTGAGGAAGCTTCGGGCATGTATTTCGCAGGGCAGGTAATTTCGCCAATTGGATGGCCAAACCAAATGATCTGGGCCAGCATTTGATTATCAAAAACGAAGTCATCGGAATTCTTCTCCAGTGGAAGTTTTTCAAGTAGGTTTCGCCCGAAAGCCCGGTAACCCGTATGATACTCGGATAGCTTGGCGCCGAGCAGAATGTTCTCGACCAGGGTAAGTAAACGATTGGAAACGTATTTCCACCAGGGCATCCCGCCACGCAGCGCTCCACCGCCCAGAATCCTCGACGCCAGCACACAAGGATAAAGTCCACTCGTAACCATGGATGCCATCGCCGGAATCAGCGTCGGGGTGTATTGGTAATCGGGATGAAGCATGATGACGACGTCAGCTCCGGCGGCGAGGGCGAGACGGTAGCACGTTTTCTGGTTGCCGCCGTAACCGCGGTTCTCCGGATGAACTTCAACGCGCACGCGATCAAGGGTCCGAGCAATGGCGGCGGTCTCGTCACGGCTGGCGTCATCGACCAGGATGATTTCATCCACGATGTCGTGCCCGATCACTTCATCATAGGTCTGGCGCAAAGTCCGGGCCGCGTTGTAAGCGGGCATGACGACGACGATCTTCTGTCCTTTTAGCATTAATAGCCAAAGCCGGCAGACGGATTCGAACCGACGACCTGCTGATTACAAATCAGCTGCTCTACCAACTGAGCTATGCCGGCATTTACCCTCGGAAAATAGCTATTAATCTGTGTTCCGCGAGTGCCTTTCTATACGCGATTTCTCTATACAACACACCGTTTTCATCGTGCTCGGAGCTCGACAAAGTGCTCAATATGATCGTCTGTCAGGGGAATCGTCTCTTCGGCCAAGGTTTGACCGTCGAGGGACAATTCACCAGTTCCGTCTGCGGACAGACGGTTGATCGTGATGTGATAAACGGTCTGCCGGTGGCGATAATGAACCTTGTAGCTGGTCCAGCCTGCCGGAAAACGAGGAGTGATTCGCAGGCGATTGCCCTCGAGATGGACGCCGAGCAGTGTTTCTGTGAGGAATCGGTACATCCAGCCGGCTGATCCGGTGTACCAGGTCCAACCCCCGCGACCAATGTTCGGAGCGACGGCATAGACATCGGCGGCAATAACGTAAGGTTCCACTTTGTAGGTGGCGATTTGTTCGGCGGTCGCGCCATGCTGTATGGGATTGAGCAAAGCGAAAAGTTCCCACGCACGTTCGTTCTCTCCCATGAGCGCGAAGGCCATCGCAGTCCAAATCGCGCCGTGAGTGTACTGGCCGCCATTCTCGCGCACACCAGGAATGTAGCCTTTGATGTAGCCGGGATTGAGCGGCGATTTGTCAAAGGGCGGATCGAAAAGTTGAATGAGTTTTGATTCGCGACGAATGAGGCGCTGATCGACGGCGTTCATAGCCTGACGCGAGCGTTGCGGATCGCCGGCGCCGCTGATCACCGACCAGCTTTGCGGAAGCGAATCGATCTGGCATTCGAGGTTTGTCTTCGAGCCGAGCGGTTCGCCATTGTCGAAATAGGCGCGCCGATACCACTGGCCGTCCCACGCATTTTTCTCGATGTTTTCCTGCAACTTCTTCGCCCGGGCCAGGCAACGCTCCGCGAAACTCGCGTCCCCACGCCCGCGCGCTATTTCAGCAAATTGCCTGAGCACGTCGTAAAGAAAAAAGGCGAGCCAGACACTTTCGCCGCGGCCTTCTTTTCCCACCAGGTTCATCCCGTCATTCCAATCACCCGAGCCCATCAAGGGCAAACCGTGCTCGCCGAATTTCAATCCATGCTCGATCGCGCGCACGCAATGCTGGTAGAGCGTGGCCGATTCCTGGGAGCGATTCGGCAAATCGTAATATGATTCCTCTTCCGGCATAACCGGACGGGCGTCGAGGAAGGGCGCTTGTTCATCCAGCACGCCCGTGTCCGCGGTGCAAGAAACGTAGCGGCACGTGACGTAGGGCAGCCAGAGATAGTCGTCGGAAAAATGGGTGCGCACGCCACGGTCCACCGGCGGGTGCCACCAATGCTGGACATCGCCTTCGCGAAACTGATGTGCGGCGGCGCGGAGAAGATGCTCGCGGATCAGGGCCGGCTCGGCGTGGACCAGCGCCATCACATCCTGCAATTGATCGCGGAATCCATAGGCACCGCTGGATTGATAAAAGCCGGTGCGGCCCCAGAACCGGCAGCCAAGGGTTTGGTACAACAACCAGCCGTTGGCTATTGTGTTCACGGCGGGATCTGGTGTGTCGACATTGATCGCGCCAAGAGTGCGATTCCAAAATTCATGTACGCCGGAGAGCGCGACACGGCCGGCGTCGGCCCGGCGAAAACGAAAGATCAGATCGTGCACCTCGGCCATGCTGCGACCAACCCCGAGCCGGAAACTGGTTACGCGTTCCTGGCCATCGGCAAGATCGAAAGCGACCTGCATCGCACCGCACGGATCCAAACCGGCGCCCGCTTTTCCGGAAAGTCGCGCCCGCTTTAGTGCTGCCGGTTGCGCCAGCGTCCCGTTGCGCCCGAGAAATTCCTTCCGGTCACCTGTGAGCGTGCGTGTCGGCTCGTTGACATCGAGGAAGACGATCCGGTCCGGGAATTCCGTATTGTAAAAATTGCGAGCCAGCAGCGCGCCACTCTTGAGATCGACATCGGTCTGAACGTTGAGGAGCGTCTTATGGCGCAAATCGCCCAGCACCCATTCGCAATAGCCGGTGAGGGAGAGACGGCGCGGCCCGCCTGAGATGTTGCGTAGTTTGCAAACCGCGAGCTTCACCGGCACGTCCATCGCCACGCAAATCCACAACTCGGAAACGATGCCGTGCTCGGTGTGTTCGAAAACGGTGTAACCAAAACCGTGACGAACGACGTAAGCGCTGGCGCCGCGGGCCGGCCCCGGCATGGGCGACCAGATCTGGCCGGTTTCTTCATCGCGAATGTAAAAGGCCTCGCCGGTGAGGTCGCGTACCGGATCGTTAAACCACGGGGTGAGTCGAAATTCGTGGGCGTTTTCAAACCAGGTGTAAGCGCCACCATTTTCCGAAACGACGGTGCCGAACGATGGATTGGCCAGCACATTGACCCACGGCACGGGCGTGACCTGGCCGGGTGAGAGCGTGATGACGTATTCGTGGCCATCCGGAGTGAAACCGCCAAGGCCGTTGCGAAAAATGAGGTCACGCGCCGGCGGCGGCGAAGGAGTCTCGACCCGGGGCGCGCGGCTCGGAGTGAATGCGGGCACAGGCGGCTCGAGCACGCTGCGCTGTTCGAGTTGTTCCAGGAGCGAGCCGTGCTCGTCATCGAGGACAATGCGGGAGGCGGATTGGAGAAGAACACGATCGTCATTCGGGATCTGCTCGAGACGGCGAACGAAAATGCCGCCGGGTTTATCGAGCATTTGCGCTTCGCTGCCGGCTGCGATCAGCGACGTAATTTGATCCTGCAAATTCTGGCGATAAACCGAAACGTCTTCGTTTAAAATCACCAGCTCGACTGTCAACCCTTTCGCACGCCAGTAGGAATGCGCCTTAATGAGCTGGCGCACGAGTTCGATTTTCTCCAGGTTGGTGACGCGCAAAAGAACCAGCGGCGTGTCGCCGGAAATACCGTAGGCCCAGAGGGCGCTTTGGCCGCGGCGATTCTCCAGCAAAATGCCCGAGGTCGCACGACGGGCGGGATCGGCATAAATGATCGCCCCAGCCAACCGGGCGTAAAGTTGCGCTTCGGCTTCGGTGGCGTTGAGATGGCGCAGGGTCACCTGGCTGTGGGTCCAGGCCAGATCAAAGGCGCGATCGGCCATGCGGAAATGTTGATATTTTTCCACTAAAGCGTTTGCGGTTTCGCGGTCTTCGGCCGCGCCGATGACAAAATCGAGGATGGCAATTTCATCTGGTTGCAGGGTGACGGTGCGCCGGAGCGAGATGATGGGATCGAGCACGGAACCGGCGGTGTTCGAAAGCGGCGCAACCTTTTTCATCGCCGCCGGGTTCACCAGATTTCCATCACGACCGATAAATCGGGCACGGTCGGTTTCGCACGAGGTTTCGCCGTCGGTGCCACCCTGCCCAACCAGCAAATGCAGCAGCCAGGGCGGTTTTTCCTCGGCCGTGCGCGCTCGCCGGGTGCAGAGAATGGCGGAGGAATCGGGCACAAATTCAGTCTGCACAAACAAATTGCTAAAGGCCGGGTGCGTTTCGTCCGCAGCCTGGGTGGCGAGCACGACTTCGGCGTAACTCGTTAGCTCGATGGTGCGCTCGGTGGAGGAATGATTGGTCAGGGTGACACGCCGCAGCTCGATGTCGTCTTCGGGCGAAACGCTCAACTCCGTATGAATCTCGAGATTACCCTGGCGCTGGCGGAATTCCGCGCGGGACTGGGTGAAAATAGCTTCGTAATTTTTTGTCGCGCGCAGCGTTGGTTGATAAGCGGCCGACCAGAAGTCTCCCGTTGTCACGTCGCGCAGATAAAGAAACGCGCCCCAGCAATCGCAGGTCGCATCCTCGCGCCAGCGGGTGATGGCGAGACCTTTCCAGCGACTGTAACCGCCGCCGGCATTGCTGATGGCGACGTGGTAGCGGCCATTGGAAAGAAGATGAATCTCTGGCGTGCGCGAAGTGGGACCTTTGAAAACCCGCATGACATCTTCGCCCTCGCCGAAACGCAGTCGCGTTTCTTCCAGCTCAAGGTCTTCCGGCAAAACGCTGGCCTCCGTTTTCGGAAGCCGCTCCTGCAACAACAAATCAGCCGTCTTCAGCAATGGGCGCGACATGAAGCGGCGCTGCATTGGCAATTCGCGCAGCGACGAAACGAGCGCGAGCAGACTCATCCCCTGATGATGCGCCATGTAGGAACGAACGGTGGCGCTGCTCTCATCCGGCGGCAGACGTGATGGCGTATAATCGACTGCCTCGTAAAATCCAAAATCGCCTTCGCGCCCATCGCGGGCCAGGCGCTGGAGATTCTCGCTCGCTTCCCGCGGCGCCACCATCAAAGCCAGCACCGTCGCATAAGGCGCGATGACCAGGTCTTCGGCCAGGCCCCGCTTCAAACCCAGACCAGGCACACCAAAGGCGCGATATTGATATGTTTGCTGCACATCGCCCTGGTTAAAACCCGATTCCGAGACGCCCCATGGGACGCCGCGCGAATTGCCGTATTCAATTTGCAATTCCACCGCCGTTTTGCAGGCGCGATCGAGTAACGTGCCGCGGTAGTTCGGCATCACCAGTAGCGGCATCAAATACTCAAACATCGATCCGCTCCACGAAACCAGGATCGGTTCGCCACTAGGCGCGACCAATAACCGGCCGAGCGCGAACCAATGGTCCTGTGGCACCTGCCCCTCCGCGATGGCGAGGTAACTGCAAAGCCGCGCTTCTGACGCGAGCAAGTCGTAAAAACTTAGGTCGCGCCGGCCTTCGGTGACGTTAAAGCCGACCGCGAATAAGTTGCGCGCCTTGTCGAAGAGGAAACTGAAATCCATTCCCGCCAGTTCGTCGCATTGGCCGGCGAGCGTTTCCAAAGCGCGCATCCGCTCCCGCGCACGTTTGCTCGCCTCGCCCAGGATTTCCGATCCCGTTGGGAACTGGCCGTCGAGCTGATCGAAACTGGCGATTTCTCGCAAAGAAGGAGCCGCGTGAAGCTGCGCAATTCTGCTCGTGAGATTTTCATCCTTCAGCCAGGGCGCATGGAAATTCAGTTCGTCCAAATGCTCAACGCAACTGCGTTGTAGCGTTTGCGCCCAAGCCTTCAAATCTCCGTCTCGATTCGCCAGCGCGTTGGAAATCTTCGCTGATTGTTCCACCGCGCGTTGTAACAACGTTGCGGCCGCACGCAGATCGGACGGCGTCTTCGCCAGCTCGGCGTCGAGTTGGGATAAAAGCGCGTTTTCGCCAGTCAAACCTTGCACCAGCGCAAGCGTGTCGCGCAGACCAGCGAATATTTGCGGATCGAGAATTTTTTCCTCAGCCAGCCCGCGCAATCCGCTGGCCAGGGTGAGCAAATGCCCGGCGAGATTGCCGCTATCCACACTGGAGACGTAGAGCGGGATCAGTGGCCGCAGGGTGCGGGTCTCATACCAGTTGTAGAAATGCCCGCGATGCCGTTCCAGCCGATGCAGGGTATCGATGGTCGCGTGCGTCCGCTCGAGCAAACGGCCTAACGAGAGATAGCCAAAATCGCGCGCCGCCAAATTCGCCAGTAATGACAAACCGATGTTCGTAGGTGAAGTGCGTGCGGCAACGGTGGGCGTTGGTTCTTCCTGGAAATTATCTGGTGGCAGCCAGTTCTCCTCCGCGGTGACAAAGGTTTCGAAAAAATGCCAGGTCTTGCGCGCGATGCGGTGGAGCAAGGTCAGTTGTTCGAGGCTAAGTTCCGGGGCCGGCTGCTCGATGGGCAGGCTGATCCACCATGCGATCCAGGGCGCCACCAGCCAAAGGACGAAGAATGGCAGGGCAACCATCCAGCGCGCCGGTTGCACGAGGCCCAAAGAAATTGCGCCGCCGAGCGCGATTGCCGGCGCAAACCACATTGCGCCATATGAGCCCGCAAGATCCGTTCGCGCGCTGCGCGCCACTTCGCCCGAGGTGACCCATTCCAGTAAGTGTCGCCGCGTGATGAACACGCGCCAAAGTGTCCGGCCGATTGCTGTCAGACTGAGAAAGGCATCGTTCGGCAGGAACGCGAAAGTAAGTCCGATCTGGCCGAGCGTCCGTTTCGATGACGCCAGCATTCCACGCAAATGCATTCGCCACGGCAACTGCTCCGGCTTGCGCAGGAGTTCGACAACGAGTGAAAGCAAACCTGGCAGCGCGATGATGGCGAGAAGCATGCACGTTGCCAACAAGCCGAGCCGCGGAACGAGCAGCCAACTGGCGAAGAAAAAAAGTACGAGCGCGATCGGAACAAGG
>QHRO01000159.1 GCA_003220155.1 Verrucomicrobiota bacterium
GGCGGCATGAAATAAGTGATCAGGTTTACCCCAACCGCAAATGCGACCCAGGCGAAGACGGCGATTGGCACGAGAACGAGCAGCGCCGGGGTGTTCGAGATGTGGTAATTCCGCCACAACATCAGGGAACCGAAAACCATCCCGGCTAACAATGCTACGACTGCAATCGAGGCGACCACCAGGACGATGAGAAAAAGGAAAAAGCGATTGCCCTCGCGACGAAATTCACGCCACGGTTCAGCAATCGCCGCGCGGTTTCGGACCACGCAATCGATGAAAATAAAACGTCCACGCGCCGTGATCCAAAGCCAGAGGATGAGAAACGTAAGAAAGACCATGACCAGAACCGCGATGAGGACCAAGAAGAACACGCCAGCATGGTCGATATTGAAGGACCGGAACTGGAATGTCGGCTGCGCGTTTGAGGTATTCCAACCGCGGAAACTCCAGGGATTAATGCTTCCGCCGCCACTGTTAAGCCAACCGCTGAGAAAAGCGGCGAAGCCAATAACGAGCCATTTTGGAATGTCGAACGGACGAAACAAGATTAATCTCGTTAGCTCAATAGCTTGATTGAAAGGCGCGAGAATTTCGATTTTGCGGGCTGGCCCGTTCATAAACGCATTTCAATCGTTTTTTCGGGCTCAACAAGCAAACATTTTGTGACGTAGCTACCCCAGCTCGATGTAGCTGCCGCTGTTGCCAGCGGCAGTTCAGCGATTCTGCCGCCAGTGACGGCGGCAGCCAAACCAAGGAGCTCAACCGGTGTGCTGCACTTCCATTCCCACGACGCAAACATCGTCGTCAAAGGATTTGCGTTCCGAAAATTGGCGGACGTCGTTAATGACGCGGTCGAAAAATTCCTGGGCTGGCAGGGCAGCGTAACGAGCGACAGTAGTGTGCAGTTGCTCTTCCGTGAAGACCGTGCCGGAAGCATCTTCCACCTCGAATAAACCGTCGGTGAAGAGCATGACACGATCGCCCTTTTTCATCGGACTGCTTGACGTGACGTAATTGGCGGTTGGAAAAATTCCCATGGCCGGCCCGTGCCGCACGTGCCCCTGAAGTTTATGCGCAGCTCCATTACCGTGCTGAATGTGGAGGGCAGACGGGTGTCCGGCGTTAGCAAAACGCAATTGCGCACGCTCGACATCGGCCACGACATAAAAACAAGTCGCGAACATGGTGGTGTCGGCTTGTTTGAGAATGACGGCAAGAGCGCGATTGACCCGCGTGAGTAACTCCCCTGGATCCGCGGCCGCCTGCCCGTGCTCTTCGACTAACCCTCGAATCATGCTGGTAATCAGAGCCGAACGCACCCCGTGTCCCATCACATCGCAGATAAAAATGCCCACCGCCTTTTCTCCGATGGGAAAGACGTTGAAGAAATCGCCGCTGACGTCGCCGGTGGGAAAGTACAAACTGAGGAATCGTAATGCGCTATCCTGGGCCGGGACGTAGGCGGGAACGGTAGGAAATTTTTGCGGCAACAGGGCCAGCTGGAGTTCGCGCGCCATCTGAAGCTCTTCTTCCATTTGTTGATTCTTGGCGCGCAATTCGCGCGTGCGCTCCTGCACCTTGTTCTCGAGGTGCGCATTAAGCGCGAGGAGTTCGGCGTGAGCAATGTTGCGCGCAGCTTCAGCGCGATCGATTCGTCCGCCGACCAGACTGGAAATCTGCGAAATAATCACCGCGATCAAAGCAGCGAAGACAACAGCGCAGAGCGCGGAAGTGACCGCTGGGTTGACATGTGTGCGTATTGGTAATGTCGCATTAATCCAACCATTGATCAGTGCCGCCGCGGTAATCAGAGGCACAAATGCGCGCAGTAACACCCCGCGCGTGGAATCGCCGAGAAATGCACGCAGCGGCCATCCCGCCGGCCCGGCCAGCATCACAAGACCGATTCCGGAGAGAAAAAGACCGCAGGCCGTGGAAAGTGCGACCGGAATGGTATGGCCGCCATAAAGCAATGGTGTTCCATACCAGTAGCCAACAAGAACAACTGCGCCAATCACGGTGGCGAGCGCGCCGAGAGGGCCTGCGAACTTTGCCGGTTGTTTTCCAGTAAGGGCAAACAGGCCCGTCGCGATAAACACGCAGTTTACCGCAGTCATGGGTGCCATCCGTCCCGTCGACACTGCCCCGAAATGCTCGGGATTACGGACGAACCAGGCGTCGATGCCGAAATTGAAACCCCCGAGGACCTCGATCAACTTCGCGCACGCCATTGCAAGAACGATTGCGGCGCAGGCACGCGGCAGCCAGCGCAGCGTTGCCCTGCGCAGGTGCACAATCAGGCCAATACCGATCAGGGAAAAGCAGAGAGCGGTGCTCGGCGCCATCGGAATATATTTGGCGCGAACGCTGGCCAGCAGGAGCAGGCCGGAAATCCAGCCAACGAACGTGAGCAGGCCCAGCCCAATCGTGAGGGATGCGCAGATCAGTGCGATAGTGCGAAAACTTCGCCTTTCGCTTCGTTCTTCAGTCACGCCTTTAGTTTGCCGAAACACCGGCCTCTGTCCACGTGTGGCCGCCTTCTAGTTAACTCCAAGACACACTCAAGTTGTTTGCGGTGGACGAATATAATTACAGACGTTTGCATCGTTACCAAAAAAGCGGTGCGCGCAAAGCTAGGATGGAGAAAGGGAATTAGTATGATCAAATCCTTGATTGGTTTCGCATGCGCCGGCGCTCTCTGGCTAGCGGTCGCAAATGGTCAGGTCTCGACTGTGACCGGAGCCGAGAGCACAGGCAAAATCACCGATTATACGCCGGATAGCGCGTTAGTCCTGGATACTGGATCAGGTGAACCGGTTCATTACAAGTTCGCCAGAAACGTTACTTACGTAGATAAGGACGGAGAAACAATCCAGGCGGCCGCTTTGACAAAAAATCTACGGGTCAAAGTTCATTACCTCAAACAAGGCGGAGACATGATCGTAGATAAGGTAACGCTGACTGAATAGTGATTGAGGAGTGGCGACTGTTCCTTCCAGCAAGAAGTGACGGGACATGGCGGCAAGTGTCCCTCGGGCAGCTAAAGGGTGCCGAAGTAGCGATCGCCGGCGTCGCCCAGGCCGGGAACAATGTAACCAAACTCATTGAGCTCGGGATCGATCGCAGCGGCGTAGATCGGAATGTCTGGATGGACGCTTCGCAGTTGCTCAATTCCTATTTCGCAGGCCACCACGCAAATAAATTGAATGCTGGTCGCGCCCTGAGCTTTCAAAAGCGTCGCCGCTTCTGTTGCGCTGCGACCGGTGGCCAGCATCGGATCAAGCAAGACAACGTGCGACTGCGCCAGACCAGCGGGCAAACGACAATAATAATTGACCGGGCGCAAGGTAACTTCGTCGCGATAGAGCCCAATATGACCGACTTCGGCCTCAGGTACAACGCGCAACATTCCTTCGAGTAAACCAAGGCCTGCGCGCAAAATGGGCACGAATACCACCGGTCGCATCAGGATTGCACCACGCATCGGAGCAAGTGGGGTCTCGATTTCGCTGGCGAGAGTAGGCCAATCTTTCGATGCCTCGGTCAGAAGCAAGATTGCAATCTGTTCAAGCGCA
>QHRO01000223.1 GCA_003220155.1 Verrucomicrobiota bacterium
GCATTCATTCCAGGCCGGCCCGAGGACTTCACGCACCGTCGCCGCTTTGGCATGCTTATGATATTTGGGTTTCCCGACCGGCAATGAACGTTGCGCGTGCAAGACGCCTAAGGCGCGGTGAATACTGCTTCCGGCACACTTGGGAATATGGATGAACACATATTTTAAAAGCGGCGAATAACAGATCGGTTTCGGATATTTGGCCCTGGCCGCTGCCGTCACCATCCTTCACAATTTCAGCGCACCCTTTCTTTGCAAATGCCTCTTAGCCGAGGCGCGGGAAAATTCAGACCCACAGTGTGCGATCGAAACTGCGGTGCTGAATTGCTTCGCTCACGTATTCGGCGGTGATGGGAAAGGATCTTCGAACAAATAGCGGCCCAAATAGTGCTCGACCTTCTGGCCGAGCTGCCGCTTCAACATGCGCGCAATCGCAGTACGTTCTTTCGTTTTCAACTCCGGACGTTCACGGTCAACGAAGAGTCCGTGATGGCCACGATACCAGGCATGGGACGCTTCTATCATTTCGGAAAAATTGTAAAGTCGCGCGCTCGGATCAATGTCAAAGAACCGAAGAAAGCCCAATGTGCCCTCCTCATTGTTTATGAAATCTTCGAAAAAGAACACGCGTTTCCTCGCCTCTTTCAAGGCGTCAAACTTGATGATGTTGACGGCGTAGGCCTCGAATCGTTCCAGGCCCTTCCTAAAGGTAATCCCTGCGCGCCCGAGGTAGTGCGAGGTGAAGCAGTCGTATGGATTGCGCAGCAATAGCGCTACGCGTTCGTAGATCTCGGCCCCGCTCGCGTCATACAACCCTGTATAATCGCTCCGTCCCGGCTTTCGCTGCACATCATGAGCGCGATCGAAAAAAACGGAGCCTTCCGCGATTATTTGTTTGCGCCCAGGTGTGCGCACGCCGGTGAAATATTCTGTGCAGTAACGTAGCCAGTTCAAACCGCTGCGTTGAAATGAGATCACAAGGAATCGGGCAGCCATCACGTCACTCAAACCCAAAGCGTCCGATCGAAAGTGCGGTACTGGATTGCCTCGCTCACGTGTTCCGCGGTGACAGCCTCGGTGGAGGCGAGGTCGGCGATGGTGCGGGCAACTTTGAGAATCCGATCGTAGGCCCGGGCGCTAAGGTTTAATTCCGTCATGGCCACCCGGATCAGCTCTTGCGAGTCGGAATCCAATTTGCACCACTGTTTCAGATGCTTCGTTCCCATGCGCGCATTGCAGTTTGTCTTGGAATCGTTAGCGAATCGCGCTTGCTGCCTCTCCCGCGCTGCGGAAACCCGTTCGCGAATTGCGCTGGACGGTTCCTCTGGCCGTTCGCTTGCCATATCCCGATACTCAATCGAGGGCACCTCAATGTGGAGGTCGATTCGATCGAGCAACGGTCCGGAAATACGCTGCCGATAACGTTGTACCTGACTCGGACCGCAGCGGCATTCGCGTTTCAAATCGCCGAAGTAACCGCACGGGCAAGGATTCATCGCCGCGACCAACATGAATTCGCTCGGGAAGGTCACGCTGCCGGCTGCTCGCGAAACGGTGACGCGTCCATCCTCCAGGGGCTGACGCATCACTTCCAACGTGGAACGATGAAATTCCGGCAGCTCATCGAGAAAAAGCACGCCGTTGTGTGCCAGACTGACTTCACCGGGATTTGGAATAGCGCCGCCGCCGAGTAAACCGATATCGCTAATAGTATGATGGGGCGAGCGGAACGGGCGCGTCGGCACGAATGATTGTTCCGGCGTAAGCAATCCCGCGATGCTGTGGATCTTCGTCGTCTCAATCGCTTCCTCCAGCGACATCGGTGGAATGACGGTGGCAATGCGTTTTGACAACATCGATTTGCCCGAGCCCGGCGGTCCGACCATGAGAATGTTGTGTCCGCCGGCAACGGCCACTTCCATCGCGCGCTTCACGTGCGCCTGACCTTTCACGTCCGCGAAATCGACCTCGTAGCTTTGATGGGTCGCGAAAAATTTCTCGAGATCACCGCGGGTTGGCTGAAGAGTGCATTCGCCGCACAGGAACGAAAATGTTTCGCGCAAATTGCGCACGCCATAAACGGCGATTCCCTTCACCATTGCGGCCTCCTGCGCATTTGCTGCCGGAACAAAGAGCGCTTTTTTCCCGCGTTTCCGCGCTTCAATCGCAACCGGCAACACGCCTTTCACTGCGCGCACCGCGCCGTCGAGCGCCAATTCGCCGACAAAACCGTAATGAGAAAATTCCGCGGTGTCTGTTTCCAGACTGCACGCGATCATACCCAGCGCGATCGGCAGATCGAAACTGGGTCCTTCTTTTTTGATGTCCGCTGGCGCGAGGTTCACCGTCGTGCGTCCTCGCGGCCAATAGTACCCGCTATTGGAAATCGCGGTGGTGACGCGGTCTTTGCTTTCCTTGACCGCGGCGTCGGGCAAGCCAACGACGACGATCGCAGGCAATCCGCCAGCCGAGTTGACCTCGATCTCGACTTCGTAGGCATCAACGCCGAAAACCGCGGCGGAATAAATTTTCGCGAACATCTGCGCGAGGTTGGCAGAGAAATTTTCGCGCGAAAAGGGACAAATCCATTTTCATTGAAACTGCGGGCGAAAAGAGGCCTCTCCGGGCTGCCAGGACGCCCCGCCGCATGCTTGTCATCCCGAGCGCACGCGAGGGACCTCTCCCAGGATGGTGGATCGCACGAGGTTGTTTGGTGCCCAATTGCCCGCTCGCGGGGTCCCTCGACGTTTTCGCGTCTCGGGATGACCCGTCGCGTCTATTTGGCCTTATATATATATAAGGCACCCCGCGCGGTTTTGACGCGGCTACGAAAAATTCGAGGCGGATAAGCGGGAATTTTTGGCGCGCTCGGGCTCGAAAAATCGAAGAAAGTTGGGATCGCCTCCTCAGGGTTCAAAAATCAGCCAAATTCTCAAATTTCCATAGCCGATAAACGCCTGACAGCGAAGGAGAAAACCTTATTTGAACAAAATGCATCCAGCAAATGTCAGAAATGCGAATATTTAACCTTGTTAAGGACTTTCGCGCGTGATAAATGCTGCGATTGAGGAATGCCGGCGAAACCTAAATAGTCGGAGAATGGATACCCTACCCCCCTTTTACGTTCATGAAGAGAAGTTTTATGGCAGCCGAAGATAGCGATACTGGAATAAAGATTTACCTGCGGGAAATCGGGCAGATCCCATTGCTCACTCCACAGCAGGAGATTGAACTCGCCGCTAAAATTAAGCGCGGCGACAAGGAAGCTCGCGCCCTGATGATTCGTTCGAATCTGCGTCTGGTCGTTAAGATCGCGCACGATTATGCGAATCTTGGATTGCCGCTGCTCGATTTGATTTCGGAGGGCAACATCGGCCTGATGAAAGCCGTCGAGCGCTTCGATCCGGCGAAGGGTGGAAAACTTTCCACCTACGCCGCGTGGTGGATCAAGCAATCGATCAAACGCGCGCTCGCCAATCAATCGAAGACGATTCGCCTCCCCGTGCATCTGGTGGACAAAATTTCCAAGATGCGACGCGTCTCATTGCAAATGAGCGAAGAGCTCGGCCGCGAACCGACCGATGACGAGCTCGGTGAAGAAATCGGAATCGCCGCTGGGAAAGTTTCGCAATTGAAAACGGTCTCGATCCGGCCGGCCTCGTTGGACGCGCCGATCAGCGATGATGATTCGACTGAGTTCGGTGAAATCGTGGGCGATGAGGAAGCGATGACGCCGTTCGAATTGTTGCGCGACAAAAATCTGCGCAACGAAGTGGGCGGTTTGCTGGAAGTGCTGGACGATCGTGAACGCAAAATTATTTTCTCGCGCTTCGGGCTCGACGGCGGCAAGCCGAAGACGCTGGAAGAAGTCGGGAAGAAATTTGGAGTGACGCGCGAGCGTATTCGGCAGTTGCAAAACATCGCGCTGTCGAAATTGCGCCGCGCCCTCGCGAAAAAAGAGCGGCCGATCGACATCGACCTCGAGATGCCGGTCGAGGCATAAGAGGCGCTCAGCAGAAATTCATAACGCGCCGCGCACAACCACAAACGCGGCGCGTTTTCTTTTCCGTGCGTCATTTCACCGCGCCGTTCGCAGCTGCACCGTATCCACCAATGTCTCGCCCGCGCGCAGGTCGCTGATGATAACCAAATTGTCACCGGGCGAGGTCAATCCCGCATCGCGCAGATATTTCTCGGCCGCCTCGATAGTGGCGTTAGGATCTTCGGAAAACTTTATCCGCACCGGATAAGTTCCCCAACAAAGTGCGAGTTGGCGTCGCACTTCCTCGCTCGGAGTGAAGGCAAAAATGGTGGCGTGTTCCGGACGCAAGTTGGAAGTATTGCGGGCCATCGCGCCGTGCCGGGTAAAGACGATGATCCGCGCCCGCGACAGCGAGTTCGCCAGGACAACTGCGGATGCCACCGTTTTTTGTCGCACATCTTCGAGCACAGCTGCTTTGGCGTAACCGGCGCCACCGCTGCGCTCAATGCGCAGTGCCACTCGATGCAAAATGCGCACGCATTCTACCGGATAATCCCCGAGGCTGGTTTCGCCACTCAACATGATCGCATCGGCTTGCTCGAAAACCGCGTTGGCCACATCGGTAATTTCCGCGCGAGTCGGGAGGGGATTGTGGATCATCGATTCCAGCATGTGCGTCGCAACCACCACCGGTTTTCCCAGCCGCGCACAAAGTTTCACAATCTTACGCTGAATAATTGGCAGCTCCTCAATTGGGCATTCGATCCCGAGATCGCCGCGTGCCACCATGATGGCGTCGGCCGAGGCGATGATCTCGTGGATCAAGCGGACAGCGGACTGATCTTCGATCTTCGCCATGACCCGGGCTTTGCTTCCTTTTTGCGCAAGCAATTCCCGCAATTCCTCCAGATCGCTTCGCTGCCGCACGAAGCTCAAGGCGATAAAGTCCACGTTCATTTCTACCCCCAGCGCGACGTCTCCGAGATCTTTTTTGGTAAGCGGCGGCAAATTCACTCGCACACCCGGCAGATTGATATGTCGCCGCGAACTCAGCGTTCCAGGCGTGATCACTTTGCAACGAATGCGGTTCTCGCGTTTCTCCAGCACGAGCAGATGAATGACGCCGTTATCAACCAGAACGGTGTCGCCTTCGTTGATGTCGTTGATCAATCCATCGTAGTTCACGTCCACCGAGTAGGCTTCCTCGCTCTTTGCTCCGCGCACGGTGAACTCGAGAATGTCTCCGGGTTTCAGATGCAAATCGGTCTTGAGATCGCCGGTGCGAATGGCCGGGCCTTGCGTGTCCATGAGAATGGCGACAGCGCGACCAAGTTCCTGCGCGATGGCGCGAATTCGCGGGACGATCTCGCGCACCCAATCATGTTGCGCGTGACTCATGTTGAGCCGGAAAACATTGGCGCCTTCGTGCACCAACTGCCGGAGCGTCTCCGGTTTCTCACTCGCCGGCCCCAGCGTGCAAATGATTTTCGTCTTGCGCACCTCTAACAGCTTTTAGCCGGGCGCAGCAAAAGCAAGATCGTCGGAACGCAGGCATGTTGCCTCTGCGGTGGGCGAGTAGTTATCTTCGTTGCGAAAAGTGTTGCTCGAACAAGGAAGATGATCAGGGAACGCATCGCGTTGATTTGCTCACATGCAAATTCGTTGGTCAAACCGGAAAAAGGTGTTAGTGGAAATAAGCCGACCGGTCGCGCCTTAGCAGAAACTTTCGGATATTTTGCTGCGCAGACATTCTATTCGCGCGGCGGGACAGCTAGCTCGAATCCGGGCAAGTTGAGACTTAGATTCGGATTGTAGAAGGGATCGTGCATCAACTCGGCGCCCCACTTGCGCTGCATGTAAGTGGCTTCGCGAACGAATAGCGCCTTCTCCTCGGAAGTAGCGTGGTAGCCGCGCGAGGCCGATTCGACATGGATCAAATTGGCATAGGGCGTCCAGATATTTCGCAGCCCGGCGGCGCGCAGACGCAGACAAAAATCCACATCATTGAAACTGATGCCGATGTTTACTTCATCCAAACCGCCGGCCTTTTCGAAAACGTCGCGACGCACGACCAGACATGCGCCGGTAACGGCGGAACAATCTTGTTGCAACCAGGCACGATTGAAAAAGCCGGGATGTCCGCGCGGAATTCGCGGGAAAGCGTGGCCCGCCACTCCGCCCAAGCCGAGAATAACGCCGCCGTGCTGAAGAGTCCCGTCGGGATACCAGAGACGCGCGCCGACCGCACCGATTCCGACGCGCATGGCGTGACTTACCATTTCGCGTAGCCAACCCGGCTCATTCGCTTCCATGTCGTTGTTCAGGAGCGCGAGCACTTCGCCCCACGCGGCCGACACGCCACGATTGATGAGACGGCTGTAGTTGAATGCGCCATTGTCTCGCACAACCCGCACGTCTCCCCGCCGCTCTTCCCGGCGCAGAAGTTCCAGCGCGGCCGATTCCGTCGAACCGTTATCGACGATGACGATCTCGGTGGGAGCGTAATCGGTCTCTTCGCGAATGCTGGCGAGACAGCGCTCGAGCAGCTCCGCCCGGTCACGCGTTGGGATAATAATCGAAACGCTCGGCCGCGGCTCCGGCAATTCGTAGATGACGCGATGCGATTCGATATTTTCCGGGCATGCTTCGACGCGTGCCGCCACCCCCATCCGTTTGAGATGATCGGCGATAGCGCGGCGCGCGGCTTCTTTCGCATACGGTTTCGCGTCGGCCACCGCGGCCAGACTGCCCTCGACGGCGCGCCAATGATACAAGATCCGCGGAATGTGTCGCACCTGTTTCGGCTCGAGCCGTTCCACGCAGCGCAACGCGAGATCGTAATCCTGAGAACCCTCGAACCCTTCGCGGAATCCGCCGATTTTGTCCAGAAGCTCGGCCCGATAAACGCCGAGGTGGTTGACAAAATTTTGCCCGAGAAAAAGCTCCGGATTCCAATCCGTTTTAAAGAATGGATTTGAGCGCCGGCCCGTGGCATCGATCTTGTCTTCGTCGGAATAAAACAAGCCGGCATCGGGATAGTGTTCGATTTCGAGCGCGACGACAGCGAGCGCGTTTGCCGCCAGAGCATCGTCCTGATCGAGCAGCGCGCACCATTGGCCGGTAGCCAACGCGATGGCGGAATTCGAACACGCGGAGATGTGGCCATTCGTCTCCCGAAAGACCAGTTTGATGCGAGAATCGGCGCGGGCTTTCGCTTCGAGAAACGGGCGCACGTCCGGGTTAGTCGAAGCATCGTCGGCGATGCAAAGCTCCCAGTGCTGGTAAGTCTGATGTTCCACCGATTCAATAGCTGCGGCGAGAATACTCAGATCAGGATTGTAAACTGGAAGCACAACCGAGATCAGCGGCTGCCGCAACATCGCCCGCACTCGCCGGCGCAAGATCAACGCGCCGCCCGGCGTCGCCGCATCAAACTGCGCAATCCACTCCTGATAGCTGATGGAGGAAGCCGGGCGGCGCTGAAATTTTCCAGCGCGCACCAACTCGATCAATTCAGCGAAACGCGTTGCAAACCGGTCCAAAGCGAAATGGCGATCGAAGGTGCGGCGGCTGGCCGCTCCCAACTGCTCCACCAGCTCCCGATCTTTCGCGCAGCGCGCGACCGCGGCGGCAAGTGCCTCGGGATTTTCGGGGGGCACGACGAGGCCGTTGAGCTCGTTGTGAATCCATTCGCGCACGCCGCCGACATCGGTAGTGATGACGGCTTTTCCCGCGCCCATCGCCTCCAAAATCACGACCGGCATCGTTTCGTCGCGCGACGGCGAAATTAGCACATCGGCTTCATGGAGAAGCGCCATCGCCGCGGCATGATCGAGCGCGTTGAGAAGAGCCACATTTGGCAGGGCGGCCGCGGCGGTTTGGAGTCGCGCGAAAAAATCTGCGTCCAACACGCGGCCTGCCATTCTGAAAAAACTGGGGCTCGATCCATCGAGGAGCGCGATCGCCTCGAGCAACACATCCTGACCTTTGCGCGGCTCAAAGCTTCCCAGCGTCGCAAACTCGCGCGGCCCGTGTTTGACTTTGCGAGCAAGGGGCGGCGGCGGCGGAATCCCATACGGCGCGACTGTCACCGGTGTGTCGCTGATATCGCGATAAACATCGGCCGTTCGATCGGTCGGCGTAACGAGTAGGTTCGCCATGCGCAGCGTAGGCTGGATCTCCGGGATCTGGCCCATCAGCCGCACCGCGACCAGGGTTTCGTGCAGATACCAAATCACCGGCGCCTTAAGACGGTGAGCCACGCGCACGACCGGCCACGAGACGATGGTATTCGCAACGACGAAATCGAATTGCGCACAGGTTTCTGCGAGCCGCGTGTGCGAAGCATCGGTCAGGAAAGTTTTATCGATAAAGACCGGAATTCCGCTCGCTTCCAGTTGGCGAGAGATCGGGCCATGCTCGGGCGCGGCGAGGCCAACTTGCCAACCCTCTTTGCGTAGCCAGGGCAGAAGATGGAGCAACTGCATCGGCGCGCCGCTCAACGTCGTCTCATGGGAGAAGAAGAGAACTCGAGGCCGGCCCGGATTGACCCGATTTGCATCCATTCGCTCACGAAGGTTAGGCCGCGCGCGCCTTATCTGTGGCGCGCCTTTCCTTGCGCGATGAAATTGCTTCCATGAGCAGGTTTACAAAATTCTCGGCGAAATTTTCGAACGAAAAATATTTTTCGTAGCTGCGCCGAGCATTCCTGGAAAGACGGTCGCGTAGCTCCGGCTCGAGTGCCATGCGGACAATGCCGCGTGCCAGCGCATCGGCGTCGCCTGGGGAGAAAAACAATCCCTCTGCTTCGGGAGAAAGATATTCTGCCACCGCGCCGACGTTGCTGCTGAGGATCGGTTTGCCGAGGGCGAGCGCTTCCATCAAAATCAGCGGACCGGTCTCATCCCAGGAGGCGCAGAGCATAACATCGGTGTCTCGAATGAGCGCCAGTGCCGCATCTGGTGAGACGCCATCTTCATAGCTAAGGTAAGAAGATTTCTGCCCGGCCCTCTTTATCTCTTCGGTGATCGCCGGATCATGCGCGCGACCCACAATCCGAAACCGTGTTTTCTGCAAGACGTCATCCGAGAGCTTTCGAAGGGCCTCGAGCAAGAGCTGTTGGCCTTTGCGATTCTCGATTGTGCCGAGTAGCAAAAACTCGATCGGCTTTGTTTCGGAACGCGGCGCGGGTTGAACTTTGGCCGAGGGATCGGGAATGCCGTAGGAGAGAACACGCACCGGCCGATCGCTGAAAGGTTGATAGACTTGGGAACTACGCGTGTCCGGTGTGACAATGAGATCGGCCATCGCGAGGGCTTCGCGCAGCGCGCTGTCCTTGCTCAGATAATGTTCGGCGACGCGGCCTTCGTGGATCCACCAGAGATGAGGAATGTCCGCGGACCCGGCCGCGCGAATGACTGGCGCGCCAAAAATTGTGCTCGCGATCACGCAGTCAAATTCCTGAGCAAACGCAGTGAAAGATGGGTGTCCCGTCACAACGAGTGGATCGACCACCAGCGGAATCCCCGCTTCGCGGAATTTTTCGCGCAGCGGACCGTCCTTCGGCGACATCGCGGTGACGAAGAAGCCGGCTTCTTTGCACCACTTTGCGATCTGGAACAGGATCAGCGGAGCGCCGCTCCAGCTCAGATCATGCGAGACAAAGAGCACGTCTGCTTTGCTCACCGTCGTTGCCGGTGCGTTCCGGCCCCACATCTCAATCGGCGTCGGCGAATCCACGTATAACCAATCGCGCATGTTCGCCGGAAAATATGGATCATGGCAGGTATAACCGGCCCAGCGCTTGAGCAAGAACACGGAGGACTTGTTGCGCGGCGAAATTTGGTCGGCCTCCACCACCACCCCGATCGAGGCATGTCCGCGGTGCTTCATGCTCACAAATGGTGTGTAAACGCAGCGCATTCCCGCCTCGCGAATTTTGAAACAAAGATCGAGATCGGAATGCGCGACCGGCGTGTTGACGGCATCGAACTCGCCGACGCGAAAGAAATCTTCCCGGCGCATGGCCAGGCAGGCCGCGGACAAAGCGGAGACAGTGCGCATCGATTGGGCAAAATTGATGTAATCGGTTGAATCTCCCGGCCACTGGTGGCAAACGGTGCCGACGAGCCCACGCACACCCGTGACCAAACCGGCGTGCTGGATTTTTCCGGTTGCGTAAAGCAACTTCGGCGCGACCGCGCCCACCTCGGGATTTTCGAGCGGCTCGATGAGATTTTCGATCCAATCGCACTGGCCGCTCTCGACGTCGTCGTTGAAAAAAATGAGACGTACGCCAGCTGCCGCGACCGCGCCGAGATTGCATTTTTCTGAAAAATTAAACGGCTTGTCGTAATGGACGAAGCGGAAGAACGGTTCATTAGGCGCGGCCACTTCCAGCACTTTCGCTAGTGCACTGTTCGTCACGATCACAATTTCGCAGTCCCGGTAGGAGGTCATGCGCGGCAGTTGCTCGATGCAAAGTTGCGCGCGCTCCGCAGAATCGGTCGGAATAACTATCGAGACCTTTGGCCAGTCGGAGATTTTCAAGCGCGCGCGATTAGCCGTCGGATACTCGATGATTTCCGCCGGCAGGCCGCGGCGCTCCAGGGCAGCGGACAAAGCGGCCAGATTGGTTTTGCGCGCTTCCGGTTTTCCGCCACCCGATCCGGAGGCGGGATGTTCACGCCAATGGTAAAGAACGTGCGGCACATGGCGGATAGCCTTTGCGCGTTCGGTCGCTCGCAACGCAAAATCGTAATCTTGCGACAGTTCGAATTCCTTGCGAAATCCGCCGACGCGCTCCACCAGCTCGCGACGGTATGCCGTGAGATGGCCGAGGTACATGGAGGAAAGCAGCAACTCCGGGTTCCACTCCGGTTTGAAAAAGGGCGAGTGGCGTTTGCCCTCAATCGTGCAGCGGTCTTCGTCGCTGTAAAAAATATCCGCTTGCGGCGATTCGATGATGGCGCGCGCAATCTCGAATAAGGCGAAGGGCGCGAGCAGATCGTCGTGATCGACGCAGGCTAGAAGCTCGCCGGTCGCCATGGCGAGAGCGCGGTTGCTATTTTCGGAAACGCCGAGATTCGCGGAGAGACGTTCGATTCGCAATCGCCTGTCCTTTTCTCCCCATTGCTTCAAAATTTTTGCTGTCTCCGGCCGGCCCGACCCGCTATCAACGATACACGCTTCCCAGTTGTCGTAGGTTTGCGCCGCGAGGGAAGCGAAGAGTTTGTCGAGGAAATTCCGGGGCGTGTTATGCACCGGAATGAGGAGGCTTATTTTCGGCCGCCAGGAAAACTGACTTGCCTTCTGCCGCTGTTCTTCAAGCGCGATCTTATCCGGCTCGTGCTTCGCAATCCAGGCAGAGTAACGATCCTCTGGCGGCGGCGGCGATGGCAGCGGAGGCGCGAGCGCCGGCGACTCGGGCGCCGATCGCCAAAACCGTTGAATGCGGCGACGCATCCGCGCGGCTTCACGAGAAATTCGTTCCGCCGTCGAGCGACGAATGCGCGGAGCTTTGAGCTCACGCAGCTCTTTCTTCAAAGCATCGCGCTGAGTTTGCAGTTGCGCCGATCTGGCCGCCCATGTTTTCAATTGCTCAGCCTGAGCTTCCATCACCAATTGCGCTTTCGCCCGATCGCGCCGGAGCGCATTGGTTGCCGCCTCCATCTTAGCCATTATTCGACCCTGCTCTTCCATGATCCGCTGCACTTTCCAGCGATCTTCGAGCAGCGATTGCATCCAAACCTTGCGCGCCTCGAAGGCAAACTTGTCGCGCTCCGCCATCTTCCTC
>QHRO01000224.1 GCA_003220155.1 Verrucomicrobiota bacterium
CTTGTGTTCGGCACCGCGATTGAATTGCAGATCGTAGAGACGGCGATAGTAGCCGGATTCGGCCAGCAGCTCGGCGTGGGTGCCGATTTCCTTTACGCGACCGCGGTCCATCACCACGATTTGATCGGAAGACAAAATGGTAGAAAGCCGATGGGCAATCGCCACCACGGTCTTGCCGGAGGCAAGGGTCTGCAACGCCAATTGAATCTGTTTTTCCGACTCGGAATCAAGCGCGGAAGTGGCTTCGTCGAGAAGAAGAATGGGCGCATTCTTCAGGACCGCCCGCGCAATGGCAATCCGTTGTTGTTGACCGCCGGAAAGCAGCATCCCTTTGTCGCCGACAACGGTGTCGTACTTGTGCGGTTGCTCCAGGATGAACTCATGTGCATAAGCCATCTGGGCCGCGTGATAAACGTCTTCGCGTGTCGCGTCCAGCCGGCCAAAGAGGATATTGTTGTAGATGGTATCGTGAAACAGAAACGTGTCCTGAGTCACCAATCCGATCTGCTCGCGCAACGATTGCTGGGTTAGTCTGCGCAAATCGTGCCCATCGATTAGCACCGCGCCTGAAGTAGGATCGTACAACCGCAAAATGAGCGAAAGAATGGTGCTCTTGCCCGCGCCGCTCGCGCCCACCAAGGCGTAACTTTTGCCCGGCTCGATCTGCAAGTTCAAATCTTTCACCGCATCAGTCGATGTCCCGGTGTAACGAAAGGTGACGTTCTGAAAGTTGATGCGACCGTCGCACGAGTCCAGACTTTGGGCCTCGGGGGAATTCTGAATGGCGGAGGGCGTGTCCAGAATTCCAAAAATGCCTACGGTGGCTGCGACTGAGCGTTGCATGACGATGTGCATTTTGCTCAGCGTTTTTACCGGATCGTAGAGAAGGAAAATACCGCCGATGAGGGCCAAGAAACGCCCAGCGGAAAGGTTAGCGACATAGACGTAAAGCAAAGCCATCCCAAAGCCCATTGCGCCCAGGACTTCGATCAACGGCCCCGTCATCTCTGTCGATTTGACCATCCGCATGACGGCGCGGAATTGGAGCATGGTGCTGCGTGAAAAACTTTTTACCTGGTGGGCCTCGCGAGCAAAGGCCTTGACCACGCGAATGCCGGCAAAAGTTTCCTGCATTGTCACCACCATTTGTCCCATGTTTTCCTGCTGGTTCTGCACCGCTTGGCGGGCGCGTCTGCCAAAAATCCGAATGGGCACGATGCAGCTGGGGAAGAGGACGAGCGTGGCCAGGGTAAATTTCCAATCCATGTAAAGGAGAACGCTCACTACTAAAATAATCGAGATCGGTTGTTTAAAGGCGTCGCTGCTGACCGTGCTTAGAGCTGCCTGCATCGCGCTGGTATCATTGGTGATGCGCGACATTAGAACGCCGGCCCGCATTCGATTAAAGAAATCCATCGACTGGCCCGCGATCTTGGCAAAAAGCTGGTTGCGAATGTCGGTGACGACGCGATTGCTGACCCAGTTCATATAGTAAGCGTTGCCGTAGCCCATCAGGCTCCGCACGGTCATGACCGCGGGAATGAGAAGGCAAACGAAGACGATCGACTTCACCGATCCGCCGGCGTTAAGTAACTCTGGATGATGAGCGAGATTACCGGGATTAGGTGCGGCGCCGTGGAAAACGGTGCTGGTTACCTTTTGCAAAACTAGCGGCAGGAAACCCTGAGTCGCGCCAAAAAGGAAACCGAGAGCGAGGCCGAAGATGAACCGCCATTTATAGGGCCCGACGTAACCGTAGAGCCGTTTGTATGGCTTCCACGCAACTCGAATCGTCTCCCGAAATGGGACCTTCTTCTCGGCTTTATCCTTCATACGGCTGACGCCGCTGGCGCCGACACCATCAAACGCATAGCATCGATCACCGCTGTCGTCGAGATTTGCCTCATCGGTCTTTCTGCTTCGCGGGCTTGGAAATGGCGCAGCGGCTCGGGCGATTCACCGAACAAAATGGCCGCCGGACTTTTTCGTGGCCGCCAATGAAATGGATTGGTTGGCCCAAACAGGATGACCTGTGGTGTTCCCGTCGCGCTGGCCAGATGCATGGGCGCGGAATCAACCGTGACAAGCAAGCGCGCGTGTTCGATTAATGCTGCCAGCGCCAGGAGATCGAGTTGCGCGGAAAAATCGAGCACAGAAATATGCAATTTTTCTCTGATGGAGGCGAGGTGCGCGCGTTCGAGCTCATGGCCGCCGCCTGACAAAACCGGGAAGAGACCGAGCTCGGTAGCGGCGAATTCGATTATTTTAGCCCAGCGTTCCGGCTCCCAAAACTTTTCCACTCGCGCTGAGCCCGGATGGAAAACGGCGAATGGCTGATGGTGAATTTGATCGGCGATGATAGAGGAGGCGCGTTGTTGCGCCGCCGACGGGAGATCAAGTATGGGGTCATTCGCGCCCGCGGAAATTCCGAGCGGCTGCAAAAGGGCGAGATAGTAATCCGCGGTATGCATTTGTTTCATCGCGCAATCGACGAACTCGTTGTAAAAACGCGCGCGGAATTTCGATTTGGTTTTCAATCGATCGGAAACAATTCGTCGCCGGGCGCCGGACAAAAACGTTACCCAGGCCGAGCGATCGTTGCGGGTGAAATCGACTACGCAATCGAAACCGGCGCGACGGATTTCCATCCATGCGGAAAGATCGCGCAGCCCACGTTTCGTTAGGAAAGTTTTTTGCAATCCGTGGATGGCTGGGAAAAGGGGCTCGCATTCGCGTGAAACAGCCAGGGCGATTTGCGCGCCCGGGAAATGTTCGCGCAAGGCCGAGATCGCCGGGGTTGTTAAAATGAGATCGCCGAGCCGGCGAAGTTGGATCAGCAGAATTTTCATTGTAGCGGCGGTCTATGAACGCCGTTGGAAGTGCTGACAATGGCTACAGCATCTGCATGGCCATTTCATAAGCCCTCAGCAATCGCTCCCGAAAATGGTCCCAGGTGAAGTTTTCCACTGCCCGCTCGCGCGCGGCAGTGCTCATTTCCGACACAATCTTCGGATTCTGGTAAAGATGCTCGATCGCACCGGCGATGGCGGCGACATCGCCCGATGGCACAATGATGCCTTCGATTCCATCACGCACCACATCGCCCGATTCGCGGGTGACCACTTGCGGTAAACCACAGGCTGCCGCCTCGTAAGTGACCTTGGCGCTCCCTTCTAACTGTGACGGAAAAATGTGGATCGTCGCCTGACTTAGATATTTTTCCACGTCGCGCGCGAAACCAATGGTGCGGATATTATCGCGCCAGAATTTCTTCAGGTGCGGTTTCGCTTCTTCGTGGATTGAACCGAGCAGCCACAATTCGGCGTCTTTCAAGTTCAGCCGATGCCACGCTTCGAGCAGATGATGAATTCCTTTGCGTTCGATCAGGGCGCCGGAAAAAACTGCGCGAAAGATTGGCGGACGTGCGCCTGGTTTGAAACGCTGGACATCGACTCCGCGTGGAAGATAGAAAAGTTTTTCTTTTGCCATCCCGCTCTCGCGAAAAGTCTCGGCCGCTCTTTCCGAAAGGACGAGCAACAGGGTGGCAAGGTCATATTCTTCGATGGAACGTTCCGAACGCAGGATAAGCTCGTTTTTCCAGCGCCCAATGGGAGTACGTTCCCCGGATCTTCGCGGTTCGGCCCGCGGGGCTACGCGCTCGGCAAAGTCCCGATGCCAGGTCGGAATCTCCAAAATCGAAGGAATTCCTTTCCCTTGCGCGACGCGCAGAGATTCCAGGCAATCGCCTGACCAGCTATGAAGCAAATCGTACTGGCCCGTCCCGAGCTGGCGCGATGCGATCCAATCGAGGTATTTTTTTTTCGCGCCATAATAATAAGGTCGATCGAGCGAAGAAAGCAGCCGCACCGGATGCCAGCGCAAGGATTGGATTTTCGACGCCGGAATTTCGTTTTGCCGATTGTCGTAGGCGATCGCTTTGCCCAGAAATCCGCCCCGATACGATGAGCGCAACGTTTCAAAGGCATCGGTGTCGAGTCCCCAGCCGCCGATGCGAGCGGAAATGGAGTAGAGCAAACTTTTCGGTAACCGCGGTAATCGGGACGCGATGCGCGGTGGCGCGGTGGGGTTTAGGGTTTCGCCCGACATGGGAAGAACTATTGTGCTGACCGCGTGCAAGTAAAGGCTTCCGAGAAACTGAACATTGGATTCGTCCGGCGCGGTTTTTCGCCCAGCGGCGGAGCCGAAGCATATTTGCGACGCGTTGCCGGTGCGCTGGTGGCGGCCGGTCACGAAGCGACGCTTTTTACGACCAACGATTGGCCTGAAAAAGAATGGGGCTCCGGCCGGATAATGCGGGTTCCCGGAGAGCGGCCAATCGCTTTCGCAGATGAATTGGAACGGATCAATCCGCGAAAAAATTGCGATCTCCTCGTCAGTCTGGAGCGGGTCTGGCGCTGCGATTTTTTTCGCGCGGGCGATGGGGTTCATCGCGCCTGGCTCGAGCGCAAAGCGCAGTTTGAATCAAAGCTCACGAAAATTGCGCGTCGTTTTAATTCCAAACACGCCGCCATTCTGCGTTTGGAAAAAGCATTGCTGGGCAATGGTGGAGCGCGTCGCGTCATCGCCAATTCGGCAATGGTGCGCGATGAAATTGTTCGCTACTACGGCTTTGCCGATGACGCGATTGATCTGATCCGCAATGGTGTGCGCGTTTCGGATTTCGGTCCCGCACCGCGCAAACGCGCAACGGCACGCGCGCAGTTGCGGATCGGCGTCGATGAAATTGCGGTGCTATTTCTTGGCTCGGGCTGGGAACGAAAGGGACTGCGTTTCGCGGTGGCTGCGATCGAGAAGTTGCGCGACCAGCAAATGCGACTGCTGGTGGCGGGTCGCGGGAACACGCGCAAATACTGTTCGAGCAGCGTGACTTTTCTCGGCGAAATCGAGGATGTGCGATTGCCGTTAGCGGCGGCGGACATATTTATTTTGCCGACCATTTACGATCCTTTCTCCAATGCTTCCTTGGAAGCGATGGCCGCGGGTTTGCCCGTGATTACGACCCGGGCCAACGGTTGCAGCGAGATCATCGAGCTAAAAGTGCACGGGTCGGTCGTTGATCGTCCGGATGACCTGAACGCACTGAGCGACGCGCTCCATTTTTGGAGTGACGAATCGCGACGCCTCACCGCACGCCCGGCCTTGCTGGAGCGCGCCACCCAGTTCGATCTCTCGCGGAATGTCGCCCATACCCTGGACGTTTTACTTCATTCTCGCGAGAGCGCGGAATCGACATCCGGGTAAATGCGAAAAACCTGATCGAGGCGCGCAATCTCAAAAATCGGTTTCACATTCTCCTGCAAACCGGCGAGCGCGAACTTGCCCCCGTATTTTTCAACCTTCTGCATCGCTTCGATCAGAACGGCCAGGCCGGAGCTATCGATGTAGCTGACGTTGCCCATGTCGATGACGAGATTGCGCGGCTTGGCCTTTACTGCGGCATTAAGCGTGGTGGTGACGCGGGGAGAAATGTGCAGATCGATTTCGCCTTCGAGTGGAACGACTTTTGATTGCGCAGGCATAATTCTGGATGCTGGATGCTAGATTCTGGACGCCGGATTCTTATCGAGTATCCAAGTATTCACCATCCCAGCCTCTTAATGACCTCGTCCGTGTCTGCCAGATCGTCGAACAAAAAATCTGGAGCGCACATTTGCAATCGCTTGCGCGACCAACTGCCAGTAGCAACCGCAATGGTGCGCGCGCCAAATGCTTTTCCGCAGGCGATGTCGTGCTTGGTATCGCCGATGACATCGATATCGGCCGCATCGAAATCGTGACCATGTCTTGTTTGAGCGCGTTCTCTGGCAAAAGCGCCAAGCTGGTTTCGATCATGATGGTCATCCGCGAAAGCGCCAAATTCAAAAAAATCCCAGAGACCGTAATACTGAAGCTTAAGCCTTGCGCCCTGTTGCAGATTTCCGGTCAGGAGCGCGAGCACGATGTGCGGCCGCGTTTTCAATCGTTCAAGTAGTAGCTGAATGCCGGGCAGGACTCGTCCACGAGAGCGGGAAAGTGAAAGCGGAAGTCCATGGATGTACTCCTGGGCGAATGAGGCGATGTTTTCCTCCTTTGGGTCGACCTGATATTTGCGCAAAATATCGCGAATAATTGCGCGATCGGTTTTTCCAGCAATTTCAATATCGTGCAAATCGTCTTTCGCCCCGAATCGATTGTGCAGGGTTCTTTTCAGCGATTCGACCCCGGCCCCAGCGGTATTGACCAGCGTGCCGTCAATGTCGAAAAGGAGCAGTCGCTTTTTTGTCATGTCGAGCGAAGTCGAGACATCTCTGATTATTTTCTCAAAATAGCTAGAGATTCCTCGACTTCGCTATGCTTCGCTCGGGATGACAAATAAGGAATATCGGGGCCGTATCGCACCATCGCCGACCGGCTTTTTGCACATCGGTCACGCGATGACGTTCTGGCGGGCGCAGGAACGTGCATGGGAAGCCGGTGGCAAGTTGGTTTTGCGGATCGAAGATTTGGATCGCGATCGTTGCCGCAGAGAATTTGCCGACGCGATCATCGAGGATTTGCGCTGGTTCGGACTCGACTGGGGTGAAGGTCCGGACATCGGTGGACCTTTCGTCCCTTATGTTCAAAGCCAGAGGCGTTCTCGCTATTTGGAGTGCTGGGAGAAATTGCGGGCCGGCGGCTTTATTTATCCGTGCAAATGCTCGCGCAAGGATGTGGCGGAAGCTTCGCTCGCCCCGCACGATGAAAATGAGGAACCGATTTATCCTGGCACCTGTCGCCCGAGATCTTCTGCAGAGGCGGCCGTGTCGGCCGCAGCAGGAAAGAATTTGCAGGCGACACGCTTGCCGCCGCAGATATCGCTGGAAGCTACGGCTGAGGTTGTAACTGCCGCTGTCTCAGCGGCAGGACAAAGGAAACTGCTGCCAGTGACGGCGGCAGCTACAAGTACCGGGGAAACGCCAGGTGGGACACATTGGCGATTTCGTGTGCCTGATGGCGAGCGAATCGAGTTTGTCGATGAACGCCTTGGGAAACAATCGGCCGTGGCCGGTCGCGATTTCGGCGATTTCATTGTCTGGCGGCGCGACGATGTCCCGGCCTATCAGCTCGCGGTCGTGGTAGATGATGCCGCGATGCGAATCAGCGAAGTGGTGCGGGGTGAAGATTTGCTCGTCTCCACCTTTCGCCAGCTGCTACTCTATCGCGCGCTCAACTTAACGCCGCCGAAATTTTCCCACACGCAATTAGTAGTGGATGAATCAGGGAAACGGCTGGCGAAACGACATGGCGCGCTCAGTTTGCGCGCGTTAAGGGAAAGAGGCGCAGTCCCCGGAGAATTGCGCGCTCAATACATGCCCAAATCGTAGAACAATCCGCTCGCCAATGCGGTCATCCCAAGTAACGGCGAGGGATCGACTTCGCTCGGGATGACGTGTTTTTATTACGGCGCGGGCGCGTGCATTGTCAGCACCGCGACGATTCCCGCCACCAATGCCAGCAACGCGATTGCTGCCGCTATAAACAATGCGGTCCGACCGGGATCGCGTTGTTTGCTCCGAGTCCGGAATGGTGAGGCGTTGGCAAAATCCGCTGGACGGATGCTGGTTGTCGCTACCTTCGCGTCGACTTTTGCTGCGGCTGGCAGCGGCTGGGTCGCGCGCATCGGCGCGTCGCCTTCGAAACGCGCATCGACTGCGCCGAAACGAATGCGGTCTCCGGAATGCAATGTGATCTCACCAGTGGCGGATCCATTGACTCGTGTGCCGTTGGTCGAACCAAGATCGCGCAACTGATAAGCCTTTCCGGCGGCCCGTAATTCCGCGTGCCGGCCCGAGACAGAAGGATCCTCGATGTGAATCGTATTGTCCGGGGCGCGTCCAACCGTGATCAGCTGTTCGACCAGTTCGTAGGTTACTCCGCTGACGATCAACTTCGGCATCGGTGCAATATTGTAGGGCAACTGTGCCGGTTGCCAAGGGTAAGCACCGCCAGGCGGGAGTGGTTGCCCCTACCGCTGGTAGGGCGACGATCCGCGGAGCCGTCATTCTACGCGCGGTAAATTGACCGCTCCAGCGCGCACCCGCATACTGGCGCCTCATGGCTATCGAGCACACGCGCAATTTCTGCATCATCGCGCACATCGATCATGGAAAGACCACCTTGTCAGATCGATTGCTCGAGCGCACCGGCACGATCCACGAGCGCGAAAAACAGGATCAGTTGCTCGATTCCATGGATCTGGAACGCGAACGCGGGATCACAATTAAGGCGCATCCGGTAGCGATGAAATACCGCGCCAAATCCGGCGAAGAATATCGCCTGAACCTGCTCGATACGCCCGGGCACGTCGATTTCGCCTATGAAGTTTCGCGTTCGCTGGCGGCCTGCGAAGGCGCGCTCTTGATCGTGGATGCCGCGCAAGGAGTGGAAGCGCAAACGGTCGCGAACATTCATCTCGCGCACAAACAGGGCCTCACCATTGTGCCCGTCATTAACAAAATCGATTTGGCGAATGCCGACATCGCTTCGGTTCATCGGCAGCTGGAAGAAATTCTCGCTATTCCCGCTGAGGAAGCGATTCACGCCAGCGCCAAAATGGGCATTGGTATCGATGAAATTCTCGAGGCCATCGTGGCGCGCATTCCGCCGCCCCAAAAGCCGTTAGACGAAATCCTCCGCGCGCTGGTCTTCGATTCCGTCTTCGATGTTTATCGTGGCGTGGTCGGCTATGTGCGCGTCGTTTCCGGAAAAATGGAAGCGTCCCAGGCGATCAAATTAATGCGCAATGACGCGCGTTACGAGATCAAGGAAGTAGGCGTGTTCACGCCTAAGATGTATCCGCAGCCGCGATTAAATGCGGGCGATGTCGGCTATTTCATCGCGAACATCAAGTCGACTGCCGATATGAAAATCGGCGACACCATTACCGACGCGCGCAATTCCGCGCGCGAGCCATTGCCCGGTTTTCAGGAAATTCACCCGATGGTTTTCAGCGGCATTTATCCGATCAACACCGGCGACTTTGAGCATTTGAAAACCGCCATCGGTAAACTGCGATTGAATGATTCGGCCTTCGTTTATACCCCGGAAAGTTCGGTTGCGCTTGGGTTTGGGTTTCGCTGCGGTTTTCTCGGGCTCCTGCACATGGAAATTATTCAGGAGCGATTGCGTCGCGAATACAACATGGACATCATCGCCACCAGTCCCAGCGTGGTTTACGAAATCGAAACGACGCGGGGCGAGACCGTGCTGATCGATAATCCGGCGCACCTGCCCGATCCAAGTCTGATCGCAGAAATTCGGGAGCCGATTGTGAAAGCCTACGTTCTTTGTCCGAATGAGAATATCGGGGACATCCTCCAGCTCATTCTGGAAAAACGCGGGCAAATGGACCACACCGAGACGCTCGATGCGCGCCGGGTGATGTTGCACTGCGAATTACCGCTCAACGAAATTCTGGTCGATTTTAACGACAAGATTAAATCGATCACGCGCGGCTACGGCTCAATGGATTACGAGCATTCCGGTTATCGCGCGGCGAAACTAGTGAAGCTCGATCTGTTGGTGAACGGCGAACCAGTCGATGCTTTCTCGACCATCGTGCACAAAGACCGGGCAGAGGGAAGGGGACGACAGCTGGCAGCGAAGCTAAAAGAAGTAATTCCTCGCCAGCTTTACCAGGTTGCAATCCAGGCGGCAATCGGTGGCAAAATCATCGCGCGCGAAAGCGTTTCGGCATTGCGCAAAAACGTGACGGCAAAATGTTACGGCGGCGATATCACACGAAAGCGCAAACTCCTCGAGAAGCAGAAGGAAGGGAAGAAACGGATGAAGAGTATTGGGCGAATCAATATTCCGCAGGAAGCTTTCATCGAGGTATTGAAGGCGCAGTGATTCCCGTTCCGGATCCCTCGACTAAGCTCGGGATGACCGCGGCAAGGTCGAAGCGTCTCCCTTTGTAAACTCTTTAACTTTTTACGTTGGCTTGCGCTGGCATCAGGAAAACTGCCGCGCAAAGAAACGCGAAGATCGCGACCGCGCCGGTCCATTCCCAAAAGCCGAGATGCCAGAAAACAGAATGCCGTAGAGCGTTCCGAATCGGACCGGCCCACGACGGTTCCAGCCGGGTGAGCAGCAACAATGCTTCACTGCCGAATAATCCAATCAGCGGCAGCAGAGTCACGAGTAACCAGATCCAAAACACGGTAGCGGCGGTCGAGTTTTGAGCGCGGCCATACCATGCGCACCAGCACCCACACAACATCGCCACTGCGAAACATCCGGCGGCGGTTCGACCTAGAAGTTCGTGTAGTCGTCGAATTCCGAATGTCTCTTGGACATGCTGCGGGACAACAAAACAAGCACTAATCAGCGCAACGATTCCGACGGTAAACGCGGCCGCGCTCATTTTGGCCATGCGTGGTGCGATCGATTGCAGGTGTCGGCGCAAGTGTTCGGCAAATGGCAGCATCAAAACGGCTGTGAGAGCGAGGCCCGAGGCGGCGAGCCAATAGTGGCGAGGGTTATCACGTGGAGAAAGCAAGCTGGAGATCACCCGGTAACGCCAATCGTAAGTGTCTGGGAACATCCACGCACTCAGGCTCAGGGTTCCGAAGAAAGACAAAAAAATGAGGGTCAGCAACAGAACCAACGTCGATCTTCGATAGAACATCGGTGACAAGAGGATCGCACTACGCAATGAGCCTCGCAATTTGCTGAAATCCGGGAGGCGATTCAGATTTGCAAAGCGTCATGATCGAGTAGCTTTCGCCGCATGTTCCGGTCGCGCTCCATCAAACATGCCCGGCTGCTTATTCGCCATGCGGAGAAACTGATACGCTACCGGTGCGACGTCCTGAGTGAGACGGCCTTGGCTGATATTCGCCATCAAATCGAGGCAGTCGAGCGCTCCATCAAACAACGAGATCTGCCGGGGGTGCGGGAGAATTCCGAGCGCCTGGACGCGCAGGTGGCGGAGCATTCCCCCTCACATCGCGAAGCCGGCTGGAGGGAAAACTGCGAAGTCATCCTGGTGGCAATTGTAGTGGCGATCGGAGTGCGTTCCTACTTCATCCAGCCGTTTAAGATTCCAACGGGCTCAATGCAGCCAACCCTTAACGGCATTCAGGGATTTCCGTATCGCTATCAGAGCGAAAACGAAATCCCAGTCGACAAGAAGGATCGATACGAAAAGCGCAAAGACGGATGGTATTTTAAGAGCTATTCCCCCAATTCGAGCCCGAACTTGCTCCGGCAGGTGGCGGAGTTTTTTATCCTCGGGCGCAACTACATCAACGTGGTTGCGCCGGAAGATGAAAGTGTCCGGGAAATCGTGGAGCAAAAGTACTTTTTCTTCTTCACCTGGTCGCGAATTATTACCGACCGCGGGACGCATCGGGTCTACGCTCCGGAGGCTACCTTGGTACACGATTTCCAAGTAGCGCCGGGTGCTCGTTACCAGCGTGGGCAAGTTATCGCACGCGGCGCAATCGATACTGGTGATCAGGTATTCGTGGATAAGTTCAGCTATAATTTCACGAAACCACACCGGGGTGACGTTTTTGTTTTCCGAACCAAGCACATCCCGATGATTCCAGAGG
>QHRO01000049.1 GCA_003220155.1 Verrucomicrobiota bacterium
CTTGCGAAGGCTCGACCACGCGCTGCTCGATAAAAAATTCGGCTAACTGCTTTTCCGTCATGTTTGCTAGCTCACGTCGCCAACTGTGATGGAGATGACTTCTTCCGCAGAGGTAAGACCAGCGAGCACTTTGCGGACCCCGTCTTCGCGAAGCGTGCGCATGCCAAGTTCACGCGCTCGTTGCCGCAGCGACAAAGTCGAGCTGCGTTTGTTGATCATGTGGCGCACATCGTCGTTGATCACAAAAATCTCGAAGATACCGATTCGACCCTTGTAACCGATCTGCCGGCATCGCTCGCACCCTACTGGCTTCATTACTTGAGCCTCGGAGAGCTGGCCGGACTCGATTTGCAGCGCGCGCAATTCGGTCTCGCTGAGCTCCCCTGGTTGTTTGCAGTGTGCACATAATCGGCGGATAAGCCGTTGAGCCATGATTGCTCGCACGGAGGAAGCCACCAGAAACGGCTGAACACCAAGATCGGCTAAGCGCGCCACCGCAGAAGGCGCATCATTGGTGTGCAGCGTACTGAAGACGAGGTGACCAGTCAGACTCGCGTTGGTAGCAATGCTCGCTGTCTCGAGGTCTCGAATTTCGCCAATCATGATGATGTTCGGCGCCTGGCGCAGAATGGAGCGCAAGGCCGCCGGAAAAGTCATCCCGATTTCACTATTCACCTGTACCTGATTGATGCCGGTCATTTGATACTCGACCGGTTCTTCCACCGTGATGATTTTGCGGTCGGGTTTGTTGATGTAATTGAGGCAGGCGTAGAGAGTGGTCGTCTTTCCGGAGCCGGTAGGGCCGGTGACGAGTAAAATGCCGTCCGGCAGTTTGATCAGGCGTTCGAATGTTTCCTGGTCGTCTGAGAAAAATCCAAGCTCCGGCAAGCCAAGCTTTAGACTGGATTTATCCAGCAGGCGCATCACTACGCCCTCACCGTGATTAGTAGGAATCGTTGAGACGCGAAGATCGATTGGCTTCTTTTTGATTTTTACCTGGATCCGACCGTCCTGTGGCAGGCGTTTCTCTGCAATGCTCATGGAACCGGTCATAATTTTGAGGCGGCTGATGATTGCAGATTGCAAACGTTTCGGTGGCGCTTGCATCTCCTGCAAAACACCATCGATTCTGAAGCGAACCCGAAACTTCTTGTCCAGCGGTTCCAGATGAATATCGCTTGCACCAGCGCGGTGCGCCTCGATCAACAACATGGAGACAAGCCGGATAATTGGCGCGTCGGCTTCATCGATTGCGGTCGCTTCCAAGCCATCACCAATTTCCAACCCGAGATCGATGTCATCTCCGATTTTTTTCTGCAGGACGTCGGCTGCTTCATCTGCCGTCCCATAGTATTTGATCAGTGCATCACGAATTTTCTGGGGACTGGTGCATACCAGTTCCAGCTCGCGTTGGAGGAGAAAACTCAGACTGTCGATCGTATCGATGTCCAGTGGATTACCGACCGCCACTACGAGACCGGTCTCGCCGAAGGCGACCGGGATCACTTTGAAACGGCGCGCGTCTTCGCCTCGGATTTGATTGATGATTTGCGGTGGAATCACCATGGAAGAGATGTCGATCCAATCCATGTGCGCTTGCGCCGCGAGCGTGCGCGAGACCTCCACGTCGGAGACAACTCCATCGTCGATTAAAATATCCACTACGCCGGGTTCGCCGTTCAGAAGTGACCTCGCGCTGTCGATCTGCGGACGCGTGACGAGTCCGCCTTCTTCGAGGACCTTGAGCACGTACTCTTCGTTGTGTTGCACCTGGGAAGAATGCTGGAGCGCGCGCAGTTTACTGCAAAACCGCTAAATTTCCAGCGAGAGCGGATATTCGGGCATCAGGCTGTCCTAACAAGGTGGAGATTATTCCACGGTCACACTTTTGGCGAGATTGCGTGGTTTGTCGACATCGCGGCCCAGCTGAACTGCCAGGTGATAAGCGAGAAGTTGAAGCGGGACGACAGACAGGATTGGCATTACGTACTCGGGCGCTTCCGGCAGCACGATTATTTCGTTGGCAACTTCTTTGAGGTGCTTGGCTCCGTTTCCACTAGTTACCGCAATGATCGGTCCTTTGCGGGCTTTTACTTGCTCCATGTTATTCAGGTTTTTGAAGAAAACTGAATCGTCGGGCGCGATAAATACGGAGGGCAGATCAGGACGAATTAGCGCTATGATGCCGTGCTTGAGCTCAGCACTTGGGTGCCCTTCCGCAAACAGATACGTGATCTCCTTCATCTTCAGCGCGCCTTCAAGCGCGACGGGGAAGTTGAATTGTCGCCCAAAGAAAAGCATGCCGTTTGAATTGGCATATTTTTTGGCGACCGCCTTAATTTGGTCGCTTAGACCCAGAACCGTTTCCATCTGGCCGGGCAACGCTTCGAGAGCTTCAATCACCCGGCTCCCATCCGTTGCGGAAAGATTTCGCATCCGGCCAAAGAGCAACCCAAGGAGCGTAAGAATGACAAGTTGCGACGTAAAAGATTTTGTAGCGGCCACGCCGATTTCCGGACCGGCGTGCATGTAAACTCCTCCATCGCTTTCGCGGGCAATCGTGCTTGCGACGTTGTTACAAATTCCCAGAGTGCGAAAGCCTTTGCGCCGGCTTTCGCGCAGGGCTCCGAGTGTATCCGCGGTTTCGCCGCTCTGACTGATTGCAAAGACCAGCGTCTCAGGAGTCATCGGTGTATTACGATGACGAAACTCACTCGCGTATTCGACTTCGGTTGGAATGTTCGCAAGTCGCTCGATCAAATATTCACCGACAATGCCGGCGTGAAGCGCGGTGCCACAGCCTGTAAGGACGATACGGCCGACGTCGCGAAGCTCGGGAGGCGTCATGTTCAAGCCGCCCAGCTTTGCCGTGCATTCCTCCGGGTTGAGACGGCCACGCATCGCGTCGCGCACCGTGTCTGGTTGCTCAAAGATTTCTTTGAGCATGTAATGCGGATAATCCCCTTTTCCGATGTCTTCGGCTGTAAATTCAACCTTGCTGACTAGGTGTTCGCTGCTATCGCCCGCGAGCGAAGTGATCTCGAATTTGTCGCTTCCCGCAGCGACGATGTCGAAATCGTTTAGATAAACAGCGTCACGGGTGTAAGCGACGATCGCACTGACATCACTGGCCAGAAAGTTTTCGCCTTTGCCTACTCCGAGCACGAGTGGGCTTCCCCGCCTTGCGCCGATCATAAAATCCGGCACATCGGCGTGGACCAGAGTAATACCATACGTTCCGATCACCTGGCGAAGCGCGGCGCGAACAGCCGCAAGCAGTCGCGCCTTCTTTTCGGGAACATCCACCGTGTTGGCGCATGAGTCGTCGTAGAGTTTCCCAATCAGATGCGCTAGCACTTCGGTGTC
>QHRO01000050.1 GCA_003220155.1 Verrucomicrobiota bacterium
CAGGGACGAATGTACTCTTCAGTTCATTGGCAACGGACCGAACGTTGAGCGCGTTCCCAGAGGACATCGACAGCGCGTTTTATTGCAACTTTCTGTTGCGACCGCTTAGCGAGCTTGCCGCTTTGATCGAGCGTGCTCCGGGACGCATTCTACTCAAGCCAATTAACGAAACCGGCAGGCGCAGCCTGGCGGAACTGGCAGAAGAGTATCGCTCGTACCCATTGCGCTTCGTCTGGATTTACCGCGATCCGGTCAATGTTTTCGATTCCATGCGTCGCGAGAGATGGCTGGCCCCTAACGAGATCGATCAACCCGCCCACATTCGTGGCTGGCGCAAACACAATGAATACGCGCTGCAATTCCAACAACAATGCCCTGAGCAGATCGCGATCGTCCGCTATGAAGACTTATGCTTTGACCGCGCGGTCTTCCGGCAGCTCACGCGCTGGCTGGGTTTAGACTGCAACTCGTATTTCCGCAAGGACACTGCCCAGGGCCGCAAGCATGTCGGGGTTGTAGCGCAGCGAAACATTGATGCCGGCACCAGCGATACCTTAGCTGCGCTCGATGCCGCGCGCACATTCAGCCCACGGCGAGCTCTTCTGTTGAAACGGCGGATTGTCACGTACTTACGCGAAAGCTTGACGACCCATCCGACGGCTTCGGAGGCCGGTCGCGCTGAAGCTGACGCCCACTCACAGATTCTTAAGGTGGCGGAGCCGGCGCGTCCTCCCTCAGCGGTGCCGGGGCTGCACTTTTGGCTGAATTCCGCCGCCATTTGTCACAGTAATGGTTTGCTGACCGCGGACGTGGTCGAGTGCGGGCCTTATCGCATGGTTGCAGCGAGGCCAGACAACGGTCCGTACGGGCTTTTGAGTTTGCTTTACCGAGGCACGCTTTTCTATCCGCATACCAAAACGGAAGAACGACGGCGGGGCGCCAGTGGCACGCTTTGCTTTGGCGCAGGTCACGACTGGAATTTTTTCTTCGACAACAATGGCTTCACCGTATTCGCCCTTTTCCGACCGAATCTTCCTTGTTACCCACCCTACAATCAACGGCATTGTACTTTGTTCCGCGTAGGAGCGCGGAGTATTGCGGCTCCAGCATTCTTCCTGGCATGGGACGGGCTCACGAACAGTTCGAGCGCGCGAGGTGTCTCATCTCCTCAGCAGGGCCCACCGCAAACGAGAGCGATCTCGACACAACCCCAATCACACCGAAGTCAGGAGTGGGCCTTGATCACCGTCCAACGCGCCGAAGGTGCCAACGGCCAATTTTCGATTTCGGCAAACGGTATTCTGGGTGATTCGATTAATTTCGCTGAAGGTTTCTCATCTCACCCGGGTGAGGGATGTGTTCTCGAGCTGGGCGGTTTCACTGCTGAACCCGCGGAGCTTTTCTACGGGAAAGTGGCCGAAATAATCATCTTCAAAGGCGCCTTGGGAAGCGACGACAGCTCGGCCATCACGCGCTATCTCACCGAGAAGCATCGGCTTTGAGTGGCTCGGGCTGGCGGGTCCTACTTGACGCGTAGACATTAAACCCTACTGTGGCAGTATACATGAGAGAAGAAGCAGCTATTCAACCAGGAGGGAAAATGATGAAAACGTTTCTGTTATTGGGAGTGTGCAGCGTGGTTATAGCAACAGGGCTTCCGAGTCTCCCGGGGAAAATTATCCTTCGCGCCTTTGTCCTAGTGGCCGCCCTGACCGAAGCGGCCCGCTGCGCCCGCAAGAACCCAAAAAATAATTATAATTCCTACTTGACCGATAGACATTAATTCCTACCATCGCAGTGTACATGACAGGAGAGTCAGTCACGCAATCAGGAGGGAAAATGATGAAAACGTTGCTGTTATTGTCCGTGAGCAGTGTGGTTACAGCCGGAACGCTTCCAAGCCTGCCGGCGAAGATCATCCTTAGCGCCTTCGTCTTAATGGCCGTCCTGACCCAAGCGGCCCGCCGCGCCCCCGCCGGCTATCAGGATGAGGATGGGTTTCATTTGATTCGGCCACGCCGACCTGTGGCAAAGGGTCGATCGACCTTCCGGCGCTGGGGCGCGAGGAAAAGACTGTTAAGTGGCTGGCTTTTCTCAGATTCGCGTCGGCCGGCGAAGGCCTGAACACCTTTTTTGATCTTGGGCGCCGCGCATCATAATTGCTGCATTCAGCGCGATCGGGATCGCGTGCCATGAAGCTTTCCAAACGTGGCGAATATGCATTGCGCGCCCTCATTGACCTCGGAATCGCGGCCGAGCTGGGACGGCCCATCCTCCAGGTCAGCGAGCTGGCCGCCAAAGAGAAACTTCCAATCAAGTTTCTCGAGCAAATCTTCACCCAATTGAAAGCGAGCGGTTTTGTCGTGAGCAAGCGCGGAAAAGACGGGGGCTACTCTCTGGCCCGCCCAATGAACCGCATCAAGTTCGGTTCCGTCATCAGATTGATTGATGGACCACTCGCTCCGATTCCGTGCGTCAGCCAGACGGCCTACTCGCGTTGTACCTGTCCGGACGAAGACCATTGCGGCCTGCGCATGCTGATGCTCGATGTCCGGACCGCTATCATCAAGATTCTCGACCGCTACACCCTGGCTGACATTGTCGAAATCACGTTGCGCAAAATGCGACGCGACAAGGTATCGCCCCCCTTTATCTCAAGAGCATTCAAGCTCGAATCGGTTCTGACGTCTCTGCCCGCTAGCGCAAATTCTCCGAAGCGTTCAAACGAAAGGCGAGCTCATGCCGCATAATAACACACAGTCATCCGCTGACTGGCTCGAACTGGTCCGCCAGAAAGTGCAATCCCTGCGGTTCGGCGTCGTTCAAATCGTCGTCCACGATTCCAAGGTGACTCAGATTGAACGAACGGAGAAAACGCGGTTGCAAAGCGTAAAGGGCGATCTAGAAAGCTAACAATTTTACCGACCAGACCACTGGAGGATCACACAAAGGGGAATAGCGCCAGCCGGACTTCCGGAGGTTCTTTTCAAGTGAGTAAAATTATCAAGGTAAGGAGAAACAAATGCTTGCGAAAAAATCGTCACTTTTAGTTCGGATCGGGATCAGCCTTCCGTTGTTCCTGCTGGTAATTCAACCGCTGCGGGCCCAAACCTCCGGCGGCAACTCCGAGTCCGAGCGACTGCAGAAGTTGGAGCGGGCAGTCGAGCAATTGCAAAAACGAAACGCCGAGTTGGAACGAGAGGTCAGTAGTTTGAAGAAGCAGAGCACCTCTGCCGGGGCGCCCGGCAAAACGAAGACAGAGGTGACTTACGACGGGAAAACGTACGTTGAAAAAAGCGTAGCCGTAGAAGAGAAACCCCACATCTACGTCACTCCGCGCGGAACGGAATTCAAACTCGTCCTGGGCGGATTCGTTCAGATGAATCTCGAGGATGGAGATGTCTCCGCCTTCGAGGGGCGCTTTGGTCAGACCGCGTTAAAAGACCGTTTTCGCCTGCGCCGGGCGCGCATCAATCTAACCGGTGATTTCGCGGAGAACTTCGACTTCAAGGTCGAAGGCGACTTCGAACAAAGCGATGGGACCAGCTCCAACCGCACCGATTTTTCAGCCACGGATATCTTCGTTAACTGGCATCAGTTTCCGGAAGTGCAGATCAAGGTTGGCCAATGGAAAGCGCCATTCGGCTTGGAGCAGATCACACCGGATACTACCCTATTGCTTGCCGAGCGCAGCCTTCCTACCGGCGCGATCACGCCCGACCGGCAGGTCGGCGCGCAACTTTGGGGAAAGCCGTTTACCAACATCTGGCCTGCGCAGAAGGATTTGCTGACCTATTACGCCGGCATCTTCAACGGAAACGGACGCAATGTCAGCGTTAACGACAACAATAATTTCATGTACGTCGGTCGTCTTGAGTTGATGCCGTTCAAAGGCAAAATCTTCGGTCAGGATTCGAGTCTCAAGCTTGGCGCTGATGTGCTCAACAGTCGCGATGATAAGGGAACAAATATCTCACAAACATTGAACCTGTTGGTAAACTCTGATGGGTCCCTCTCGCCTTTCGTCCTACCGGGCGCGGATGAAAGAACGGCGTGGGGCGTGGACGCGGCCCTTAAACTGGGCCCATTTGATCTAATCGGTGAATACCTTCAAGAAAAAGTAAACGGTCGCACCGTGAACGGGGTGCCTCCAGGGTTCGCCGACTTCACAACGAACGGGTTCTATGTAACGGGAGCTTACTACCTGATCCCGAAGAAGCTTCAAGCCGTCGTCCGATGGGAGGATTTAAATCCGGGACAAAAAGGCAACGATGGTATTCGCTCTATTACCGGTGGCCTCAACTATTACATCCACGGCGACGATATCAAACTAATGGCGAATTACATTCACACCTGGTCGGATTTCCGGGAAGCCCATCCGCAATTCGGCGATGATCAATTCGACGAAGTCATTATGCGCCTACAGCTGATGTTCTAGCATTACCGAAGCTTCGATATTGATAGCACGTTCGCTAGGTCGGAATGCGCCTTATGTCATCCTACCGCTACTTCGAAGACTCATGACAACATTCACCTACTGAAAGGAAAATAATGAAGACAAAACTAGCCCTGTGTGTAACTGCCGCGGTCTGTGGTTTTGCACAGATTGTTTCGGCCCAAGATAAAGTTGTCATCCGGTTTGGCCATTTTCCGAATATCACCCACGCCCAAGGGGTCATCGCACACGCCCTTTCGCGCAAAGGAAAAGGCTGGTTCGAGGAGCGACTCGGACCAAAGGTGGAGATCCAGTGGTTTACTTACAACGCCGGACCATCGGCGATGGAAGCGATGTTCGCCGGCTCACTCGATCTGACCTACGTCGGTCAGGGACCGGCGCTCAACGCGCACTTCAAATCCAACGGGCAAGAAGTGCGCGTCATTGCCGGCGCGGCCAACGCCGGAGCCGCCCTGGTGGTAAAATCGGATTCGCCAATCAAAACCGCGGCGGATTTTCGCGGAAAAAAAATCGCGACCCCACAGCTCGGAAATACCCAGGACGTCTCCTGTCGCGCATGGTTGAAGGCGCAGGGATTCAAAATTACCCAGACCGGTGGCGACGTGATGGTGCTACCGACGGCGAACCCAGATCAACTTCCGCTGTTTCAGAATGGTGGTGTCGATGCCGTCTGGACAGTTGAGCCGTGGGTAACGCGTTTGGAACGCGAGGCGAAGGCGCGAGTCTTTCTCGAAGATAAGGATGTGATCACGACCTGGCTGGTCTCGACTACGAAGTTTCTTGGCAGCCAACGGGATTTGGCGAAGAAAGTGGTCGCCGCGAACGCAGAGCTGACGGACTGGATACAGAAGAATCCAGATGAGGCGCAAAAACTGCTAATCGATGAACTAGCGGCCGAAACGAGGACGGCCTTCGCGCCGGACGCGGTGGCCCAGGCGTGGAAACGAATTAAGTTTACAACGGCGGTGCCGAACGAATTGATCGCAAAGGCGGTACAAGATGGAAAAGACGCCGGTTTTCTCAAAGGCAATACCGACACTTCCAAGCTAATTGAAACTCCGTGAGGTTTGGCCACAAAACCGGTTCAGTTACGGAAGAGCTTGCGCTCGTTTCTCCGAGCAAACTTGCGATCGACAAGGTGTCGAAAAGTTTTCGTAGCCGTGCCGGAACCGTCCTGGCGCTTGATCGCGTCAGCTTGAATGTCGCGGAGGCGGAGTTCGTTTGCATCGTCGGTGCCAGCGGTTGCGGGAAATCGACTCTCCTCAACATCATCGCCGGGTTGGAGAAACCAGACAGCGGAACGGTCCTGGCGGACGGAAAACCGGTGACCGGACCGGGACGAGAACGGCTGGTCATGTTTCAGGAGCCCGCGCTGTTTCCCTGGCTCGATGTCCTTGGCAATGTGCTTTTCCCGTTGAAACTAAAACCAAATCTGACCAAAAAGGATCGGCGTGATGTGGCAAAGTATTACCTCGAACTCGTCGAGCTAACGAGATTTGAACGCGCCAACATCCACGAGCTTTCCGGCGGAATGAAACAACGGGTCGCCCTGGCCCGCGCCCTCGCGCCGAATCCGCGCGTCCTCCTGATGGATGAGCCCTTCGCCGCCCTCGATGCTCTCACCCGCGAACAACTTTATGGCGACCTCCAGCGCATTTGGAAATCGCGACGCAAAACCATTGTCTTTGTCACCCATAACGTCCGCGAAGCGGTTTGTCTGGGCGATCGGGTTCTGCTTTTTTCTCCTCATCCGGGACGGGTGCAGGAGGAATTCATAATCGAGCTGCCGCGACCACGCGACCTGAACAGCGTCGAGCTCGCCACCTATGCCAGCCGAATTACCCACGCCCTCAAAAGCGGTGCCCAGTCCGAGACTGCGACAGCGAAATGAAACGATTCCTCCTCGCCTTTCTCTTTTTCGCGGTCTTGATCGCCCTTTGGGAATGGGCTTTTCGCGCCAAGATCTGGTCGCCGGTCTTGTTGCCGGCGCCGCAGCAAGTGGCGGAGTATCTGAAAACATCGGCCACCGATGGCGTGCTTTTCCAGGCTACCG
>QHRO01000051.1 GCA_003220155.1 Verrucomicrobiota bacterium
ACAATTCAATGGCAATTGATTGACCAACTACCCGGATTCAAATCGCGGCTGGAATGGCATCTGGCGCATCGACCCCACCTCGCCAGTCTGGTCTCGCGCTGGCAGGAGCCTGGCATGCATGAGACCCGGCTTGTCGCACTTACTCGCGGCCATCGCATGAAATGTCTGCTTCGGCGCATGCTCGATCCGGACGAATTTCTGAGCGACTACGGCATTCGTTCGGTGAGCAAGTATCACCGGGATCATCCCTATCGATTGACTGTCCAAGGCCAAGAGAAAATTGTGAACTACGAATTAGCAGAATCACAAACTGGAATCTTCGGTGGTAACTCAAACTGGCGTGGCCCCGTTTGGTTTCCTATCAATTACCTTCTGATCGAGTCACTCCAGCAGTTCCATCATTACTACGGTGATGAGTTCAAAGTGGAATGCCCAACTGGATCCGGCACGTATATGACCTTGAAGCAAGTCGCCAATGAACTATCAAACCGTTTGATCAAGCTCTGGCTCCGCAATGAGAAAGGTGAGCGGCCTTTCCTGCGCGCTTCCGCCGGTGCATTCAATTCGGCAACCGATTCCCAACTTTATTGGTTTCACGAATACTTCAACGGCGACAATGGCGGTGGACTCGGCGCTTCCCACCAAACCGGCTGGACCGCGCTCGTTGCCAAACTAATCCAGCAACAAGGCGAGTTTGGCACGATCAGCCAGCTGAGGTAGACCGCGGATTTCGCTGATACCACGGATGGGAAGAATACAAAACAAAGCGCTACTTAACCGCTAAATACGCTAAAGGCCGCTAAAATCAGAGTATTTCGGCGTTTCAGTTTTTCAGCGTTTTCTTATTTGGCGGATGCTGCGATCGGAATCGGTAGCTGATCGGACTTTCAGTCGTTTAAAAACCAAATGTCCGGTTTATCAGTCACTCCGGCTTGCTGCATTCGTTGGCGCAAGTCATCCGACGCACCGAACTGTTTCGCTTTGTTCAGATCCTGCGCAGAAAAAAGCAAAACGACTTCATTAGGATTGTCGATGTTGCGCAATAGACGTTCCTCTTTCAGGCCAGCATTCGCCCGCGCAGAACCGTGCGAGTCATAAGCGGGTTTCCACTTGGCGAAGTCAGCAACTTTGTGCCGGATCAATAGGTAATTCATAATGATCTTCCTTCTAGCTCTCGGCAGATTGTACGGCAACCGCTTCGTTGCCGAATTAAAAATCTGTAACGGCAGTTTACCACTGCCGCACCAATGTTCCTACCCCGCTCAAGAAGTCCAGGGGGCCACCACTCCGCTCCTCATCGCGCTACTGGTTTCAATCACAGCCTTAACGAGCGAACTGTAGCCCAGTGAATCAGCGCCGCTTGAAAAACTGCACCGCTTTTTCGTGTTTCTTTGCTGCGGCGCGCGTTTTAAAGGTGCCCAGGTTTCTCCGTTTTCCGGTCTTCGGATTTTTCTTCCGCGAGTATAAACGATACCCGCCAGATTTAAGTTTTCTGATCATGGTCTTTCGTCACTAGCACGCCAACTTTACCGTCACGTTTTTCAATCTTGAACGTTTTTAGATCCACTTTAGCGGGACCGTTGGTCACTTTTCCGGTGCGAACATCGAAACACGAGTTGTGCCACGGGCACTGCACGTTGAATCCATGGAGGCTGCCTTCGGAGAGCGGACCAAAGCGATGGGTGCAAAATTCCTGAAAAGCGTAAAGCTGATTGTCGATCCGGGCGATTGTCATCACCAACTTGTCGATTTCGACCCGCAACGTTTCTCCATTGCCCAATTGTTCGGCCTCAGGAATGGGAACAAAGGTCGTCTCTCCATCCTTGGTCGCGTGTCCGGTCGAAAGACGAATCGTCTCTTGCGGAGTCGGTGTGCGACGTTTGTGGCGCCCGACCGCGATTCCTTCGTCGTAAACGAGACGACCACCCAGGTAACCGGACACAGACAAAAGACCGATGCCGATGATGGAGAGAAGGAAGGGCAGTAAACTAATTTTCGGATCGCTCAGTGCGGAAGAGCGAATCCACAAATTAATGCCGTAAATTGCCACAACCATTAGATTCAAAATCATGTGCCTGGTAGCCACGACCTTGCCTGGGTGATCGCGGCGAATCTCGGAGTAATCGACGATGCCGGGCACAGCCGCGAGCAGCGCTGCGATGATTCCGAGGAGCATTGCGTAAAAGGAACCGCCCAGCAGACCTGGCACATCCGGAAAAACCAGGCTAACGAGATCGAGCAGAAAACTCAAAACCAGAAACCCGATCGGAAAATGAACCAGCATCGGGTGAATCGGGTGCCGCAGTGGTTTGCCTTCGAGAAGATCTTTCAACACGGGTTCTCCTATTCCGGTGGAAGGTTGGCGCCGCCGGCTGCAGCGAGTTTGCGCCATTTCTTTTTCGACATTCGCGCCACGCTGATGCCGTACTCGTAAACCATTCGTCCGCCCAGATAAGCTGAGCCAATGAGGATGAGCGTGCCGGCAGCGGAAAGTAGAAGCGGTATTCGATCAACTTCCGAAGCCTCGCGAA
>QHRO01000225.1 GCA_003220155.1 Verrucomicrobiota bacterium
CCGTTTTATCTACCACGCTGCGCCGGATTACTTCGCCCAGGCGGCGCGCGAAATGGTCGCCGAAGGCGCGCGGTTGATCGGCGGCTGTTGCGGGACAACCCCGCGCACCGTCGCAGCGATTTCGAAAGCGATCGCAGAACTCAAGCCGGTGAAAGCGAAGGCGGTGACGGGGACGCCGCAGCTCGATCGGAGGGGGAGCGTCCGGCCCACTCGGGATCACGGTCGCCCAAACGAACGCAAATGTGTGACGTGAAACGGCGGGAAGCTACAACTGACCTTCCGTTTTTGCCAGGGACCAAAGTGTGTTAAATCTCATGCTGGCAAAGGCTTTTGGAGTTTGGATGCAACATCCCGCCGTGGTCGAAAATGTGCTTGGTCAGTTGACCGAAAGTCGCGGCACGAACGAAGATAGACTTTGAAACATGCACATCACGGACATTATGCTAAGGGAATCTCCCACGTTTTCGTTCGAGTTCTTTCCTCCGAGAACGCCGGAAGCGGCCGAGATTCTCTACCATACGATTCGCGATCTCGAATCGTACATGCCGCACTTTGTCAGTGTTACCTACGGTGCGGGTGGCTCGACGCGAGACTTGACCCACGATCTTGTCGAGCGCATTCAACACACAACCAAACTAGATCCAATCCCTCACCTAACCTGCGTCTGCCACAACGAAGAAGAGATCGAAGCAATTCTAATTCGATATACCAAATCGGCGATTGGAAACATTCTCGCGCTCGGGGGCGATAGGCCGCGTGGAATCGACTACGACAAGGCGCGTGACTCGTTTCAACACGCGATCGATTTGGTGAAGTTCATTCGCAAATTCAACGAATCGGGGGCGCATCCGGATCGGCGCGGTTTTGGGATCGGCGTGGCCGGGTTTCCCGAAGGACATCCGGCAACGCCGAATCGATTGCTCGAAATGGATCACCTCAAAGCGAAAGTCGGCGCTGGCGCCGACTACATCGTCACACAACTATTTTTCGATAATCGCGACTTCTACGATTTTCGCGAACGCTGTGCGCTTGCCGACATCCACGTCCCGATTATCGCTGGCATAATGCCGATTACCTCCGTGAGCGGATTGAAACGCATCGCCGAGCTGGCCGGCGGCGCACGCTTCCCGGCTAGGCTTCTGCGTGCTTTACAGCGATGCGAGAACGATCCTGAAATGGTCAGGCGCGTGGGTGTTCACTTCGCCCTGGAACAATGCCACGATCTTTTGGATAACAACGTTGCCGGCATTCACTTTTACACACTCAATCGATCCGACGCCACCCGGATAATTTTTGACAGCCTCGGTATTCCGCGTCGGCGGAGCGCACAGGCACAGACCGTTTAGCGAGCGATATCACGTTTAGCGCGCTTACGATACTTACGGTCCTCCATGCCGTGACTGGAAAATGTCGCCGCGGTCGGAATGGAAATCGCGCGCGAAATCGTCTCCAGGCGTCTATTTGATCACACCATTTCTGCATTTTGATTCGACCTGCGAGCTGGCCCGATTTGCGCGCGAGATGTGACGCGCAGATGGTCTGGCGCTCTTGAAAAAAACAAACCGCGTCGCTTGGGTTCAATTCTTCGCCGTTCTCGGCGTGATCGCTCTCGTTATCGCGGCGTGGAACATTTTCCCGCTCCGGGAAATTCTGGCAACAGTCCAGCAACGGGTGATGAGCTGGGGCGTTTGGAGCGCAATTTGTTACCCGATCCTTTACGCCTGCTGTAACGTGTTGCTGCTGCCGGGCGGGATCCTGAGTATCGGCGGCGGATTTTTTTTTGGCTTGTGGTGGGGATTCCTGATTGTGCTGATTGGCAATGTGGCCGGTGCCGCCATTTCGTTTTTGATTGGCCGAACCATCGGGCGGCGCTGGCTGCAACGGCGTCTCGAAAGATCGAAGAGCCTTCACGCCCTCGAACCGGCGGTGGAACGCGAAGGCTGGAAGCTCATTCTTCTCAGCCAATTGCATCCGCTTTTTCCCAGCAGTTTGATGAACTATTTGTATGGCCTGACCAAAATTCGTTTTCGCACTTGCATGATTTGGATCGCTATCGGCCAGGCGCCAGGGCTTTTTCTTTATGCTTATCTTGGAACGCTGGGGCAGCTGGGGCTGCGCCTCGCTCGCGGCCAGACACATCCGCGAATGTACGAGTATTGGGTCTGGGGCGGCGGGCTGCTTATTTCCCTGGCGATCTTGGTGCTAATGGGCCGGATTGCACTGCGTGTTCTCCGAAGTAATGGAATGTAATTATCTGGTCTACAAATGAATACGCAATTTGATGATTTAATTCGCAACGCCTTAGGAGCGCGCCTGCAAGCTTATGCGCCGTATTCTAGATTTGCCGTAGGAGCAGCCGTTCAATGTAAATCGGCGGCCGTTTTCATCGGCAGCAACATCGAAAATATCTCCCATGGCCTAACGATTTGCGCCGAGCGAATCGGGATGGGTAGTGCAGTCGCGGCGGGACAACGCGAGTTGGTCACGATCGCTGTGGTTGCGGACACGATTGAACCGATCGTGCCTTGTGGTGCTTGCCGGCAATTCCTAGCTGAATTTTCCCCGGCTCTGATTATCGTTAGCGCAACGGTAGAGGGGGACCGCAAGGTCGAGAGCCTTTCTCATCTGCTTCCGGACCCGAAGCGCGGAATTCTAAAAAATGTTCACACTCCCTGATCGGATCGACGTCCTGATTGTTGGCAGCGGTCACGCCGGGATCGAGGCCGCCTTGGCAGCAGCGCGTCTTGGCTGTCGCACCATGATGCTGACACAAAATCTGGATACAATTGGGCAGATGTCATGCAATCCGGCGATCGGTGGATCGGCCAAGAGTCATATTGTCAAAGAGATCGATGCGCTGGGCGGCGCGATGGCAATTAATGCGGACGCGACTGGAATCCAATTTCGTGTGCTCAACCGGAGTAAAGGCGAAGCGGTTTGGGCTACGCGGGTTCAATGCGACAAGAAAGCCTATCAGTTTCGGCTAAAGGCTATCCTCGAGAAGACACCGAATCTTCGATTGTTGCAGGGAATAGCGGCCACCATTGTCGTTCGCGACAGGAGAGTCCTCGGCGTGACCACGGACTTAGGCATGGAGATTCGGGCAAAATCGGTCGTGATCACCGCCGGCACATTTCTGCGGGGGCTGCTGCATGTAGGCGAACAATCCAAACCTGGTGGGCGGATGGCCGACAGCGCTTCGAGTCTGAGCGACAGCATTCGGGCTTTTGGATTCGAGACGGGTCGTTTTAAGACGGGGACACCCTGTCGGCTAAATGGGAATTCGATCGATTTTTGTTCGCTCGAGGCGCAAGAAGGCGACGAGCCGCCACCGCGGCTTTCTTTTCTCGAAAAGGTAACTACGCAGAAGGGCGATTCGTTTACCCTCAACTTCGACGAATCGGGCTTGTTCCACGTGGAACAGCTCCCATGTTGGTTAACGCATACGACTCCAAAAACCCACCATATAATTAACACAAATCTCCACCGATCACCATTATATCAAAATAGAATTAAGGGCACGGGTCCGCGCTATTGTCCCTCAATTGAGGACAAAATTGTCCGATTTTCGCATAAAGCGTCGCACCCCATTTTCCTCGAGCCCGAAGGCCGCCATTCCAGCGAAATCTATGTCAATGGCATCTCCACCAGTCTGCCTTTCGACGTCCAGTTATCGCTAGTGCGATCCATTCCCGGCCTCGAGCACGCCGAAATTATCCGGCCCGGTTATGCCGTCGAGTACGATTATTTCCCGCCGACGCAACTCCACCCGACACTCGAAACCAAGCTCGTGCAAAGTTTGTATTTCGCTGGTCAGATTAACGGAACCTCCGGCTACGAAGAAGCTGCCGGGCAAGGCTTAATTGCAGGAATTAACGCCGCATTAAAGGCGCAAAATCGCGATCCGTTCACGCTTCCGAAAGAAATCAGCTACATTGCAGTCCTGATCGAAGATCTGACAACGCGAGGGACAGATGAACCGTATCGAATGTTTACTAGTCGCGCGCAAAATAGACTGGCCCTCCGGGAAGACAACGCGGATTTGCGTTTGACCGAGCTCGGCGCGGGGATCGGGTTAGTCGGTGAGGACCGGATGGATAGTCTCCGTCGAAAACAGGAGACCATTGCTTCCCTCGAAAGCGCGATTGACGGTCGTCAAGTTAATGGTCGGCCGCTGCGTCAAGCTCTGAAAGATCCGCATTTCGACCTGGGTGAACTGCCGCTCGAAGTACTAGCCATGGCGCCTCGCTCAATCTGGCGCCATCTGCTGGTTGAAATGAAATACGCAGGATACCTAGCTCAACAAATGAAGCGCGTCACCCACGAACGGTTACGCGCCGATCGCACTATTCCCCTCGGTTTCGACTTTAATGTTGTTCCCGGCTTACGCAGCGAGAGCCGGCAAAAACTGGGAAGGTTTCGCCCAACTTCACTCGGAGCGGCACGACGCATTCCGGGAATAACCGCCGCCGATTTATCTATCTTGGATATTTGGCTAAATGGTAAACCGTTCTGAGTGATCTATTTCACCGCGGCTCTGATTGCTTACCTTCTTGGATCCATCCCATTTGGTTTCATTGCTGGGCGGATCGCCGGTATTGACGTCCGGCAACACGGGAGCGGTAACATTGGCGCAACAAACACCTTGCGTGTTCTCGGAAAGAAATATGGTTACGCCGTTTTTGTCGGCGATGTCTTAAAAGGTTTCCTGGCTGTTAGAATTGCGCTTTGGCTCGCCCAATTCGACCCGTCCGCCAGTTATCTCATCGGGATTCTTGCTGCTTTGTTCGTCGTAATCGGCCACTCATTCCCTGTCTGGCTTCGATTTCGCGGTGGAAAAGGTGTGGCCGCGGCCACGGGCGCATGTCTTGGTCTGTTGCCGGTGGCAACGTTCATCGCTGTTGCTGTGTGGATCGCCGTCTTCGTCGTCTTTCGCTTTGTCTCGTTAGCTTCCATCGTTGCTGCAATTGCCCTGCCCCTCAGCGCCTGGGTTTTGGGAAATGCGGCCGATCCCATGGTTTTAGGATTTAGCGGGTTGATCGCGGCGTTAATAATTTTCAGGCATCGCAGCAACATCGTTAGGCTGGCTCAAGGCCGCGAGCCGCGCTTCGATCGAAAATGAAACAAACCGTCATCATCGGTGCTGGAAGCTGGGGGACGGCGCTCGCGGCGCTCTGGGCAAAGGATGGCCGGCCCATCTCGCTTTGGGGCAACAACGCCGAGCGCATCAGCCGAGTGCAGAGCTCGCGAGAAAATACGGAATATCTCCCGGGCGTTCAATTGGCTGAGAACATTCGCGTCATGCACGAACTAACGGACTGTAGGGAGGCCGAGCTCATAGTTTTCGTTACCCCGTCCATCGTCTTGCGCGAAATCGCTACTCGTGTCCGCGATACTGGCGTAAGTGACAATGCGGTGCTGCTTAGTTGCACAAAAGGAATCGAGCATGGCAGCGGAATGCGAATGAGCGAAATTTTGTCGACGCTCTTTCCTTCAAATCCGGTGGCGGTTTTGTCCGGACCAAATCTGGCGGTAGAAGTAGTTCGTGGCCTGCCGACCGCGACGGTGATTGGATGTGCTAACGAGAATTATGCAATCGAGCTGCAACGCTTTCTCGGGAGCGAACATTTTCGCATTTACACCAGTAACGATGTGGTCAGCATTGAGCTGGGTGGCGCGCTGAAGAATGTTTTTGCAATTGCGGCAGGCGTGAGTGACGGCCTTGGCCTTGGCGACAACTCAAAAGCTGCGCTTGTCACCCGAGCAATGGCCGAATTGTTGCGTCTCGGCACAAAAATGGGTGGAAACGCACTCACCTTCTACGGACTAAGCGGCGTGGGCGATCTGATCGCGACCTGCTTCAGCAAACACAGCCGCAATCGGAGAGTGGGCGAACGGCTGGGCCACGCCGAAATGCTGGCCCAGATCCAGGCCGATATGAAGATGGTGGCAGAAGGAATACCGACGGCCAAGAGCGCATTTGAATGCGCCCGTCGCCTCGGCGTGGATACGCCGATCATCGATCAAATCTACGCCGTCCTTTACCAGGACAAGCCGCTCCTTTTTGCAATGCAGGAATTGCTCGGCCGTGGGCCTAAGCCCGAGCGCCTTTGAGTCGTTTTCCCACGAAACGCACTTTTGAATTGCGTTTTCAGCGCTGGATTTGTCTCGGACCATTTTTCCTGGGGCGTTGCTCCAGACTGGAAATGAGTCCGCGCCTTTGGCGATCTCATCTCGCGATCGGTTGCGATGGCGCCGCGATTTGCGAAAACCTTTCGGCAAGGATGCGAAAAGATGGTCGCGCTCCCTAGCTGCCGCGCAGTTTGCGGAAAACCCGCTCCAAGGCTTCAGGGTAAAGCACGTGCTCTACTTCCTGGATACGCGCGTGCAGTGATTCAGGGGTGTCGTCGCTCATCACCGGGATTCTGCGTTGCGCGATGATGTCGCCGTGATCGATCTTCTCATCCACGTAGTGAACGGTCACGCCTGTCCATTTCTCGTTAGCTGCAAGCGCCTGTTTCCAGGCTTCGAGGCCCGGGAACTTCGGCAGGAGCGACGGATGAATGTTGACAATTCGGCGCGGAAAAGCCGCCAGCATTTGCTCCTTCAACACCCGCATGAAACCAGCCAGAACCACCAACTCCACTTCGGCATCTTGTAACATCTTGACCAGTTGCGCTTCGACCTTCGGCTCGAGCCGAGTCCGAAAATGTCCCGGCGGCAAGTAAGCATTCGCCACCCCGAACTCGCGCGCGATCTCGAGAATCGGCGCGTCCAGCACGTCCGAAATTACTACGGTCGCCTTCGCGTTTAACTTACCGTCGCGAATGCTTTGCAAGATGGCGCGACAGTTCGATCCCCTGCCGGAACCGAGAATACCGATCCTGATCATTACGCTTTCCCAATTCTCGTTAGCAACTGCGAGGTCGAATAACCTTTCTCGAACGGAATGATCTCAATCTTCGCTCCAAGTTTTGCCAAAACCGCACGCTCTGAGAGGTCCAGCGTATCGGCAGTATAATCACCACCCTTGGCATAGATTAACGGCTGCGCGGCCCGCAGGAAATTCGTAGCCCGCAGCTCGGGAAAAATCGTCACGTATTCAACCGACTCGAGCGCCGCCAGCACTTCCGCGCGATCCTGTTCCGGAGTGACGGGGCGGCCTTCGCCTTTGAGCTGACGGACGGAGCTATCCCCATTTAATCCCACCACCAGCACATCGCCGAGTTTTCGGGCAGCCGCCAGATAGCGCACATGACCGACGTGCAAAATATCGAAGCAACCGTTCGTCGCGACCACTCGCTTGCCCGTGGAACGCAGCTGTCCGGATTTTGCGGCCAGTTGCTCGAGACTAAGGATTTTCTTTTTCACATTGCTCCGACTACGCACCGCAATGCGCCCGGCAGCAACTCGAAAGTTGCCGGTTCGTTTCCGATCAACTCGCCATCAACGTTAAACCACATTCCGGGTCTTGAACTGATCGCGATTTTTTTGGCGCGACGAAAAATGATTGCGTCAGAGGACAAATGCTTACCGACGAGAATCTGCGCTGCCAAAATTGCGAGCTCGGCCGGCCCGCGCTCGGGAAGGAGCACGATATCGAGCAATCCATCCGTGAGGCCGGCTTCCGGCGCGATTGGGATTCCGCCAGCCACGTATCGTCCATTGGCGACAACCACATTGTAAAGATCAAGCTCGAGAGCTTCGGCGTCATCCAATGCCACCCGTGTGGCGTAACCACGCAGCTCGGAAAACGCAGCCGCAGCGCTGCGCAAATAGGCCAGCGGTCCCCACGTCCGCTTCATTTCCGGTGTGAGTTTCTCGTCCACCACGCCGCTGAATCCGCCTGAAGAAACGTTTATGAAATAGCGAATTTGATCGCTCGTCACGCGGACCAGATCGATGCCGCGGGTATTACCTGCCATGATCTGTTCGATCGCGGTCTCGAGATTATTTGGAACTCCGAGAGTCCGCGCAAAATCGTTACCGGTCCCGAGCGGTAAGAGCCCAAGAGCTGCATTGCATCCTCCCTGCGCAATCCCGTTCACCACTTCGTTTAAGGTTCCATCACCACCGGCCGACACGATCAGCTCGAAGTCGGCAGCATCACTGGCGAATTTTTCCGCGTCACCCGCCTGTTCGCTGACGCAGAAGCGCTCGGGGTTTAAACCGCGTAAAAGCTCTCGAATCGCGTCAATGTCCTTTACCCCGCCGGCGATTGGATTGAGGATGACGCAGGCTCGCATCGCACTGCGACATTGCGTCGCCTGGGCGAATGAAGCAATGCGCCCTTTTCGGCTTGCCTCGCGAGCGGATCAATGATTGATAAGCGCCCGATATGGCAAGCAGTTCCTCGGAGCCGTTGAGTGGCTACAAAATCTCGGAAGGCCCGGTGACCTCGTCATCGTTGCCTCGACCAGACGTAGAGGAATTGACCGGGTTGCCAGTGCACTTTGGCGAGCCGCTGCTGGTCGCGATCGCGCGCGATCCGCGGACCCTTTTTGTCTGCTGGAGCGTGGATTGGCCCGCTGCCTTCGCTAAAGGTCTACCGGCTGATCGCTGTGCCCATGTGCGTATTCGCCAAAACGGGAATGAGAAAACGGTCGCGGTCGAACCGATGATTGGGAGCTGTGCCATCGAAGAGCTCGAGCCCGGCGAGACCTATTCGGTCGAGCTTGGCTATTACGCGCCGCCGGAGACCTGGAACAGTGTGGTTACCGGCAACAAAGTGATGATGCCGTTCACTTCAGAATCAGCGCACCAGATGATTGATGTCGCCACCGTCCCGTTTCATCTCACTTTTCAACGGATACTAGATGTTTTTCGCGGGTCGAATGCCGACGAACTTGCGCAAACGCTCGCGCAATTCCAGGAACGAGCGAACCGGTCAGAACTTTCGCGCGACAAAGCTGAAGTATTGCGCGCTCTCGATCTATCGCCGGAAGATTTGCAAAAGACAGCCGCCGCCCGCGAATCGTTAGCGAAAGCGGAGCGACTGCGCGAGCGCGGCGACAAACTTTTCGGCAGCACAAGTCCCGGTGAAGGTTTCGGCGGCAGTAGTTGGTGACGGCTCGGAAAATCTAAACAGGATTTTTGTTTCCTTTGTTATCTTCTGTTCAGAATCTGTTTCTACTTGCTCAGCTTTATCCCCTCCGGCATCTCCGGTGGTGGCGCGTTGATGCAGCTGTGGCTCTTGCCGTAACTGAAGTAAAACACCAGCCCGATCGCGAGCCAGACAATTAGCCGCATCCAATTCGTCCAGCCCAAGCCGTAAATCATAGCGCCGCACACGATAATGCCGAGACTGGCTACGACCGGCGCCGCTGGCACCCGGAATCCTCGTTCCAGCTCAGGGCTGCGGACCCGCATGATCCAGATACCTGCGCAAACAAGCATGAAAGCAAACAAAGTCCCGATGCTCGTCATCTCGCCGGTGACATCAGCGGGCACGAATGCGGCAAGCAGGCCGGTAAAGACGAAAAACAACATGTTTGATTTGTAAGGCGTGCGATACCGCGGATGCACATCGGAAAAAATTTGTGGGACAAGTCCATCGCGGCTCATGGAGAAGAAGACCCGTGATTGGCCTAACAACATCACCAGGATGACTGACGAAAAGCCGGCAAGAATCGCGACCGTTACTGACTTCGACAACCACTCATAGCCGGTCATGTACTTCGTGATCGCGAACGCGACCGAAGCTTCGCGGCCAGCCGCGCGAAAGTCCTGGACGGTGGCGACGCCGCTGAGCACGTAGGAGAACAGGACATACAGAATGGTGCAAAAAGCGAGCGATCCGAGAATTCCGATCGGCATGTCGCGCTTCGGATTCCGCGCTTCTTGTGCGGCCGTGGAAACGGCATCAAAGCCGATGTAAGCGAAGAAGACAACGCCGGCGGCACCAAGAATTCCGAGTATTCCGCCATACGCGTGGGTAATTCCTTGGGCGGTGGTGTAACTCGTCGGCACGGGAATCATCGGTGCGTGATTGGCCGGATTAATGAATCCCCAGCCGATACCGATGAAGAGCAAGACGATGCTCACCTTCAGGATGACGATGAGACCGTTAACGAAAGCCGATTCCTTCGTGCCGCGGATCAGCAGCAGCGTAAGCACGAGCAAGATAAACAGGGCCGGTACGTTCATCATGCCGTAAACGCCTCCGGGGTCATGCTCAAAGGGCGAATGCGACCATTGATAAGGGACGGCCTTGTCGAACCACCCGAGCACGCGATTCGCGTATTCGCTCCAGGCGGTTGAAACGGTTGCCGCCGCAACGGCGTATTCGAGAATGAGGTCCCACCCGATGATCCACGCAACAAATTCGCCCATTGTCGCGTAGGAGTAGGTGTAGGCACTGCCTGCAACCGGAATCATTGACGCGAACTCCGCGTAACAAAGACCGGCGAACGCGCAGCCGATGCCGGCGACGATAAACGCAAGCACCACCGATGGACCCGCGCGATCGGCAATCGCCGCGGCGGTGCGCACAAAAAGACCGGCGCCGATAATTCCCCCAATGCCGAGTGCCACGAGGTTGACAGGGCCAAGCGAGCGCTTCAGGCTGTGTTCGCCGACCTCCTGTGCTTCTGCCATGAGCCTCGCGAGAGGTTTTCGTGCGAATAAATATGCCATGAGTCGTTAGTTTGGTTCGGTTTCGACAGACCGGGCGGCTGCGTCGGCTGATCTCCGCCACAGAAAATAAATCGGCACACCGCTCAGCACGATGATAAGGCCCGGCCAGGTAGTTGCAGTTTGATAGATGAAGAGCACGGCGAGAATGACGCTGGCGCCAAGGATATAGAGCAGGGGCACGAACGGATAACCGAAAGCCTTGTAGGGGCGTTCTGCATCGGGCCGTTTTCGTCGCAGCATGAAGATCCCGAGAATCGTAAGAATGTAGAAGATGAGCGCGGCGGAGATGACGTAGTCGAGCAGATTGCCATACAGGTTTCCGTAACCGGCAACTGCTCCGGTGGCGTCCCTCTTGACCGTGCGCGGCAAAACGAGCAGGCCGGCCCAGATTCCTTGCACAACCAGACCCCAGCCTGGCACATGATTCCTATTCAGGCGACTAACAGAGCGAAAGAAGAGTCCGTCGCGTGCCATTGCGTAATAGGCGCGTGCGCCTGCGAGGATCAGTCCATTGTTACAACCAAAGGTCGAGACCATAATGGCGACCGCCATGATCGTCGCACCGAGGCCTGGGAAGATAACGTTGGCTGTTTCTGAGGCGACGCGATCACTTGGCGCGTTCTGAATGGCGGAGAACGGCAGCGCTGCGAGGTAGGCCACATTTGCCAGCAAGTACAAGCTGATCACGAG
>QHRO01000226.1 GCA_003220155.1 Verrucomicrobiota bacterium
ATCAACAGTATCGATAATAAAAACCTGGTGAAATGGTTCACGGCCGGCGATCTGGCGGCGGTTATCAATTTTCTCGCGGCCGAGATCGAACGGTTAGTGCGCGCGGGCGCTGACTTCGCGTTGATTGCAGCGGTCACGCCGCACCTTGGCTTCGACAAGCTCCAGAAGCGGGCCAGTATTCCGCTGCTTAGCATCGTCGAAGCAACGGCCGATGCCGCGACGAAGGGCGGTTTGCGCCGCCTGGCGCTCTTCGGGACGCGATTTACGATGCAAGCGGCGCTGTTTCCCGAGGCGTTTGCGCGCCGCGGAATGACGATCGTCGTGCCGAATGAGGAAGAGCAGGATTTCATCCATGAGAAATACATGGGTGAGCTGTTCGTCGGAGCAATTCTCGAGGAGACGCGCACAGCCTTAATCGGCATCGTGGAGACAATGAAGCAGCGCAACAATATTGATGGTCTAATCCTCGGCGGGACAGAGCTGTCGTTAATTCTGCGTGAACCAACAGCTGCGGGCCTGCCGGTTCTCGACACAACGCAGATCCACGTCGACGCCGCGATCGACTGGATGCTGCGCGAATGAAGCGTCCCACCGTGCAGTTCTTGCCGATGTTATGGGCGAGCTAACGGCCGATTGGAATAAAGCAGACGTGATTTTCGACAAAGCCAGCGAAACCGTGACTGTGTGTGGTTAGCGTTCGCGACAGATGTTTTTGCCTCTCCCTTTGCCAAAAAAGGAGAGGATAAAGGTGAGGGATTTCTTCTTCGAGGATTAACTCATTCCAAGAATGGGATCTCCTTTTTCGACTCCTCGCCTTAGTCCTCTCCTCGATCGAGCAGGAGAGGAGGCCGTTTCAGCGCGCCCCGGTAGCTAAAGAGTACGAAAAACGTACCCGTGACTCGCCACGGTTTTGTGCCGCTCTATTACCGCACGTCGCGCCGTTATTGTTTCGCGATCTGCGTGCCCTGATCGATCGCGATCTGCCATTTCCCACCGCGCTTAACGAAGACATCGAGCCAACGATACTCGCCACTGATGTCCTTACCCTTATAGGTCCCCTTATCGTTGCTGCGATAGACCACCACAGCCATGTCGGGGTCGGAGACCTGGACTTTCATATCGGACATCTCCGAGGATTCGAGCTTCAACGTCCCGGATTTAACGTCGGCCATGAACTCGGACTTATTCTGTGTGACGCCGTCCGGGCCGATACCCAGATAGTCGCTGGTCAGGTGTTTCTCGAGGACTGAGGTGTCAGATTTGAGTATACCGTCGAGTATCTCCTGCTCGATTTTCTTAACCGTAGCTTCAACGTCGGCAGTCGCGCCTGTTCCCTTCTCCTTCGCTAACGTAATCGTGGGAAGGGCGAGGCTGACAGCAAGAATGAGAATGAGGTGATGGTATTTCATGCTGGCGAGGCTATCGCCGGCGTAAGCTTCGAACAAGCCGAAAGATACATGCTTAACAAGTCGCTCAAACCAACCAGCAGATCGCAATCATATTTTGCACCGGTGTGTGCAATCTCTCGAAACCCAAACGCCAAAACCCGAATCCCAAGGAAAGTCCAGAGCTCAAAATGGAGAAATTGGGCTAACTGCGCGGCTCGACGGAGTCTCGCCCTACCGATGCGTCGCCGCCAAATTTCACTGGTAAGGCGACGCTCTGCGGAGCCGGTGTAGCGGCTTATGATGTAGTCTGATCTTTGGTGTTTTGCTGCGTGCTCGATTTTTTTCGATCTGGTTGTTATCCTGCCCGCATGGTTGAGCCGGCGAAGAAGTTGAAATTTTCGACGATCATTATCGCCGCGATTGCCGGTCTGGTCGGTTTTGGCGTGTTTCTCTTCATCGGCGCGTTAATTGCCAGCTTCGCAGCGGGGCCCCTTCACGTCTCACCCATGGAAGGCGGCCGAGGGGTTTTCGCCATGCTCATCGGTATGCTTGTAGGCGTGATCGGATTTGTCGGCGCGGTCTGGCTGGTTTTGCGCCGATGCGGGGTGCGCGGCGTGAGAGTCGCCGTGGGCGGAATCGCGGCGTTCATCCTTATTATTGTCTCCGCAGCATCTGCGGTCGGCATTTGGTATTCGATGCAACCGCACGTGCCGAGCTAACGACTGATAGGAATGGCGCTGATGCTGTCCTGGAAAAAGCCGCCGAAACGGACCGGCTGACCCGGCACGGTTATGTGCCACTTTATTACCGCACGTCGCACCGTTTGCTGGCAGTTAAGTTTCCGGCTGGCGGAGCACGCCTTTACAACCTTCGACTGCCGGCGAATCCGATGCCAAAGAAGTATCATGCGTGGTCGGAATGGCAGAAGCCGGATTTTGTCGATGAACCGGGTTCAACAGGACCGAAACGAGCTGGCACCGGTCCGGACATCGAAGTCCGCTACCACGTCGAAACCGCCGACGATTAGGTCCGAGCCGGACTGGCGATTTCGAGCCGGTCCGGCGTTTCAGGAGCAGAAAGCGGCTCCGCAGAGCGTCGCCCTACCAACGAAATTTGGGCGAGGGCGCATTGGTAGGGCGAGACTCTGTCGAGCCGCGGCGCCAAGCGAGGCCTCGAACAAAGATGTCCGCTGTCGTTGATGCGCTCGCTCTGAACGGCAATCAGACGTCCAGCGGCCAAAAAATCGGATCAGGCTGCTGTAGCCGCTTTGGCCCGAAGCTTCTCACTCCATTCGTCGCGCAAGACTTGCATTTCCGCGCTGACCTTGACCATTCGCGACGCGACACCCTTATATTTTTTGATGGCGCCGGTAACGGTTCGCGTGACCGCGCCCTGGCTGACGAGGCTCTGCAGCTTCTCATAGGTGCGCAAGCGCAACATCTCTTCGCCGCCACTGGCAGCGTTCCGCTCCCGGAGATTGAGGAAAATGACGTCGAATAGGCCCTTAAATTCAAAGGACGCCTTAGAAGAAAGGACGGCCACAAGTTCTTCCGTAATGTTGTCGGGGGCGCGACGCGAGAAAGTTGTTTTAGACATCAATGACAATAGCCGACAGAGGTCGGAAGTCAGCGGGCAGATTTCATTCTGCGGCTGACACAGCCGCCTTCGCAGCATACACAAGGCGAATCTGAAATCTAAAATCCGACTGTTTAGAGCTCTGATCGCGCTGGTGGGCGTCCTGTTCATCTTCGCGCTTAGCGATTGTTCGAAACATCAAGGCTTCGGTGGATTGTCCAGGCTCAAGCCATGCCGGTTGGCGGGAATCGATGAAAAATTGCTCTGCGGCCAGCTCACCGTTCCTGAAAACCGGCAGACTCGTGTCGGTCGAACGATTGGGCTGAACGTGGTAGTGCTGCCTGCGTTCGATCAGAAAACGAAAGCGGAACCGCTATTCGATCTTGCGGGCGGTCCCGGTGCGGCCGCGACGGAGGGTGCGAGGTTTTATGCGCAGCAAGGCAAAGAATATCGTCGCCGTCGCGACGTGGTATTGGTCGATCAAAGAGGCACCGGAAGATCGAATCCGCTCTCCATGCCGACAAAGAAAACTCCCCAGCATTATGTCAGCGAGATGTATCCGGTGGAGTACGTGAAGAGCTTACGACAAACATTGGAGCAGCGCGCCGATCTCACGCAATACACCACCTCCATCGCGATGGATGATCTCGACGATGCGCGCGCTTGGCTCGGCTACGATCGGATCCATCTTCTGGGTACATCCTACGGAACGCGAGCGGCGCTGGTTTATATGCGGCAACATCCGGAGCGGGTGTGCACTGCGACGCTCATTGGTGTGGCCCCGACTTATCTCAAGATGCCGACGTATCACGCGCAGGCGGGGGCTCGCGCCATGGACTTGCTGCTGCAGCAGTGCGAGCAGGACGCGCAGTGTCATGCGGCTTTCCCGCAAATTGGCGACGATTGGACAAACGTACTCGCGCAATTAGAACGCCAACCAGCACGAGTGGAATATTCGCTGCCCGACAAAAGCGGTCCTGTGATGCTTGAAGTCCACAACGGCGTTTTCGCCGAGAAAATCCGAACGTGGATGTACGGCCGAGAGCAGGCCAGTCGCATCCCATTGATAATCCATCAGGCTGCGCACGGCAATTTCGGGCCGTTTCTGCGCGAGGCAATCGGTCCATCAATCCCCGATTTCATCGCGGACGGGATGTATCTTTCGGTGACCTGCGCGGAAGACGTTCCCTTTATCGATCAGGCGGAAGCCGCGCACCTGAACGCGGGCAATCCATTCGGGAACTATCGGGTCTTTCAGCAAACGCGGGCCTGCAGCATGTGGCCACAGGGGAAAATACCAACCGACTTTCGCGAGCCGGTCTCCTCGAACATTCCGGTCCTCATTTTTTCCGGCAACATGGATCCGGTTACACCGCCGCAGCGCGGCGAAGAAGTCGCACGTTATTTACCCAATAGTAGACATGTCATCATTCCGCAGGCCGGCCATGGCGTGGAAGGTTTGACGGAGCCCGAGTGCGTCGACCGTATTATCATGGAGTTCATGGAGAAGGGCGACGCCAAGAATCTCGATTTTAGCTGCGTCGAGCGAATGGTTCCGCCGCCTTTTGTGACAGAAGCCGGCGATCAAAAGTCCGACGAATGAAAGCCTCTCCATAAATAACGGCGGTAGCTGGCAGAGGTTTACAACTTGAGCGCGTCTTAACTTTTCGGTTCGTCAGCGACTCGTAGCACAACTTTCCCGCGGGTATGGTGCGTGGCGGCTTGTTGTTCCGCCGCGATCGCTTCACTCAATGGCAGAACTTGCGTCACAACTGGCTTGATTTTCCGTGCGTCGATGAGGTGGGCGATCTCAGCGAGATCTTTGGCTTTCGGCTGAACCCACACGGTTGCGCCGCGAATCTGGCGTTTTTCGATCTCGACTGGATCTGGGCGCGCAACCAATGAAATGACAATGCCGCCTTTTTTCACTACGCCGTAGGAACCTGCGAGTGTTTCCCTGCCTACTGGATCGAGCACGGCATCCACATCCTTGGCCACATCTTCGAATTTGGTCTTGGTGTAATCAATCGGCACGTCGGCCCCAAGTTGCTTGAGCAGGTCCTGGTTTGCAGTCGATGCGGTCGCAATAACCTTGGCGCCGCGCGCTTTCGCGATTTGAACCGCGAAGCTACCGACGCCGCCGGAACCGCCGTGGATGAGAATGGTTTGTCCGGCTTGCAATTGCGCCGTGTCCACCAATGCCTGCCACGCGGTCAAGGCGCACATTGGGACCGCCGCGGCTTCGGCAAAGCTGAGGGATTTCGGTTTCGCGGCTACTTCCCACTCCTTGACCGTGACGAACTCCGCCCATCCACCGCCGAAAGTTGGGTAACCGTAAACTGCATCGCCTACTTTGAGGGTTGTGATCTTGGCGCCGACTTTTTCCACGACGCCGGCGATATCGTAACCCGGGATCAGTGGAAGGTGCGTACCCCATTCCTGTGCGTATTTGCCGTTGAGGGTTAGCGGGTCGGCTGGGTTAACGCCGCTAGCGATCACGTGCACGAGCGCTTCATCGTCCTTCGGCTCCGGTCGCGGCACCTGTTCGAACTTCAGCACCTCGGGTGTGCCGTACTCGTGCGCGACTACCGCTTTCATCATTGGTTTTTCGTCAGCGGATGCAGCCTGAACGGCGAACGCCAGTCCAGCTCGGAAGAAAAACGCAAGTAATCGATTAGGCATCATAGTCAGAGGTCGGGAAAAGATTTCACTCTGCGGATGCCACAGTGGCCTCGACAGCATACACAAACCAAACCTGAAATCTAAAATCCGACTTCTTACAGGTCTCATCGCGTTGGCAGGCTTGCGAAGACAACACGTGAGACGCCTGCGCACAGGCGGGCAGGCAGTGCACTACCCAATCCGCCCCAAGTGAGCCGGTTGTGTATTGCCCGTACAGTTCACCCCGGACTGACCGCGAGTCCGGAGCGTGAACCAAAAGGTGCTTCCTTTTCCGGGTTCGCTCTGGACGCCGATCTTTCCTTGGTGCGCTTCCACAGCAAGCCGGCAAAAGGCGAGCCCCAGGCCAGTCGAATGCCGATGTTGGCGGCCACTGTTTGTTTGTCCAAATTTTTCAAAGATGTGTTTGTGCTGGTCACGCGGTATCCCCTCGCCGTTGTCGCTGACAGAAATGGTGACATCAACCCCCTTGCGCTCAACGTTTATCTGGATTGTTCCATCTGATTTTGTGAATTTTAGCGCATTGCTGATGAGGTTCTCGAGAATCCGCCGGATGAGATCACCGTCGCAAGAGACTGCCACTGGCTCGGGCGACATCTCGCAACGAAGGGTGCGATCTCGTAGGACAGGGATAAATCGATCCGCAGCCTCGCGCGCGATCTGCCCGAGGTCGTGATCTTGTAAGCGGAGTGGCATTTCACCCGCCTCGAGCCGACCGACATCCAGAAGCGTCGTGATCATGTCGCACATATTCTCCGCGCCCTGTTTTGCCCCAGTGATACACTCTGCTTCATCCGGATTCAGTTTATCGGAAGCCATTTGTTCCAGTATATCGACGTAGCCGGTAACCAGGTTCAGGGGCGCGCGCAGATCGTGCACGATCATATGGGTAAGGTCATCCCGCGTCTGCAATGTCGACTGAAGTCTGGCTTTCTCGATACGTTCAAAGGTGAAATCCGTAACCAGGCAGAAGAAAACGGTCGAGTTGAGTGCCAGGAATGGCGCCAGGCAGGGAAGATAAAGGTTTTGGTGGTTGTAAAACCAAAGGACGAAAAATGGTGTAGCGGCGTCAATCCCCCCGAGAGCAAGTAAGCGCAGCCACGGGGACCGGATGCTTAGCCACAGGGCAGATGCGAGGATGGCGGTAAGAATTGTCACAGCTGCCCTGGCAAACGGCGAAAGGTCTCGGATCGATTCGCGATGGAGCAGACCATTGAGAACGTTGAGGTGAACCTCGGCCCCTGGCATCGGGCCAAACGGCGTCAGCAATTCATCCTTCTGCCACTTTCCTTCCGCCCCGATGACTACGATCTTGTCGCGGACGAGCTCGCCGGAGCGGTAATTGTGTTCCCAGTATTCCGGAACAAAGATTTCGAAGAGCGGACGTGGATGAAAAGCGGTTCGAGGCGGGCCGGTGAACCGGATCAGATGCTCGGCGAGATCGTTTGGAATCAGTTCCGGGTGCCCGGCTTTTGAAGCAACGCGTGCGGACAATGAAAGGTAAGTCGCGATCGAATTCTCGCGCTCACGAAAAGCAACCCGATATTGAGCTCCGCGCACAACTTTGTTTTCATCAGCAAAAAAATTCGTGAATCCGACACGCTCATCTTGCGTCGATGTCTTTGGGATCAGCGTTTCGGCCGGCGGCTCGTAGCTGGAAGGAATTCTGGATGATCGCTCGACGTTGTCAGGAGAAACGAAATTGCTTCCAATAACCGCCTGAGGCTTGAATTGCTCCAGTGCAACACGAAAGGCATCATCACCGGGGGCGGAAGCGGAAAATAGGCAATCGAAAGCGACAACCTTTGCGCCAGCGCGGACGAGACGCTCCAGAATCATGGCGTAGATTTCGCGGTTCCAAGGCCAACCTTTGCTCATGATCTCGAGAGCGCGGCGCGATCCGGGATCGCTTGAACTGGACGAGAACAACCCTTGGAGGTCGAGTGTTTCATCCAAGGTTACAGAATCGGAATCAATGGCAAGAAAGAGCAGGTCCGGATTCGGCGGAGTCGTGCGGCCGGAGCGGGCGATGGCGTCGCGAAGCCGGGATTCGGTCTGCCCATAATAGCTGGGAAAGGTGAAATCCAGCAAAGTCGCGCCTGCGGCACAAAGGGTTGCAAGAAGAAAGACGACCAGGGTGCGCCTATAGGGCATGACGGTCGGACGCAGCGGGAAAAATGCCGAGAGCGGGCGCGCTTTCGGCTGCGTCCTACGGGTGGTGGGGTCCACTGACGGGACCCGGGGTTCTCGGGCTGAGGCCAAAACTGGTTGATGATTCGATTCTAAATATATAATTTATACCACAATTGCCACAATATCTATGCTGAACACCAGGTTTGCTCTCGCCGCTGTCGCCCTCTATTCCGGCGTCTTTGTTCAGCAATCCGCTGCCGGCCCTCTCACCTCCGCCGAGGTCACCAAAATCATCAACCGGGTCAGTCTGATCGAGCCGGCAAAAGGCGCGCGTCCCGCTGTCGTGCGCGATGTCATCAAAGATGATCGCGGTCTACAGACGGGCGCCAGATCCCGCTCGGAGTTGCTTTTTCAGGATAACACCCTGACGCGCGTCGGTGCGGAGACCTTCTTCAGTTTCAAAACCGGCACACGGGATCTGACTCTGGAGAAAGGATCCATGCTTCTGCAAGTGCCGAAAGGATTAGGCGGAGCGAAAATTCACACCGCGGCAGTCACGGCGGCCATCACCGGCACCACGATAATGATGGAATATAGCCCTGGGCAATACCTCAAGGTTTTGGTGCTCGAAGGTAGCTTGCGTTTATCGCGAAACGGATCCGGTGATTCATTAGTTTTGCCTCCGGGAAAAATGGTGATCATGCGACCGGACGCAAAAAAGATTCCCGACCCGATCGACGTTGATCTGGCACAGATCGTTAGGACATCGATCCTGGTAAACTTTCCCGGCAGCAATATTTTGCCCAGCATGCCGCTTATTCAGGCGGCAATCAACGACCAGGCTAAGGAGCTGACAAAAGGAACCCTTGTTCCGACAAACTTGGTCATGGGTTACGGAACCAACGTCGTTTTGGCTTCAACGGATCAGCTGAATAAAACCATCGGCTCGCTCGCCGGCTTAGCCACGAGTCAGAACGGCGCGCCCGTAACCGCAACCGTTTCCACTACCACCTCGACTGCCGCAAACAAGGTCCTTGGCTCTGGCCCTGCAGTTTCGGTCTCCAGCAGCGCTCAACTTGTGTCGCTCCTGGGCAACGCCGCGCCCGGTTCTGGCGGGACAATCAACGTTACTCCGGGCGCCGTTAACATTGGTGGAAATGTGGCGGGAGCAGTCAGCGCCAGCACCGGCGGTGGTAGCGTGAACGCCGGTGCCAACGTCTCGTTAGGTGGAAATCACCGATAAGCTCCGCTGGCCCTCTCCCAACACTCGCCGGACCGCCACCATTTGCGACCGCGATCACCAGGTAGTGAGACGGAACCGCATAGTCAGAAGTCAGAAGTCAGAAGTCAGAGTTCAGAGTTCAGAGTTCAGAGTTCAGGGGCAGGCGATCGGGTGTAGGTGATCTCGATCGTTTTGATCTCGTGGCCGCCATGCTCTTCGTACCAGTCAAGATTATAATGATTATCATCGATCACTTTAATTACTTCTCGCACTTTCGTTTTCTGACCCAGTTTCGGTTCGGTTTCGCTGGTGTAGGTCAAGGTTCGTGATGCGGGATCATAATTACCTTCGAAGATCGTCGGCCCGGTGCTGGCGTTGTCGATCCAAATAGAAATGAAGTTCTGTTTCACGTTGTCGTAGCCTTCGATAGATTTGCCTTTGAAGTTCGCCTTCTCCAGTTTGCCATCGTTGCCGGGAAGCATCTCGACGTCGAAATCGGCGAGAAAGTAGCGGCCGCCCATAATTGGTTGGCGGACCACAACGCCGTTGGTTTCAATCGGCGGTTTGTTCGGTCCCATCGAAATTTTCAATACATAGTTCCAGGTGCCGGCCAGCTCGCCCAGCAGGTTGTGATTGGCATTGGGCCTCGCCAGGTCAGTAGCCTTAGAATCGTTAGGCGATGTCGCCGAGGTAGCAGCGACGGGCGAGGTTCCCTTTTCTCCCGCGAAAGCGGGGCCGATGGCAAAAGCCGCCGCCATCCCGAGGCAGAGTACCATAAGAATCTTTAACACACACAAAGGTTCCTGGCCGGGGAAGCATGGTCAAGCCTGCACCAGTCTGTCGAAATCTAGTTCCCCCCCGGTCCTTATTTCCAAACGCCCAGGTTGCGCAATTGCGCGGTGGCGATGCCGGCCCAGTCATTGTTTGAAGCAGGGCAAGCCGGGCTCGGATGCAGAATTTGGCCGACGCGCGGCGGCGGATCGGCGATTCCTTCGCGCGCGCGTTTTCCCGCGAAGTCGCCTACGCCGATGAGCCATTCGGGTTCCAAGATTCGAACAATATCCCGCAAATGTTTGTCACAGGCCGCGAATAGAGCCGTCCGCTCATTCGGGGGGAGTTTATCCGGCGTTCGATTGCGCCCGCTCTTTTCACAAAACGCGAGCGGGCAATAATTCATCACCATGTGCTCCTCGAAAAATTCCTCGGCGGCGCCGAAGCGTTTCGCGAATAATCCCCATAAGCGTTGGCCGCTGATTTCGTTGCGTGCGCAATCGAATCCCAGCACCGGCCGCTTCGGATGCTCATCAGGCGAACGGTCAATTCTGGCTTGAATGCCGAGCCAATCGCGCACGGCAGCGATTTGGCCGAACGGGACACCGGTTTGCGCCATCCCGAACGGGCCGGGATTCATACCGAGAAACAGCACCCGCTTGCGGCCATTTCCGTAGCGCCGCAGATACATCTCATGCGCACGCCAGGCGTAGATGAGCGGATTGTAAACGTGCGTGACCGGCGTAGCGAATCTCAGCTCGGCAACAGCGTCGCGCAGACGTTTCGCCGCGGTGATTAATAAACCACTGGTCGCCATATTTGACGTTACGACAAGGAAACTAGGATTCGAGCGATCAGCCCACCGATCAGCTTCGAATGGGGCGCGGAGCGATGCGGTGACGTAGTTGGAGAAATGGCCGTTCCACTGCGAAAAACAGCATAGCGGCGGCGGCGTAAACGCAGAGTTCGACGCCTAAAAGCGCGGCCGCCGACGTGAAGGTAAGGTTGTACCTGGAACAAAATTGCGCGACGAAATGGATGACAAGTTTTTGAACGAGATACGCGCTATATGCGATGCTGGCGATAAAAGCGGCGCCGGGAATTTTTACTCGCCGTAAAATTAACCGCGGGCTGACAGCACAAACAAGCAATGCGGCCATTCCAAGAGCGATCATCGGGAATTGCCAGATACTGGCAGCGACGGTGAGATAATCGCCTTCCCCCAGATATAATGCGTAAACGATGAGGGCGAGCCCGGGCAGCAAGAGCCAGGGAGCAAGATTCATCATGCGACGCCACCATTGCGGACGGAATTTTTCAATTGCGGCGAGGATAACACCGAAGACAAGAGGATCGAGCCGGGTCCAGGTCGGATAATAGATCCAGGTTTGAAAGCCGCGGAAGGAGACCCCGGTTTCAGCCAAATTCTGCCGGGCAAGAAACGCGCGCAGCGCGATTCCGCCAAGAACGATGACGCAGGGAATTATAAATCGAGGACGAGGCCATCGACTAACGAGAATTAGTATTAGTGGCAGGAGGAGATAGAACTGGTCTTCGACCGCGAGCGACCAGGCGTGAGAAAAGGCGGTTCCCCCATGCAGATCAATGTTTTGCACCGAGAAGACAAATTTCCAGAGTGGCGACATTTCCGGGTACTCCCGCCACGACGGTAAAAAGGCATAAACAGCGAGGATGACGAAGTAGGCTGGTATGATTCGGAAGGCTCGGCGGGCGAAGAAGCGCCGCAGGTCGATCGGCCGACCGCGCGCGAGCGGCGCGAGCAATTGCCCGCCGATCAGATAGCCACTGAGAACGAAGAATAGATCGACCCCAATCCAGCCGAATCGATCTACGCGACCGGGCAATTTGAAGCCGAAAAGAGCGGCGTGGTAAATGACCACCACGATGATGGCGAGGGCGCGGAGAAGATCGAGACCCGGCTGACGTTCGCGGTCGGTAAAACGCGGGTCGACTCCGAGCCGGAGTGGCGTTGTAGTTTCGCTCACGGAATTTCGGAGTTTCCGCGAACACGTTGCAAAGTACGACTGCTTTAAGCAGTCGATATTTCGTGACGCTGATATTTGCGTGGCGCGTGGCGGCCTTGGCCCGCATTTCTCTTACTGCAACGTGCCAAGAATTCGCGTGACGAGGAATTGCGGCGCGATTCCTAGAAACAAGACCACTCCTGCGGCAAATGCGATTGTCAGATTGGAAAGTCCGTTCTTTCCCACGAATGAGGGCGGATGAGTCTCAGCTCCCTGGGTTTGGAAAATCACCTTTAAAATGATGAGATAATAGTAAAGCGAGATCAGACTACCAAAAAGCGCGAGTGCCACGAGCCAGAGGAGACCATGATTTGCCCCGGCGCGAAACGCGACGCTAAAGAGATAGAACTTGCCAAAGAATCCGGCGAGTGGCGGAAGGCCAGCTAACGACAACATGAATACCGCCATGCATCCGGCGAGCAACGGAGAGCGCGCACGCAACCCGGCGAAGTTTTGCAAGTCGTCACCACCGGTCTCGCGACGCACCAGCGCGACAACGCCGAATGCGCCGATTAAAGTGAAGGCGTAGATGGTCGTGTAGAACAAGGTTGCGCTAAATCCTTCGCGACCGCCCGCAATGACTCCGAGCAAGGTGTAACCGGCGTGAGCGACCGCGGAGTAGGCGAGCAACCGGCGCAGGTTGGTCTGGACCAGGGCGACCAGATTGCCAATGAGAATCGAGAACGCAGCCAACACGGCGAGCACCGGCGACCAACCGGCAACCATGGCGTGCCAGTCGGCGCTGCCGTGCACCGGGGCAAATCCAATGAGCACGATTTTTCCAAGGACGACGAACGACGCAACTTTTGATCCTGATGCAATGAAGGCGGCGCTCGAAACCGGCGCGCCTTGATAGGCGTCAGGGGCCCAGAGATGAAAAGGCGCAGCTGCGATTTTGAAGGCGAAACCGACAAGGGTCATGACAATGCCGGCAAAAAGAAGCGGCGAGAGAGATTGCGCAGCAAAACCTTCCGCGATGGCGGCCAGGCTAGTCGTGCCCGCCATGCCATAAATGAAGCTCAGCCCAAAGAGGGTAAAAGCGCTGGCGGTACTGCCAAAGAGAAAATACTTCAGGCCGGCTTCGGCCGATCGGATATCGGTTTTGTCGAATGCCGTCATAAGATAAAGCGACAGACCGGTAAGCTCGAGTCCGATGAAGATCATGAGCAATTCCTCGCTACTAACGAGAAGCAGGAGGCCGATGGTAGCGAGCAGAATGATGGCAAGATACTCGCCGTAGTTTGGTGTCTCGCGGGACGCGAGAAGGATGGTGAAGAAGGCAAGAACCAAACAGACGATCTGGAAGAACGAGTTGAGCGGCGAGGCCACAAGCATGCCCTGGAACAAATTCGCGTGTGCCGGAAGCATCAATACGGCATTGATCGCGATAAGGAGTCCGAGCGCCGCGACCAGCGTGCAGAGAGCGGTAGAAGCAGCCGTGCCGGCCGCGGCAGGTCGCGGCATTGCCGGCGACACGCCTGCCACCGCAGTTCCGCGACTCGTTGTCACACCAATCACGAGAACGACCAGCGCAGTCAAGGTAACGATCGCTTCCGGCGCGGCGAGTTTGAGGAGGTCAAGGTAGGACATGAATCCGTGATTCGTTACAACGTTACATCGTTAAAACGGGAAGAGGCGCTAATCCGCAGACTCCGTTGTAATCTTGTAACCATTTAACCTTTTTAACCGCCAGTCTTGAGAAACCGCATTGCTTCAACTGCGGGTTGAATACGATCGAGTAAGAACTTGGGATAGATTCCGATCGCCACCGTCGCGAAGATGAGGAGGCTGGCGCCGAGTTTTTCTGGAACAGTGATCGGTTCGAGCGTTTCCCGATTTAACGTTGTAACGTTCTTAACGTTTTCACCTTCTTCGACAGCAGTGTCGAAGAAGCTTCTTTTCAGAGCGCGCAGGGTGAATGCAGCTACCAAAACCATGCCCACACCGGTAATCCAGACCGCGATCGGAAAGGTTTTCCACGCGCCGATGAGGATGGTAATTTCGGCGGCGAACCCGCTGAATCCCGGAATGCCCATCGACGCGGCCGAAGCGATAACAAAGACAAAGGCGGCAAAAGGAAGCGCGCGATTGAGTTCCAACAACGACAATTCATCGAGATCCCGGGTGTGAGTGCGGCGATAAATCATGCGGCCAGCAACGGCAAAGAGGAGTGCACCAATCACGCCGTGGGAAAACATTTGCAGAACCGCGCCGGAAACGCCGAGGACGTTTGCGGTCGCCAGGCCAAGAAGCACGAAACCCATGTGGCTCACGCTCGAATAGCCGATGACGAATTTCAGGTCGCGCTGCCGCAGCGCCACCGCTGCGGCATAGACAATTCCGATCACGGCCAGGATCGCGATCCAATTACTCCACATTTGGAAACCCTGTGGGAAAAGATTCATCGCGACGCGCAGCCCCCCGTAGGCTCCGAGTTTCATCACAATTCCGGCGAGCAACATTGAGCCCGCGGTCGGTGCGGCCACGTGGCCAGTCGGCGCCCAGGTGTGCAATGGCCAGATGCCGGCGAGGACGGCGAAGCCGACGAACAAAATGGGGAATGCCCAGGACTGTAACTGCGGGCTGAATCGGAATTGGGCGAGCTCATTCAAGTCAAGTGAACCGGCGCTGACATATGCGGCGATGATTCCGATGAAAACGAGCGCCCCGCCGAAGAAGGAGTAAAGGGTCAGCTTCATCGCGCCGTACTCCTTGTTAGTCGATCCCCAGATCGCGATCAGGAAGTACTTGGGCACGATGACCAGTTCGTAAAAGACAAAGAGCAGGAACAAATCGGCACTTAGAAAAACGCCGAAGGAGCTACCTACTACCAGCAGCAGCCAGAAAAAGAACTCGTTCGGCCGTTGATCGTTGGCGACGTCCCAGGAAAAAAGAACTGAGCTGACTGCTGTTATTGACGTAACCAGGACGAGCGTAAGACTGATCCCGTCCAGCGCGAGATGGTAATTCATGCCCAGGGCCGGTACCCATGGCACGCGCACAACGGTGTTGAAGTGCGCCAGATCGAGATCGCGACAGAAAAACGTCGCCAGACTAATCGCGAAGGTTGCCATAGTTGTAATTAGGGCGAGCCAGCGCGAAAAGGCGCGCGGCAAAAAGAGCAAGAATACTGCGCCCGCAAACGTGATGTAAATCGTCCAGGCGATCACTTGGCGGTTACGACGTCTCCGCTTTGAATTGGTCGCGGCACTAGAAGCGCGCCATTCTGCAATAAGAGACCATTGACTTCGCGCCGGCTCTCCAATCGGTAGGTGTGAACCGCCGATGCCGGGCAGAGGCGAACCTCGATGGAAGACGGTGTCTCCGCATGGGTAGATAAAGAGGTAAATGCCCGGAAACCGGTGAGTATGTGTTTCATACTTATTTGCGTGTTCGGTATCGCGTGGCTTGCTCGCGAACGTGAAACCCGATCTCGCGTTTCGGTTTTTCTGGCGGCGCCATCAGCTGCCGGATTGCGTCAATGATCGCAGCGATTTCTTTGTCGTGTTTGCCGACGCGACGTTCCAGCTCGGAAAACTTGCGCGCGAGCTCACGATTTGTCTCAAGAGTTTCACGCAGCATCACGAATGCGCGCATGATAGCGATGTTCACCTTCACCGCGCGCTCGCTTTTCAGGACGCTGGATAACATAGCCACGCCTTGTTCAGTGAATGCATAGGGGCGATGACGGCGACCGCCGCGGCCCTTTGCTATTCCAAATTGGAATATCAAAGATTCAGCTTCCGCAGCAGTAAGTTGAAACATGAAATCTGATGGAAATCGCTCACGATTACGTCGCATCGCCTTATTTAGATTTCCGGTAGTCACGCCGTACAAAGGCGCCAAGTCGAAGTCGAGCAGCACCTTCTCACCACGGATAACGCGAATGACTTTGGCAACTTGTCGATTCAAAACGAGCTCTTTACTCATCGCGCCTTCCTCACAAGAACATAGTCACGCCTTGCTCACTAAAGGCGTAGGGACGCGCCCGTCTGGGGCCCCCAACTTGAAGTCACAGTTTGTGACTTCAAGTTTGCAAGCTGGTCCGCCTTAAGCTGAAACACAAAATCAGCGGGAAATCGCACCGCGTTGCGCTTCACCGCTTGGTTGAGAATCTTGGTGGCCACGCCATAGAGAATGGCCAACTCCTGGCTAAGCATTACTCGCTGACCGCGAATCACGTAAATCGATTGCGCAATTTGCTGGATTGGAATGATCTCTTTGCTCATTCGCGGCAATTCAGGCAAATAACCTCGTCATCTGCACCACAGTGGAATTGAAAATGTTGAGTAGGAATTGGGGGACGATGCCGATGGCGAACATGAGAAGCGTGACCGGAATTACGACCCACTTCTCGTTAGATCTGAGATCGGGGAAAGCGATACTAGTTTCGACAAGCGGGCCGCTGAAGAGCGATTGCATCGCGCGCATGAAGACGACGGCGGTGAAGAGGAGACCGAGCACGGCCGCCGCGGTGAATGAGGCAGTCATGGCGAAGGAACCCTTGAAAATGAGAAATTCGCCGACGAATCCGTTCAGCCCGGGGAGACCAAGCGACGAAAACATCGCCACGCTCATCCAGCCGCAAAGAAGTGGGGTACGTTGCATGAGGCCGCCGAAGTCACCGATGCCGCGCAGGCCGCGTCGTTGTTCGAGTAACCCGACAAAATAGAAGAGCGCGGCCGCGGTGATGCCGTGATTGAAGATTTGCATGAAAACGCCGCTCAAGGCCGCCTGCATTTCGACCAGGGGTCGTGCCGCCGTAGCGGTGACGGCAAAAAGACCGAGCATGCAATAGCCAAGATGATTGATCGATAAGTAGGCAACCATTCGTTTCAGGTCCGATTGCGCCCAGGCGGCCAGAGGAGCGATTACGATGGAACAAACCGCCAGGGTTAACAGCCACGGCGCCATTGTCGTAATCTCGTTAGGAAAGAGCGGCAGCAGCAATCGGACAAAACCGTAAACTCCCATTTTGGAGAGTGTACCGGTCAACACCATCGAAACACCAGTGGGCGCGGTTTCATAGGCGTCAGGCAACCAAGTATGAAAGGGAAAGAGCGGAACCTTGACCGCGAGTCCCAGAAAGATTCCGGCGAAGGCGAACCATTTAACATTGCCGGTAAGCAAGTCGCCGTTTTTCGCAAGATTGGCGAGACCGGCGAAATCGAACGTGCCCTTGGCAAAATAGATCCCGAGGAAAGAGAGCAGCATCGCCACGCTACCGAGAAAGGTATAAAGGAAGAATTTTGTAGCGGCACGGTCGCGTTTTTCGCCTCCCCAGATTTTAATAAGGAGGAAGGCAGGGATGAGGCTCATCTCGTAAAAGAGAAACCAGAGAATGAAATTCTGGGCGGTGAACGTGCCGTAAAGCGCCGCTTGCATAATCAACATCAGCGCGCAGAAACCGCGATCGCCCGCAGGGCGGGATTGCGCGAGTAGGGCAAATGGAAATACCAGCGAAGTGAGGATGACAAGAAGCAGGCTTAGGCCATCGATTCCGACCAAATACTCGGCGCCGATTGCAGGGATCCAGCCATGCCGTTCAACTAGCTGAAGACCGGGCAACGTAGAATCAAAGCTTTGCCATAATAGAAAAGCCCCAATAGCCGTAATTATATTAGATGCTAGTGCGACGCCGCGGGCGTAGTTGCGCGTCGCGCTAGCCAAAAGCGCTCCAAGGATCGGAACTACGATAAGAGTAGTAATTAGCCAAGCCATGCGTAAAGGACAAGGAGGAGAAGCATTCCGATGGCAATCGCGCCCAGATAAGTTTGGATCTGACCCGAATGTGCCGCGGAGATCAGTCTGCCAAAACCGCGTGTTCCACTGGTGGTTTCATCAACGCCGGCATTGATGCCGTGATCGTCAAAGCCTTTGCTCAAAACCCCGAAGGCCTGACCAAGTCCAGCAAATAGCCTGACCAGACCATCCCAGAAATAGCGATCCAGCCAATCAGTTAGACGCGAGAGTATTCGGCTGAAAGCGATAATGGTTCGTTCGTAGATTTCATCGAACCACATCTTGTTTTCGAGAAATCGGAACAGCCCTGGCTGTGTCCGCGCTAAAGGATCGGTCTCGCCGGCATTGCGATACGTCAACCAACCGAACCCAATTCCTGCGGCGACCAGCACAAATGAGAGAAGAATTACTGGCTGAATAAGCGAGCCGAATACAACGTGTGTCGATTCGCCGTTGAGATAGGCGCGGAGCCACGGCCAGGCGGGCGTGAGCACGAGGGCGAAAAGAATCGAGCACAAAGCAAGGATAACGAGCGGCATCGTCATTACCCGCGGACTTTCGTGCGCGCGGAACACAGGCCTCTGGCCCGTGCGCCCAACGGAGATGTTCTCCGTTGTTGTCGCTGCTTCACCGGAGTGGAACTCCCTTGGGCGCACAGACTCGAAGTCTGTGCTCCGAGCGGAACCAAAAAAAACGTAGATGATTTGCCGAGTCATGTAGAGCGCAGTGAGAATCACTCCGGCGAGCATCAGGTAGTGCGGCAAAGCCGAGACGGGCCAATGCGCCGTCGCGTGCAGGACTTCTTCTTTCGTCCAACCACCAGAAAAGAAGAACGGAACGCCGCTCAGGTTCATCATGCCGATGGCGTAAGTGAGAAATGTCACCGGCATGGTCCAGCGCAAGCCGCCCATTTTGCGGATGTCCTGTTCATGATGAAGTCCGTGAATGACTGAGCCTGCGCCAAGGAAGAGCAGAGCTTTGAAGAAGCCATGGGCGATCAGGTGCATGATCCCGGCCGCGACGCCACCGACACCGAGCGAGACCATCATCAGGCCAAGCTGCGAGACGGTTGAGTAAGCTAGAATGCGTTTGATATCAACCTGAGCCAGGGCGATGAGCGAAGCCATTAGCGCAGTGACCACGCCGACCCATACCACAACCGTGAGAGACGGCGTTACGCCATTGACTGCGCCTAACGAGAATAAGGGATAGACGCGAGCAACGAGGAAAACGCCGGCAGCGACCATTGTTGCAGCATGGATCAGGGCACTGACGGGCGTTGGGCCTTCCATTGCATCCGGCAACCAGACATGGAGAGGGAATTGCCCGGACTTTCCGATCGCACCGCAGAAAATCAGCAGCGCAATGAAGGTCGCGCTGGCGCCAATGGCAAGAAGTCCTGCGTTTTCCAAACAACCGCGCCCCTGATCGTAAAACAAGAGTGTGCCGCTGCTGTGATAGAGCCAAAGCATCCCGAGAAAAAACCCGAGGTCACCGATGCGGGTGGTGATGAAGGCTTTCTTGGCTGCGGCAGCGGCGCTCGGCCTATCGATCCAGAACCCAATGAGCAAATAGGAAGCAAGCCCGACTAGTTCCCAGCTAAAGAAAAGTAGAAGGAGACTGTTTGCGATGACTACTCCCAGCATCGCGCCAGAGAAGAACGAGAGATAAGCAAAGAAGCGGGTTAAATTCTTGTCGCCAGCCATGTAACCAACGCTGAAGACAAAAATGCAAAGACCGACCAGCGTGATCATGATCATCATGGCCGCGGCGAGCGGGTCGAGCACCCAACCGAGGCGAAGAGCCTGGTCGCCGAAGGTGAACCAAGTGAAATTGTGGACGGAACGAAAGCCTGGCGCCGCGAGGGTTGGTAAGAACGCGGTGATCGATAGCGCCAGAGCTGCGATTTGGCCCAAGATCGCAAGGGCAGCAGCGGTGCGACGACGCGAATTGGCCAAAATAAGAATAAAGAACGAAGCCACCAACGGCACGGCGGGAATTAGCCAAAGATTGGTAACGCTCCAGGAGCTCATGGGAGAGAATGGGGGAAACGCCGAACATCGAACACCGAACGCCGAACGCTGAATGGGGAGAAGTTTCTGAATTCGATTTTGGGCGTTCGATGTTCGGTGTTCGATGTTTCCTGCACGTTCTAGCCTTTCAGCGAATCGAGTTTATCGACGTTGGTCGTTCGATAGTGCCGGTAAATAGCGATGACGAGGGCGAGGCCGACAGCGGCTTCGGCGGCGGCGATGGCGATGGAAAAGATCGCGACTAGGACGCCGGTTGGCGGTTGCGGCTGCGGGCCGAAGCGCCAGAAGGCGACGAAGTTTAAGTTCGCGGCCGCGAGCATTAGCTCGATGCCAATCAAGATAAAAATTGCATGACGCCGGCTGAGGGCGGCAAGCAGGCCGATGGAGAATAGCGCGGCGGAAACGATGAGGAAGAGTTGGAGGGTTGGAGTCATGAGGTGGCTGGAGTTAAAACGTTAAAATTGTTACATTGTTAAACAGGTGAAGAGATAACGCTGTATTTCCGTTTTAACGCTGTAACCCTTTAACAATTCACCTTTCTTCTCGCTTCTCCTCCATCACGAGAATGAGAGCGCCAATGAGCGCAGCGGTGAGCACGAGCCCGACGCATTGCAATGGCCAGACGTAATTGGTCATGAGGACTTCGCCAATCCGTTTCACCGTGAGCGGTTCGATTTGCGGCGCTCGAATCGCGAGCGATTTCGTTTTTAAAATTGTCCAGAGCAATCCACCGAACACAGCCAGTGCCACAATGGCGCCGCCCCAGTTAATGCCGCGGTCGCCAGTTAGCTCGCGGCGCGTCAACAGGATTGTGAAAACAATTAAAACAGCGACTGCTCCGATATAAACAAAAACCTGCACCAACCCAACGAATTCGGCGCCTAACAAGAAGAAGTACGCCGCGACACCAACAAACACGATTACCAGACTAAGAGCCGCGTGGATAAGCTTCGGCAAAGCAGCGGCAGCGAGCGCGCCCGAAAGAGTAATGATGGCAATGACCAGAAAAGCGACGCTATTCATTCGGCAAAACGATAGGTGCGCGGCGCAAACTTCTTTCTCGTATCGAGGAGGCGCGAGAGCGCGAAATAAACAATCGCGATCACTGCCAGAGACCAAAGCCAGCCCGCGAGGCCGCGCCCCTGATAATGCCAAACCGCGGCAGCGACGATCAGGGTGAAGGCCATCGGAAGCATGAATTTCCATGCGAAATTCATAATTTGATCGACGCGAGTGCGCGGAAGCGTTCCCCGGACCCAGATATAAACGAAAAGCAGCGCGCTCAACTTCAGGAAAAACCAAAAATAGGATGGAATAAAGTTGAGGGCAGCGATCGGTGAATGCCAGCCGCCGAGAAACAATGTCACCGCCAATCCACTAATGGCGAACATGCCAAAATACTCCGCCATGAAAAAGGTCGCGTACTTGAAGCCGGAATATTCCGTCATGTGACCAGCAACAATTTCCGATTCGCCTTCCGGGACATCGAAAGGAGTGCGGTTGGATTCGACGAGACCGGAGATAAAAAATAAAATGAACGCGGCCGCGCCCCAGGGGGTGGTGACAAACCAATGTGGCAGGACGCCAAAGGAATAGCCGCCTTGTGCCGCCACAATCGCATCCGGCGAAAGCGCCCCTACGATCATCACCACAGGGAGAGTGGTGAGAATGAGCGGTAATTCATAGCTAACCATTTGCGCGATCGCACGCATTGCACCCAGCATCGAAAACTTGTTGTTACTGCCCCAGCCGGCCATGAAAACGGCCAGCTCGGTGGTTGATCCAACGGCAAAGAAAAAGAGAATGCCACCGTCGATCGTGAACGGGGTCATGTTTCGCCCATAAGGAATGACGCCGAGCGCAAGAATCGCAGTGGCCGCGACCAGGATCGGCGCGAGAAAATGCACGACCTTGTCCGCGCGTGCCGGCACGACATCTTCCTTGATCAACATCTTGATGCCATCGGCCACCGGCTGAAAAAGCCCAAAAGGCCCGACGCGATTCGGGCCGTAACGATTTTGCATGCGGCCAAGAATTTTCCGCTCGAGCACAGAGATAGCGGCGAAGAGGGTAAGGAAAACTCCGAGAACGCCGGAGATATTGATCAGGCTCGAGACGATTTGAATGAGCCAGTCGGGCGCACCGGCTAGCGGCGAGAGCAGCCATTCCTTTGCGCGAAGAAAAATTTGGTCAAGAAAAGCGCCGCTCATCCGACGAAGAAAAGCGGTGCTAATTGTTTAATCAAGGAAGAACGAGATCAGAGCGCCTCGGCGGATTGATCCAGCGAAGAACAGCAAGCGCGAGGACGATGCAGATAATTGCGATCAACGCTTCGGAATGCAGCATCCAGGCCGTGCCGAAACGATCATGCACCCAGCCATCGGACGCGGTCATGTAAACAACGGGAAGATTCCCAAGGGAAGAGAGCGTCGCGTATTTGGTGGAAGCGGCGCCGCGGCCGATGGCAAGCAGGACGATCGCGGAAAAGGCGGCGTAAGCCATTCCACAAGTCAGGGCATAGGCAAGAACACCGACGCTAAACGCGTTTGGCGTGCGCGCCGTGACGGCCATGATAATCGCGACCAGCGCCATAAGAAATCCCGATCCGAAATATGACCACCAGCGACCGACGCGATCCGCAACCCAGCCGCCAATGACGCAGCCGATGGCGCTGACCACGCCGTTCAAGACGCCGCTGACTAACGCGACTTGATCCGCTGTCACGCTCCAATCAGGCGCAACCGCCGACCACAAATTGTTCATGGCGCTGGCACCGATGGGCGAGCAAACGAGCACGATGGTGAAAAGCGGAATGGCGGCGCGCACCATCGATAAAATATCACGCCACAAAATCCGCATTCGTTCGCCGAGGGTTTCATTCGCAACGACGCGCACGTCGGATACAAAATAAATCGCGGCAGCCGACGCGAGCATGGCGATCGCGAGTCCGCCGCCGGCGATCTCCTTCGAGAAATGACTGGCAAGCCAAACGCCGACGCCACCGCCGATGCCATTGCCGCCGAGATTTCCCGCCTGATACCAGCCAGCCGCGCGACCTTTTGCTCCCTCGGCGACCGTATGCGCCATCAACCCACCGACCGGAAGAACGATCAATGTTCCCGCAACTTGCGAAACAAAAACAACTGCCATCAAAATCGCGACGGCGTTTTGATGGAGCGATAGAAAGGCAAGAAGCAAGAGCGTCGCCGCGGACGTGCCAAGTCCCAACAAATACCAGCGGCGCGCGGTCAAAGTCAGGTCCGCCACCGGTCCCCAGAGAAATCGCCAGAGATTTGCCGACACGCCGATGGCCACGATCGACGCTGCCAGTGCCACCGAAAATCCGACCCGCGTCAGAACGAATGGCAAGGTGATGGAAACGAACCCGCTGCTGATGCCATAGGGGAGAACGAGAAAAAAGAAAACGAATGGACGGGTGGAATCGCGATCGCGCATGAGAAATCCTGGCCACGGATTTACAGAGATGAAACGCAGATGAAAAGACTGTAGCTTGCCCGACTGCCGGCAATGTAAACCTGTGTTCGTCTGTGACTGACTTGTCGATCTAACGCGAATGACTCCGCATCCCTATTCGTTCATCGTAATTTTTGTCGGCGTCGCGCTCATCTTTCCAATCATGCCCCTGATTCTGGCCTGGATGTGGCGAAGATTTTTTCAACCGCCGAAGCCCGGGGTGCAAAAAAACGCGACCTACGAATGCGGCGTCGAGTCGTTAGGCGAGGCGCAGATTCAATTTCGATCGCAATATTATCTCTACGCTATCATCTTTTTGATCTTCGACGTCGAAGCGGTGTTTCTGGTGCCCTTCGCGGTCGCGTTTACCGGACTGCCGTTAGGCGCGTTTGTTGCGATTCTGATTTTCCTGCTGTTGCTGGTT
>QHRO01000098.1 GCA_003220155.1 Verrucomicrobiota bacterium
ACGTCTACAGTTTCGGCGCAAGGCGTGGAATCCCGCAGTTTTTCCGCTCTAATATATTATGCCTAACACCATTCAGATTCATCGAGTGCTCCGGGCAGAGCCGGAGAAGGTTTACCGCGCGTTTCTTAATCCTGAGGCGATGGCGAAATGGCTGCCACCGAATGGATTTACCGGCAAGGTTCACCAAATGGACGCGAAAGTGGGCGGCAAGCACAAGATGTCGTTTACGAATTTCAGCACCGGCCAGAGTCACTCTTTCGGCGGCACATACACTGAGCTCGTGCCGAATGAGCGCATTCGTTACACGGACAAGTTCGACGACCCGAATATGCCGGGAGAAATGCAGGTCGCTATAACCTTGAAGAGGGTTTCGTGCGGGACGGAATTGAACATCGTGCAGGAAGGCGTGCCCGACGTCATTCCGACCGAGATGTGCTCCCTCGGCTGGCAGGAATCGCTCATTCTTCTGGCGAAACTGGTCGAAGCCGAGATTCCCGATTAGTCCGAGCTCGCCACGGCGAGTCTTCGACCGGACTGGCATTGAACAGAGATCAGAAGTCAGAAGTCAGAGGTAGGATCCTCGAAAGTTCAGCCGAAGACGCCGAGGCTAGGTCGCCGTGGCGACCGCTCCTCTCCAGGCGAAGACGCATTTTCATAAACAGTCGCGGTAGATTTTGATGCATCATAACCGGCCTACGATGTGGGGGTCGGGATCGGGAAAAGTCTGTTTGCGCGGGACGCGCAAACCAACACGCGGGACGCGCGCGCTACCCGGGCATTGACGCGGAGATTAGCCAGATTAGGGGAGTGATATGAAGGGTTGCTCGGTGTTGTTGATGCTTTCGGCAATAGTGCTGTGCGCGTGCGCAACCGGTCCGCCGCTACTCGCCCAAAGCCATACTCTGGAACCGGATCGCGCCGCGTTCACCACGCCGAAGCTTGGCGAAGGCGGGTCACTGCTGGCAAAGCTTTTGAAAGCGCGGATCATTGCGCAGCGGGTCCCAAAACGGATCAAACTTAAGGTTGGCAACGGTTAACCCAGCCGGTACCCGGAGAAGCTCCGGCAAAACAGCAATTGCCGCGTCGTGATCGCCGAAAAGAGCCTGGACTTGAGCACGCGTCATCATCGCGGTCGGCTTGTTGACCGCATCGGTTTCGTAGTCTTTGACCGCTTGCTGGGCCTGCTCGAGAGCTTTTTGCTTTTCGCCAAGACCCGCATAAGCCAGTGCCAGAGCGTTAGGAAGGCCATTTGCCTCCGGCGCAACCACGGTATCGGGCGTCGGCTTAATCGATTGAATAGCGCGCGTGAAACTTTGCTGCGCATCGACGTGGCGGCCGCTCCAGTCCTGACAAAACCCAAGTTGGACCAGCGCAATCTGGGTAATAGAGTCGAGCTGCTGTCCCGGTGGAATGGAGTTTAGTTTTTGCTCAATCACACGAATAGCGCGATCGAAGCCGCGTTCATACGTCGCCTGCGTGATCCGACTAGCAACGACATAATCTTCTGTCGAGCCCTCAGGGACGCGCGCCAGTTCCTGAGCCGCTTCAGGGAGTCGCCCTTCGTTTTGCAAAATGGAGGCTTTGATCGCATGTGCCGTCTCCGAATCGGGGGAAATCTCCAGGGCTCGATCAACGAGGGCGCGCGCATCATCGAAGCGTCTCAGATAACCATAGAACTCGCCGCCGAGAGAGCTTAGGAGCGACACATCGCGCGGATCGAGCTCGAGTGCTTTGTTATAATTCGTTTCGGCATCCTGCCAGCGGCCGACGCGCCGCAGCACGAATGCGAGGTTTTGCAAAAGGAAGGCATTGTTTGGCAATCGTCGTTGCGCTTCCTGGTAAGCTGTCACCGCGCCCTCGAAGTCGCGCAAAACCCGGTAGTGATACGCGCCTTTCGCGACCCACGATTCACCTGCTTCCGGCGCCAACGCCATGGCGCGATCTGCCGCTTCCTGCACGGCTGGTGGGGTATTTGCATTTCGGTCAATCGAGTTGAAGAAAAGAAAGCTCCGGAGCACCGCGAGCCTCGCCCAGGCGAGAGCAAACTTCGGATCGAGCTGCACTGCCTGCGCATATGCGGTGACTGCATGTTGGTAGCTCTCGTAACCATACTGATTGTGCTCGATTGCAACTCCGCGCAGATAGGCGTCGTAGGCAACGGGATTGTTAGTCGGCTTGTCCGTAATCTCTTTGTGCTCCGCGCCTGTCAGCTTCGCGTTGAGCTGTTCAGCAATGGCGGTGGCGACCTCGCCTTCTACGCTGAAGACATCGTCCAGTTTGCGATTGTAGCTTTCGGCCCAGACGTGTTCATCCGTCGTCGCGCGGATTAGCTGAACGTTAATGTGAGCTGCGTTGGCGATCTTCTGCACGCTACCCTCGAGAATGTTTGCAACGCCAAGCTGGCTGCCGACCTCGCGCAAGTTGTCGGGGGCGCTTTTATATTTCTGTGTCGAAGTTCGCGAGATAACCTTCAGGGCTGCAATCTTTGAGAGGCGGGTCAGAATCTCGTCCTGAATGCCTTCAGCGAAGTAGGCATTCTCTTTGTCACTGCTTAGATTTTCGAATGGCAAAACGGCGATGCTCTTTTCCGAAATGGCCACTCCCGGCCCAGTTGCGGTTTTCTCGGCGACGACATTCGAGATTTCGGCTGTAGCCGTGCGTTTCGTTACGGGGCGATGCCAAAACCAATAAGCGCCAACGCCAACCGCTGCGATCAGTAGTCCAAGTCCCGCCAGCGCCCACGCGTAGCGCATATTCCTGGCCGCGCTAGTTCCTGTTCCTTCCGGCGTTTTCTCGATGCCCGACGGCGTCACATCAAACGCCCACGCCAGCACCAGCGCGACCGGAAAGCCAACCCCCAGCAACACGATCAGCACCGGCAGCACAAACTCCGGCGCGTGGAACGCCGGCAATACCGTCGCCGCGATCTGCACCATCAGCCACGCCACGATGGCATAGCCAATCGCGACACGATAAACACGCCGTTGCTTCAATTGGCTGAGGAAGGAAGTCATGTGGGCTTACGCTTATAATCGACGCGCGGTATCCTTGCCAGCCTCGACAAACTGTAGCCAACGCCGAAGAGAAGTAAAAGGTGGGAAGGTCCGAACGCCAGCGGAGAAGAACGTTCTTTGTTTTGCACGGCTTCACGAGAAAGAACGGCTACAGCGTGACCGGGCGATCCCATTCGGCTTAGCTCAGGCTAGGCTCCGACCGCCGCGACAGAAGAACGGCGCGAAATGCGGACCGCCCGCCACGGCGGGAATGCGGATTGCAGATTCGGCCAACCGGAAAGTATAAGTGATATATGACTACACCCATGAATCCAAACAAAGCCCTCTGGGAAAAAGGTGATTTCACACGGATTGCCGAAACAATGCGC
>QHRO01000099.1 GCA_003220155.1 Verrucomicrobiota bacterium
CACACTAACTTAGGAAGATGCATTTTAGCATTTTCGAAACTGCCGATTGTGGCAACGAAACTTTACCTTCTGTCTTTAGCTCCCTAGGGCACTTCGCTGATGTGTTTTCTTATACATGGTGGCAACAGAGGCTGGTTGCTTGAGAATCCCCGATGTCATCCTGCCGAAATCGCTCCAATCCCTATAAGGACTCAATGACAACAAAATCGCATGCCGTCCCTGACTCGGGATGGCTCGTTT
>QHRO01000101.1 GCA_003220155.1 Verrucomicrobiota bacterium
ATGAACAATTTCTCGAGGCGGTTCATCGCGCGCTCGACCGGCCGCCTGAATCACCATCCGGGAAACCACCATTATCCGCGCCTGATCTGGTGCGCAATTCGCGGTTTGGGACGCGTGTCGCCGGCCGCAATCGCGCATGGGACTAAGGTCCAATACCCCGCCGAATTGTAGGCGCTAGCCTGCGGGGTGCTCGACACGCCACACTTGAAAATGGGACGGTCGCGTAATTAATTAATTACTTATGATGCCCGTTGAAAAGTCCGACGCGGAGATTGTTTGCCTGGTCGATGGCGACCCAATGCACCCTATTGAATGAGCGAGCGAGACGGAATCGGCAAAGGACACCGCGAGAAGGAAGAGCCCTTTTACGCTGGGCAGGGCCGGATCCTTGAGATGATTGCGGCGAGTGCGCCACTCGCGGACATTCTCACCAGGATCGTTCTACTGATGGAGGCGCAAAGCGATGGACTGCGCTGCTCCATACTGCTTTTAAGCAATGACGGCAAACATGTGCGGCATGGCGCGGCGCCGAACTTACCCGAAGCTTATGTTAAAGCCGTTGACGGTCTTCCGATTGGCCCACGGGTTGGTTCATGTGGGACGTCGATGTATTTACGGAAGCCGGTGATCGCAACGGACGTCCTGACCGATCCTCTTTGGTCTGATTATCGCGACCTGGCGAAGAGTTGCGGTCTAAGAGCATGTTGGTCGACGCCGATCATCTCATCTCAGGGCGAAGTGTTAGGTTCGTTCGCCATGTATCGCCAGGAGCCGCGGGGTCCAAATGCCGAGGAGAAGCGGTTGACCGAAGCGGCAACCCACATTGCGAGTATCGCGATCGAGCGCCAGCAGGGCCACAGTATGTTACGCGAGCGAGAAGCCAGAATTAGTCTCGCTGCGGAATCGGCCGATCTCGCCTTTTGGGTTTTGTACCCGGAACAAAACACCGCTTGGATGAGTGAAAAGGGGCGCACAATGTACGGCTTTACTCCTCATGAACCGTTAACCCGCGAGTCGCTCGTGTCACGGATTCACCCCGATGAACGTGCCGCGGTTCAAGCAGCTTTTGAGCACGCGCGAGTCTCCCAGCAGACGTTCGAGATTGAGCACCGGATTGTCCTGCCTTACGGCAAAACACGCTGGGTCATCACTCGTGGCAGAAGTCTTTGGGACGAGCATGGAAACGTTTTAGAAAAAATTTGTGTGACAATTGACCTCAGTGCGCAAAAGCAATCTGACCTGCAATTGCAAGTACAGCGGGAGGAGCTGGCACGTTTGAGCCGCATCGCGTTGATGGGCGAAATGACCGCTTCGCTCGGGCATGAATTAAATCAGCCCCTCGCCGCTATTGCCAACAACGCCGCAGCCGCTCGTCGCTTCTTCGACCGGGGACAAATCGACCCCGCGATACTTAAAGAGTTGCTGGCTGATATTACGGCGGCTAGTCACCGCGCCGGAGAAGTGATTAATGGAATTCGAGGGATGGCACGCAAAGGCAAGAGCACGCGGAGTCGGCTAAACCTGAACGATGTAATCCGCGATACGTTACGGCTCGTGCGTTCCGACATTTTGATCCGGGAAACTGCCGTCGTCACGGACTTCGATTCTCTCCTGCCGGATGTGGAAGCTGCCCCGGTCCAGATTCAACAGGTATTGCTAAATCTGATCATGAACGCCCTCGACGCAGTGGAAGCGCTTCCGCCCGCCGAGCGCCGCATCATTATTAGTACACGTTCACTTAAGGGAAAGGCTGCGGAGGTCAGCGTGCGCGATTTCGGGACCGGCCTGCCCGTGGACCGGGCGGAGAAAGTTTTCGATCATTTCTTTTCCACAAAAGCGGAAGGAATGGGCATGGGCTTGACAATCGCCCGTTCGATTGTCGAAGCACACGCCGGCACGCTTGGAGCAGAAGACGCCGAGGGTGGCGGCGCGCTTTTCTTCTTCCACTTGCCCGCGGCGCAGAGATTACCGATAAATAAAGCCGCATAGCCCGGAGCGAGTCGTTGCCGTGATCGATGTCAGGGGCACTTGGTGAACAACTCATAGCATGAGATCCGAAAAATCCGCCGAGAGCCATGTCGTCTGTCTGGTTGACGACGATCCATTGGTTCTTAATTCACTTGGAAATTTGTTGGCTTCGGATGGAATCGCGGCGCGCTGCTTTGACAAAGCAGAGACTTTCCTTGCCCACATCCAGGTGCATCGTGTGGAGCTGGCAGTCCTCGACATTCGGATGGTTGGAATGACCGGCTTGGAAGTGCAGGCACACCTCTCCTCGATCTGTTGTCAGACGCGTGTGATAATCATAACAGGCAGCGAACGTCCTGACGATG
>QHRO01000100.1 GCA_003220155.1 Verrucomicrobiota bacterium
ATAAGCCGGTCGCGCAAATGCGCATGATGCCCACTGAAGAGCCTTCCTCGGAGATTGTTTGTCTGGTGGATGATGATCCCCTGGTCCTCAGATCGACCGGCGTTTTACTCGTCTCAGGTGGATTCACCGTGCGCCGGTTTGATAAGGGCGAAGATTTCATTACTTATGTCGCGTCACACGACGTCCCGCTGGTCGTGCTGGACATTTGGATGGAAGAAATGACCGGCTTCGAAGTCGTGGCGCGGCTGCGCGCTATATCACCGCAGACTCATGTCATCGTGATTACAGGACACGAAGATACCGCCGCGCGGATCCTCGCGATGCAAA
>QHRO01000102.1 GCA_003220155.1 Verrucomicrobiota bacterium
GGCGAGCAGACGGTTCCCTACCTGCGGCCGCTTTGCGTCGCCAATAGAAAAGTAAGAGCGGCGTCAGCGTAATGACGAGAAGAGGGTTGAGAGATTGGAACCAGGTCATCGGAATCGCTTGGCTACCGAAAGAACGATCAACGCCGATATCAGTCCAGAGCGGGATCGTATTGCCAATCTGTTCGTAGGCGCCGCGAAAAATGGTGACCGCTATTGCTATTCCTAAAAGAAGGAGCCACGGCCGGCTGCTCTGATCGCGATTTTCGGCTTTAGCTGAAGCAACCAAATTGGCTGGTGGCGTTTCGCGTGGCAGATATTTTTGTCCCCCCAGGTATATGACCAAGCCGGACAGCATCCCCAAGCCCGCAGCGCCGAAACCGTAATGCCAGCCGTATAATTCACCGAGACTTCCGCAGACGAAAGGCGCTAAAAAGGCTCCCAGATTAAGTCCAACGTAATAGACGTTGTAAGCGCGTCCTCGCCGCGGATCATCGGCCCGATAGAGATCATTAATCTGGCTGGGAAGACTGGGCAGAAAGAGGCCGTTACCCAGCGCGATCGTTACCAGGGCAAAGTAGAAAAATGCCTCGAAGGTCATCAAAAAATGACCGAGCGCCATGATGCTGCCGCCGAGAATGACGGCCCGCCGTTTACCCAGCCATCGATCGGCTGCGATCCCACCGAGGAGGGGTGTAAAGTAGGCAGTAGCAACGTAGCTGCCGTAAATGAGCGAAGCTTTTTGCTGCGGAAAGAATAGCTGCTTGGTCATGTAATAGACGAGCAGAGTTCGCATCCCGTAGTAGGAGAACAGCTCCCACATGTTGGTAAGGAACAAGATGGTCAGGCCACGCGGTTGACCGAACCAGGTCTTCTCTGCCGTCATGCGACGGACTGCGGCTTGAAACCCCAGACCGCCTCATCGCATTGAACAAGGCCGTCCCGGTATATCACTCCGGGGTCGCGATCGCGCACGAGGAAAATAGGGCCGTCCAAATCGACCACATCGCACTGCTGGCCAAGGATAAATGCCGGCGCCATGGCCAGACTGGTGCCAATCATGTTGCCGACCATGACCTTCATGCCAAGGGCGCGTGCTCGTGCGCCAATCAGCAGGCCCTCGGTTAAACCGCCACACTTATCCAGTTTGATGTTTACGACATCGAAACGGCCAGCCAGCGCCTCTACTTCATCCAAACCTAGTACGCTTTCGTCAGCCGCAATGGGGATGGTGTGATCGATGCCGTCGAGCTCGGCTTCTTCGCCGCGCTGGCAAGGCTGCTCCAGCAAAGAAACACGCGCCTCTTTCAATTCCGGCAACAGGCGGTCCAGCGTGTCGCGTTTATAACCCTGGTTGGCATCGACACCGAGCCACGCCTCCGGGCGCGCGGCGCGTACTTTGTGCACCCGCTCGATATCCGCAGCCAGGTCGCCAGTAAGCTTGAGTTTAATCGCGCGCGCACCCGCATAGCTTTGAGCAACTTCAGCCATCGCTGCCGGCTCATTCGCGCTGATAGTAAAGGTAGTGAGCAACGGGCGCGGCGTTTCAACTCCAGCGAGCTGCCATACCGGCGTCCGCGCTCGACGCGATTCAAGTTCCCAAAGAGCGCAATCGAGCGCGTTGCGCGCACCGCCCGGGGGAAGCAGAGATCGCAACTCCTCGCGTGTGAGACCGCGCTCGATCGCATCGCGGTGCGCCTCGATCGTTGCGAGCATGCGATCGGTGGTATCGTTCAGGTAGTAAACGCCGGCCGCTTCACCGTGCCCTTCTACGCTACCGTCCCTTAAGGTAACGAGAGTAACCGGAGAATCGTGAAATACGTAGCCGGAGATACGAAAGGGCGCTTTAAGCGGCAGTTTTTCATTGTGCACCTCAAGGCGGACGCGGGAATTGATAACACTCATAAGTTTGGTTTGGAAAAGAGATCAATATTTGGCGCTGTAACCAACCAAATGGAAAACAACCGCGACATAGAGCAGTGCCAGACAGGAAATCGCGATGACCGCGCCCCAGAGTTTCGCAAGCCATTTGCGCTGACCGCGCAGTAACATCCCGAGATTCCAAACCGCGATCGCGCTGCTGGCAAAAACGATTACTGATGACAACACGCGCAGCAATCTGATCCAGGGATTGATATGTGGACCGATCCATCCCATGTCGCCCGAGAAAATCTTGATTAAAACCACCCACGCAATAACCATCAACGTGGACAACAGTGAAGCGATGCGAACAAGCCGGTGGGCTCTCGCTTCGGGGCTGGTTGGGCCGGGGCGGACACCGTAAAGCCATCGCATCAGCGCCGTCGCAGGCCAGGCCAGTGTGTTCGCCGACAGAGCCACTACGGCAACGGCGAATAATGGAAGCAACCATGCCGCCGACCACCACCACGGCACTGGTTGAAAGGGCATGAACGGAAGCTCGTCGTAACCGATGCATACCACACGATCATTCTCGATTTTCGCGACAACGCGATCGGACCCTTCTATATTGCGCCAAACAAACGGGGCAATCTCGCGCCATTTCTTCGGCTCACCATTGAGCCCTTTGAGATCGGGCACCGAAATGCTCCCGTTCTTTGTGGCCAACACTCGCGTCTGGCCGAGAAGATTAAGTGCCGCAAGAAAGCTCTCGTGGGGCCGGCGGCTTGAGATATAGCGGCCGGTAATCAAGTGCGCATTCGCCGCCGCAGTTTTTGGGTCAACTGAACCTTCTGGCAGCGGAGCAGGAAAGTAGCGGTCGCTAAATTCGCGGAAGAATCCCGTCCTTATCTGTTCAGCGGCGCCGTCTTTTCCGAGGCTGTTTAAGGAAACGAATACGCCAACGCCGTCGTCAATGAATAGATTGAGCTCACTATGGAACCATTGCAGATCGCCGCCGTGAGTAATGACGCGATGGCCATTGAGGTTATTTTCATAAAACCCGAGCAGCATCCGGTTGAGAGGTGGGAGGAATTCCCACGCCGTCGTGTGCATTCGCACAGCTGTAGCCTCCTTGAGAATGCGGGAGGCACCGAACGCACCATTTTGCAGATGGGCGATCATGAAGCGACCCATGTCACCACCGCTGGCGGAGAGAGCGCCGTCGGGCTGAGTGGTATCGATCTCAAATGGCTTGGGATCACCTGAGGCTAGGGGATAACCCTTCGACATCCACGGTGCCAATGCTTGCGGCAGAGGCTGGCGAAATGTCGCCTGCTTCATTCCGAGAGAATCAAAGATGTGCCGCTCGATGTAAGCTTCGAATGGTTCGCCAGAGACACGCTGAACGATGTAGCCCGCAAGGTCGGCGCCATAATTGGAGTATGCCGGAATGCTTCCAGGAGCAGTCACACGCGGAGGCATCCAGCGCTTAAGTTCTTCTCGCAGCGGATGCAGCTCGCGAGGATCATAGATGAGCAGCAAACCTCCTACCTCATCGAAGCCCGCGCCG
>QHRO01000103.1 GCA_003220155.1 Verrucomicrobiota bacterium
ATGCTGATGAGGCGCATGTTCTTTGCCAGTGTCTTATCGTCGACGCTGAGATCGTGGATTTGGTTTAAGACGCCGGTTGCGTACGGACATGCTTTCGGCGCCGCGCAACGAGTGTAGATGAAGCTCAAGATCGTGACACGGCCGTGGGTGAGGTCGCGCAGGTTTAATGATTTGCCCGCAGAATCGAGCAACGCGCCATCGGGCGCGACTTTCACAACTGGCAAACTGTAACTACCCGGCGCGGGTGGGTCGTAATCATAGTCGCTGTCGCGCGGCGGATTGCTTTCACCTAAGGCGGTCGCAGTCGCAATGAGACTGGAGACGACAAGTAATTTCAAAGGTCCACGTAACGTCACCTTAACCCTCTTCCAAGCAGAGAGATTGTCACTTCTCCCTCGAGGAGAAGGTAAGGATGAGGGACGTATTTTCGACATCGCGCGCGGAGCGCACGATCCACTTTGGTCACGGCGCTCGAATGCTTCGCTCCTCACCCTAATCCTCTCCTTCCGAGGCGAGGCGGAAAATACCGGACCTCCGTCGCTCCAGTTCCAAGTCAATTCTTGTTCGACAATCCGTGTCATCCGCGTAATCCGCGGTTCAGACTTAAGTTCCTGCGACACTAGTTGCTCGCAATAGTCGTGCGGTTCGCGCCGATTTTCGTCGAACCGAAGAGCATGTGATGCGGGCGTCCCAGTTTTAGCGCGGTGAAATCGAGATCGAATGCCGGCTTCAGTTCTTTGCCGTCCCAGGCGTAACCGCGGAGGAATTGCTCGTTGTCGGCACCTTGCTTGTCCCATCGCGCCAAAAGCGAGCTGGTAAAATAAAGCCGTTTCCCATCCCAGCTCTGCGACACCATGTTCACCTGCTTGCCAATCTGCTTTTCGTAAATTTGTTTCGGTTTCTGCGGATCGGAAACGTCGAAGATGCGGCACTTGCCGTCGCCGAAACAATCAACAAACAATGTTTTGTCATCAGCGCTGATGCTAATATCGACCGGAAGAACACCACCCTTCGCTTCACCGATCGGCGCGACCTCCTTCGCTTGCCATTCGCCGCGATCGTCCGCGTAGACTAACCAAAGTTTCGACGTTAGCGCTGTGGCGGTAAACGCGTAGTTGTGATTGGGACCCCAAGCCCAACGGATTTCGAGCGGCGCGCCCGGCACTTGGAAAACTTTTTTCGGCTGGCGGGCATGGAAATCCCACATCACCATGGTGGAACCGAAATGCTTCATCGCCTCGGGATCGGCAGTCAATGTGCCGAAGTCCATCGTGTAATTGTTGCAGCCGGTGAGCGATGAAGTAAGCATCGCGTTTTTTCTGGGCAGCACGCGGGCATCATCTTCCGCTCCTGAGGCACCGCGCGCATCTTCTTTCGTCGGCAGCCAATGCGTTGTGATGTAGTTGCCGTCGTTCCCGTATTCGACCAGCGCCGTCTTGCCTCCTTTGTCCTTCGCATTAGAGAGACACGGAATTAGCACGCGTCCGGGCAATGCATATGCGCCATGCGGCCCGACGGCGCCGCCGGTAGTCTCGGCAAAATTGTCGATTGTCTTCGTCAACTTCGGTTTCGCCGGATCGCTATGCACATCGAAGATGAAAACGCGGCTGCTTTCGAGGCCGGCGAGCCAGAGCTGACGGCGGTCGTCGGTGAA
>QHRO01000104.1 GCA_003220155.1 Verrucomicrobiota bacterium
CCGAGAGTGAGAATGAGCGCGCCGATAACGGCGAGCGAAATTTTGACGATGTGTAACTGACAATTAGTGGGCGTTTTCATGTTAGCGGGTGAATTGATCGGGTCGTAGTTGGCTGTGCCCCCGAGCCACGCCGGGATCGCTCCATCTCTCATCCCTGCCGGCCGCCGCTCGCGGGATTTCTTTGAAAATGGTTACATCTCGTTATAAACCTCGCGGACTTTGCGCGCAACTCACACAAACGCTCGCTCCGCCCGGCTCGGATAATGATTGACTAATCAAGTTCAACCTGTGCATCCTCCATGTTGCTCCCCGAGTCGAAACGTTCATGATCTTTAACACGTTGCTCTCTTTGATCAGGAGCCGCATACCTCTGATTCTAATTGCCGGTGCACTTGGCGTTGCCGATTCTTCAGTCGCGCAAACCTTTTTAGTCGGACCAACCGTCCGAGTGTCGCGTCCTGGCGAAATCGTGGCTGAGTTTTTCGCTGCGACCGCACCCGGCAACGCCCAGCTCATGACAGCAAGTGCGATCAAAGAGGTAACGCCCGGGCGGTCGCTCTGTGCGGTCTATGTCTCACGTAACGGAGGAAACGTGTGGTCCGAGGTCCCGGCATGGCCGGATACCGGGTTCCAGCCGGCTTTTGATCCATGGGTGGCGATCGGCACTGACGGCACCATCCACGCCACCGGGATCGCGAGAACCAACATGGGCACAAGAGCCATTTACACTCAGAGTCGTGATCAGGGCTTTTCCTGGTCTTCAGCGCGCGCAGTCACACCGTTGCCCGCTAAATCCCTTCGCTTCGGCGCCGACAAAGATTGTCTCACCGTGAGCCCTGACGGCACCATTTACGTCGCCTTCAGCCAGGTGCTGACGTCACCGGTTGGCGCCGGTGAATTGGTGGTCGCGCGATCTACTGATGATGGTCTCACTTGGACACCTCGCGACGCCGGTGTCAATGCTGTCCCGAACGGAATCGTTACTGCCAGCGGTGGCACTGTGACGGTGACGTTCGTCGGCGGAACAGTGCCAGGTTACGGCACCGTCACGAGTACCGATGGCGGAGATACCTGGCAAGCACCGGTTCGGCTCGGTGAACTTAATCTCACCCAAGGTCTCCCACTTCCTTCAATCGTGCACGATTCTCTCGGTCGAATTGTGATCGGCGATATTGGCGGTTCCACTTCACCGCAACTTGAAATCTCGATCGAGAGTAACGATGGCAGCGTCGCGCAGCAATGGCAGCTACCGCTGCCGGATTCGGATACCTGTAGCGACGGTCGTCTTATCCAACCAGCCCTCGCCGCCGGGCCAGATGGATCGCCCGCCTTTCAAGTAGCATGTAAAGTTGATTCAACGGTATCCACGCAAGGGCGGCTGGAGGTCTGGCTCTATCCAAGTATTGATCAGCCTACGCTGGGGCCCGTACTGGTTAAAGCCATCCAGTTGCCCGCGCAGCGTCTTTCTCAAGATTCTTTTGCGCAGCGGTTCCGCGACGGAGGCGACTATTGGTCGTTTACTTGGACAGCTACAGGCTGGCTCAATATGTGGGTTGATCCGCGCAGCGGCGGGGGGCCCGGGGTACTGCGAGCTGCTTCCGTCACGGCGATGGATTAACTCGTTTCGCTCGTTTTTAAAAACAGGTTTTGGCGAACACGTCATTCCGCCGCCCTGATCGCGGAGGTGATGTGATCGTCGCCGGCGCTTCGTCGCACCACTCGAGTTGTTTCTCCATGTTCTCTTTAATCATGAGCATGGGGATGTGGCCAACCGCCCGTGCGGCATCGCACATTCGTTCGTCACTTGCGCACAGCGAACTGCATCGCAATCAGCATTCCCGTTCGTGCATAAAAAGTGCGTTGCAGTAACATCACCAACATCGCCATGGATCCGGCTACTTTTTTAACTGAACTGAAGCGCCGCAAGGTCTACCGGGTCGCGGTCGCTTACGCGATCGTGGCGTGGCTGCTGATCCAGGCGGCCTCTATTCTCTTTCCGACTTTCGAGGCGCCTCCCTGGGTGATGAAAGTGTTTGTCACCGCAGTAATTCTTGGCTTTCCAGTTGCCCTGATCCTGGCGTGGGCATTCGAGCTGACCCCGGAGGGACTTCGGCGCTCCGAAGAAGTAGCGCCGCGAGAATCGAAGATGCACAAACTTGGCAGCAAATGGACCGCTTTAATTGTGATCGCCGCGGTGCTGGCGGCTGCGCTGCTTGCCTTTCAATTTGCACGAACAAGAAGATCGCTGGTTATCGAGCAGCTAAAACAAACCGCGCCAACCGCGACGCTGGACAAATCAGTTGCGGTGCTACCATTCGAGAACCTCAGCTCGGACAAGGAGAACGCATTTTTTGCGCAGGGCATTCAGGATGAAATTATCACCACGCTGTCAAAGATCAGCGGACTGCGGGTAATCTCCCGCACTTCCACCACTCGCTACAACAGCGCTCCGGAAAATCTTTCTGAGATTGCACGGCAGTTGCACGTTAGCAATGTGCTGGAAGGCAGCGTGCAGA
>QHRO01000105.1 GCA_003220155.1 Verrucomicrobiota bacterium
TCGGCTTTGCGCAATTGCAACTTTAGTTTCCCGCGCGCTGCACGGGTAAGATCGAGCATGTCCTCGATCAGACGGATCTCGAGTTCGACATTACCGCGGACCATTTTCAATCCTTGCTGCACCTCTGGCCTGAGGTCGGGTTGTTCCACGGTTCTGCCGGCCCAGGTCAGGACAGGGTTAAGCGGCGCACACAATTCATGACTTAACATCCCAAGGAATCGATCTCTTGCCGCGTTTGCCGCCCCCGCGTTTTCCTTTTCGTGTTGCAACTCCAGCTCGATTCTGCCTCGCTCGATGAAAAGCCCGATCTGGCTGCCGAACGCTTCAACCATCTGGAGGAAATCTTCATCGGGCTCGACAACGTTGTGGCTGAACAGCTCCATTATACTGTTGATCTCGCCGCGGAAGAGGAGAGGAAAGGCAAATCCACCGCGCAGACCCGCCTCTGCCGCATAGGGAGCTCGGGGAAAATTTGAATCGCGCGTAACGTCGTAGACCCAGGTCGGTTTTTTTGAATTCCACACACGCCCGGGCAAGCCTTGGCTTTCCGGAAGCGTAATTAGGAAAGACAAATCGGCGAATTTCTTCACTCGCTCCGCCGGCTCATGCCACACGTGTCGACACCGCAATCCGCCGGTTGCTCCGTCGTAAATCCAAATTGCGGCAAAGGCCCAGTCTCCGCTCGAGGTGATTGCTTCCAGAATTTGTGTGGCCACTTGAGCCAGCGTCCAGGAACCAGCGAGCAGGTTGGTAACGGCGTACTGGGTGGCGCGTCTGCGATCGGTGCGAACGCGCTCCGTAATGTCACGCGCAATCTTCGACGCGCCGATAACATGCCCGCTCTCATCATTGATGGGCGAAACGGCCAGCGAAATGTCGAGCGGGGTGCCGTCCTTTCGGCCGTGTACCGTCTCGTAGCGAATGACCCGCTCGCCCCGGCGGATCCGTTCCACAATTTCCAGCTCTTCATTTTGGCGATCCGGCGGGACCAGGACGGTGATCGGTTTGCCGATAATTTCAGCAGCCGTGTAGCCAAAGAGCCGTTCCGCTTCTTTGTTCCAACTGGTGATCGTCTCATCGAGATCTATGCTTATGATCGCGTCACCGGAGGACTCAATGATCGCAGCCAAGCGGCGGTTAGCGTCTTCGGCGCGCTTTTGCTCGGTGATGTCGCGTAGGTAGGCCGTAAAAATTGGCGACCCATCGATCTCAGTTGCGTTGATCGCAAGCGCCACCAGAATCTCGGTACCATCCCGGCGCAGGGCCGCGATTTCGATCAGTCTTCCCAGCAACGGGCCTTGGCCAGTTTTCAAATAGTGAGCCAACCCTTGTCGATGTCTCTCGCGAAGTCGCGGAGGGATAATCAGGTCGGCCAGCTCCTTGCCAACCGCTTCGGCACGCGTAAAGCCGAATACCCGCTCTGAGGCCGGGTTGAATTCGCGGACGCACCCGGTCGCGTCCATCGTGATGATGCAATCGAGCGCCGAGTCGAGGAAAGTGCGACTGAGAGCCTCCAGCGTTGTAGCTGGACTCCCTACTTTATTTCGCTGGTCTTGTTCAGATGGCATCTGGGGCCACGGCTTCAAGGGCGGCGCGGGTAGGCGCACACATCGGCTGCACATAGAACTGCGTGAGCGTCGCGCCTCCCGCCGCCAGCGCATCAATGTTCGGCGTCGTGATGTCCGTGCAGCCGTTGAACCCGACATCTTTCCAGCCTAGGTCGTCGGCCACGATATGGACAAAGTTGGGTTTATTTTCAGCCGCATTCGCGAGAGCGACTGCGCCGAACAGCGCCAGCACACCAGCAAACGCGTTGGCGATGAGGTTTTGCCTGGGTTTGACTTTCATTATTGTATTCTTTCTCTGTTTGCCTGGTTACGTTATTTCACTTCGGCGTGGGTGTTGGAAGCGGAATTTGCTGCCCTTCCAAGGTGCGGCCCCGTGGACCGAGAAATTGAATCAGCGACGAACAAATTGGTCTTGGTCGTAGATGATTTGTGGTTGCCGGAGCAGTTGAACAGGATCTGACGCAGGCCTCCTGGCCTTTGGACAAGGGCCGTCGGAGGCCCAGATATTTCACCTAGCGCAAAGGCCCGGGGGCGGCGCGGGTTGCCAGCTCGATTTTGGCGTCTTTCAGCTTTTGTTGACCGAGTGACGACGCGTCGCCGCTGATCGCAATCGTCAGGCCGGAGGGTTTCTTACCGAAATCCGACGCCCTAAGAAGCCCGATAAAATTTGCGGCGTTATCAGTCCAGGCAGCGTAATCCCATTGGATCGCCACGATGGCGCGCCCGTCCTTTCCGAGGGCGACGGGAATACGGCCAACTTGCTGTAGGCGGGCAATAGGTTTCTTGGCGTGAAGCTCCGCGAGTACCTGCGAAGTTCCGAGAAAGAAGAGAGCATCTCCCTCATCGGTAGCTTCCGACCCGGCGAGATCAACAAAGGCCGCGCGATTGGCTACTCCATTGAGCGTTTCCAGATTCATAACGATGGCGGTTTGCACACTCGGGGAAAACGCCGTGTTATTGATGAACCGGTCCGCCACCGCTCGATCGCAACCCATGGCCAGCAATACTTTCAGATTGCGCAGTCGCAGATCGGTTGGGGCTTGATCGAGCAGGGTTTGATTGAATGCGTTGGTTATGCCGGTCCCGGTCAGTGCCAGTCCCGCCGCGCCGCCAATCGGCGCGGTCGCGAGCGAGAACGTCATCTTCCCGGCAAAAGTAGCCCAGGCAATTCCGTTGAGCTCGCGCTGCAATGTTTCATTGCTGGAATACGGATCCACTCCGAGCTGGATCGCGACGGTTCTTTTGGCCTTGGAAAAGCCGACGAGGCTAGCCGCATTCGAATCCTCATACGGGTTGCGCTCGCGTCCCTGGGTGCGCTCCTTCACGCTTTGTCCCGTACGGTTGACGAATTTGAATAAGCCTTTCGGGATTCCGGTGATCGTGCCGACCGGGTTCGTGACGACATCTTTGGCGACGCCGAGTGGGCTGGCCACAGCCGCCTTGAGCGCCTTTTTATATTCGTCCGTGCGTGAGACTTCCTTGAGCTTGCGGATGGCGGCGACCTCTTTGATGCGCCGCTCGAGCATGATATTGCCATCCGCTTCGAATTCGCCGTACTCGGAAGTGATTAAATAACGGTTACGCCCGGTGGAAGTGGGGACTTCGTCCTGCACGGTGAACCCATCGCCGGCCAGGAAATCAGGATTGAGGATCTCCTTTGCACTGAGAGTGGGCGGTTCCTCGGTGTCGGTAGGCGCGGAGTCGGGTTGTCCGAGGAGAGAGAACGGGGCA
>QHRO01000052.1 GCA_003220155.1 Verrucomicrobiota bacterium
GTCCGTGGCAGGAAGAAAGCAAAGAGGTTCCAAAAATCAAACGGGAGGTGAGAGGGTCGAAGAAGCCGACCTCAGTTCACTAGATCCAGTTTCGTCTATGCTGTTCACTCTTCTTTCTGCGACATCCTCTGAAATGCTTGGACGTCTTTCTTGGCGCAGTCTGGAATGCTTGCTCTTGAATTAATCGCGGTCGCTGGTGTAAATTGCAGAGTGCCTGGTGGCACGGGGTTGTGAGTCACAACAACGGTGATGGTGACCGAATGGGACAGAGTGCCATTGATCCCCATGATTGTTACGGTGAATGTCGTTGGAGAGTCGGGGTTTATCTCCGCTTCAACCGTACAGGTGGCAGAGGCCGTTCCACCGGGCATAACGAGTACGGCGCGTGGTCTGCAATAGATTGTTAACACATCTCCTCTCGCGCTACTCGAAGTAGTAAGGTGAACGGCGCCCTTGAAACCGTTGAGACTCGTCACGGTGATTCTGGTAGATACCTCATCGTCACAAATCGTACTCGCACCCTCACATAGAGACGACTCGCCTCCGACCGTAAGTGAAGTAGATCTGGCGGAAATTGTGAAATCGGGTTTGCCGGACTTAGCGCTGGAGACGAGGAGTCAGTGACATTTAGTGTTACAGTGAAAGATCCAGCAGTGGAATAGGTGTGAGAGGGATTCGCCACTGTACTAGTTGTACTATCACCAAAGTTCCATGTGTATGCGTATGGCGTAGTGCCGCCGCTCACGGTAGAAGTGAAGGTAATGGATTGACCAGTAGTAGGAGATGCCGGAGTGAACGAGAAGTTAGCAAACAAAGGAGCAGTAGTGATGGTTTCGGTCGTTGTCGCTGAGCCAGGGCCTGCGCTGTTCGTCGCAGTAACATTGATGGTGAAGCTACCAGCGGAGGCGTATACGTGAGTGTCTGATACGGCTGACCCAGGTAAGCTGTCAAGGGCTGTGCCGTCACCCCAGTTTACCATAATTCCGGTTACAGTCGCTGTGCTAGAAACCGTGAATGTCAAAGTGACGGTTTGACCTGTGTTTGCTGGGTTGGGGGAGACGTTTGTTATCGTGACAACTGGGGGAGTGACTGCTGCGACTGTGACTGTTATCGAGTGCGAGATGGATCCTGTGCTTCCTGAGTCGTCTGTTACAGTCAGCATAACGGTGAACGTCGCAGTTGCGGTTGGATTGTAGACGTGTGTCGTTGTGGCGCCGGTTCCGGTGTTTCCGTCGCCAAAGTTCCAGGCGTAGCTCATGATTGTCCCGTCCGGGTCAGCACTTGCTGTGGCGTCGAAGTTGACTGTTTGGCCAGCGGATGGGCTGGCAGGATTGAAAGTGAATGATGCGACAGGTGGCCTATCGTTTACTGTCTCAGTTGTCGTCCCTGATCCTGGTCCAGCGCTGTTGGTCGCTGTGACTGTTACTGTGAATGTCTTGGACATTACATTTCCGGTGGACGTGTAAATGTGTGTGTCCGATGTGGCACTGCCTGCTAGAGTATCTGGTGTTGTTCCATCGCCCCAGTTAACAGTGATTCCCGTGACTGTTGCGGTGCTGCTAACGGTGAATGTTACTGTGACCGTCGCACCAGTGTTTGCGGGATTGGGCGTTGGATTGTTAACTGTGACCGTAGGAACTCCGACGGGGGCGTTCACGGTCACGCTTGCGGTTCCACTGCTCACGGCGTGGCTTGCGTCGCCGGGATAGCTGGCGGTTATGGTAGCTGTACCTGATGTGGATGGGGTAAAGGTGGAGGTACACGCAGACGCCGCGGTCGTTCCGGCAAGGGTGCAGGTTGTGAAAGTGCCGGTAACACTTGTCACACTGAGGGCAACGGTTCCGGTTGGAGGGAGGAATGTGCCCGCTGTAGATGTATCAGTTACGGTGACATCGCAGGTTGATGCTTGACCGGTGTTGACCGGACTAGTGCAGCTTACGGTTGTGCTAGTCGTCCGCGGGTTGACCGTGATGCTCGCGGTGCCATTGCTACCGGCGTGAGTTGTATCTCCTGGATACGCGGCTGTGACAGCGGCTGTACCCGATGTGGTGGCCGTGAAAGTGGAAGTGCATGTAGCAGAAGCGGTTGTTCCTGCCAAGGAACATGTCGTAAATGTTCCAGTTACCCCATTCTCGGTTAGAGTAACTGTTCCAGTTGGGGTCGTCGCGCCTGTACTGGAAGTGTCAGTTACGGTGACGGTGCATGTTGATCCTTGGTTGGCGACAACTGGACTCGTGCAAGAGATGCTAATCGTCGTAATCGCAGCGGGTGTGTTGACTACGACGCTTGCGGTGCCGCTACTAGATGTGTGAGCTGAGTCTCCGGGGTAGCTTGCGGATATGCTTGCCGTCCCGCCTGTCGTTGCAGTAAAGGTGGAGGTGCACGTTGCTGTTGCGGGTTTCCCTGATAATGTGCAAGTCGTGAACGAGCCGGTCACCCCAGTTTCTGAGAGTGTAATTGTTCCGGTTGGCGTGAGGAAGGTTCCCGCAGTCGTAGTATCTGTAACTGTCACGTCACACGTCGACCCCTGGTTGACGTTTACTGGAGTGGTGCAGGTTATTGCTGTGGTTGTGGTTCTTGGATTGACGACGATGCTGGTTGTTCCCTGGCTTCCACCGTGACTAGTGTCGCCTGAGTAGGTAACCGTAACACTGGCGGTGCCGGATGTTGTCGCAGTGAAAGTAGATGTGCACGTCGCGGTAGCGGTGGTTCCGGACAAGGAGCAGGTTGTGAAGCTACCGGTAACTCCGGTTTGTGTAAGAGTGACTGTTCCAGTTGGAGTCGTAGCGCCTGTCGTCGAGGTGTCTGTGACAGAAACAGTGCATGCCGAGCCCTGATTGACGACTACCGGAGTAATGCAGGTAATAGTTGTAGTTGTAACTGCGAGGCCGATCGTTACAGGGAAAGCAGTGCTCAAACTCGAAGCATGGGTCGAGTCGCCACCGTAAGTTCCAACGATATTGGAGGTGCCAGTTCCAGTTCCCGCTGTAAAAGTGACTTGGCATGTGGCTGTCCCAAGAGTGCCTGCAACGAGAGTGCACGGGCTACCTGTGAAGGTTCCGGCCACACCTGTGCTCGAGAAGGTCACCGTGCCGGTCGGAGTAATTCGCGTTCCTGGGTTGGTAGCCGGGTCAGTTACGGTGACGGTACACGTAGTCGCCTGGCTGGGAGCAATGCTGGCAGGCGAGCAGCTTACTGTTGTCGTTGTAGGTCGAGTGTTGACGACGATGCTCGCGGTTCCACTGCTCGGATTGAATTGGTTTACAACTCCCGGATATGAGGCGGTCACAGCGGCAGTTCCGGAAGTGGAGGCGGTGAAAGTTGACGTGCACGTGGCAGATGCAGTGGTTCCTGCTAACGTACAGGTCGTGAACGATCCCGTAACGCCATTCTCAGTAAGAGTTACCGTTCCAGTAGGAGTTGTCGCGCCAGATGCAGAAGTGTCCGTCACGGTCACCGTGCACGTTGATCCCTCGTTGACAATGACCGGAGTGTCGCAGGTGACGCTTGTAGTGGTAGTATGAACTGGCTGGTTCACTGCAATGCTTGCTGTTCCACTGCTCAAGTCATGAGCCGTGTCTCCTTGATAGCTTGCAATAACAGAAGCAGTTCCCGCGGTTGACGCGGTGAAAGTCGAAGTGCAGGTTGCGGCAGCAGTCGTGCCCGACAAGGTGCATGTTGTGAATGAACCCGTCACTCCTGTCTGTGTGAGAACGACTGTTCCAGTTGGCGCGAGGAAAGTGCCAGGCGAAGTGTCTGTAACGGTGACATTGCTGTGCCACTGCTCAACGCGTGTCCCGTGTCACCTGGGTATGAGGCTGTCACCGAGGAAGTTCCTGATGTTGTGGCTGTGAATGTTGAGGTACAGGCGGCGGATGCGGTCGTCCCAGCTAAAGTGCACGCGGTGAATGATCCAGTGACTCCATTTTGACTTAGATTGACGGTTCCAGTTGGAGTAGTGGGGCCGGAAGCAGATGTGTCCGTGACAGTTACGTTACAAGTCGAGCCTTGATTGATCACGACTGGAGTGGCGCAGGTCACACTCGTTGTAGTCGGATGTGTTGTGGGGACAGCGGTGATA
>QHRO01000053.1 GCA_003220155.1 Verrucomicrobiota bacterium
GACTGAAGCTGTGCGGCAGTCCAGCGATAGGTTTCGACGATATTTTCTGGGGGACGCGCGCCTGAGGTCGTGCCCCAGTAGGTGACCGATCCGGTCCGCGCCCCGGCGATTTGGGCCAATATGGCCAGTATGGCCAGTTCGCCATTGCCGTAAATGAAGTGCGTAGGCAGGTCCAAGTCCAGCAAACGCGTAAGCGTTTCGCGGGGCATAGGGCCGGGGACGACATCGCCGCCCACTACAATCTGGCCAACGTTCGCCTGACGAATATCTTGAAGAACAGCCTCCAGGGCTGGGAGGTTCCCATGAATATCGTAGAGGGCGGCAACACGCATCACAGACTTGCCTGATCATCAAGATATGAGGCTATCCAAAAGTGTCCTATTTCCATGATAGCCCCGATCAGACCTTCTGGAAATCACTCTCTGAACTTGAACCTTATCGGGACGAGAAGATTGTGAATTGAGCCGGGCTTGGCTTGCCAGACTTTCAGCGCAGCGGCGAGTTTGACGCCTTTTACAGCGCGGCCTAGGCTCAACGGCCACAAAACTTCTTTTTGGAAAAATTTGCCATGTTGAAACGATCATTGATTGCTCTTCTGATTCCGGCGTTCGCCTGCGCAATTCTGGATGCGCAGGAGCACTCGCCAATTCATCAACCAACACTAACTCCGCAAAACAGCGGCACCACCAACGGTCTGATCGCAGTATGGCCGGTGAACCCGCAGGTGGTCTGGGCATCCGGTCGCGCCGGTACCTTCACTGTTACCACCGACGGCGGACAGACGTGGAGAGCCAGCGTAGTGCCGGGCGCCGAACTGCTGCAATTCCGCGATGTGCAAGCCTTCAGCGCTAGCGTCGCCTATCTACTGTCCATTGGAACTTCGGGGGACCCAACAGATTTTCGCATCTACAAGACGGAAGACGGCGGGGCTACCTGGACGATACAGTTCGAGAACCAGAATCCGAATGCCTTCTACGACGGCTTCGCGTTCTGGACGCCGCACCGCGGCATTGCTCATAGCGACTCGGTGAATGGAGTATTCCCGGACCTACGCACTACCGACGGAACAACCTGGCAGGATATCAGTAATAATATGCCGCCGGCATTGCCGGGCGAATTCTCCTTCGCATCGAGTGGTACTTGCGTCACAACACAAGGTGGAAGGAACGCTTGGATTGCGACAGGCGGTGCGACGATTGCCAGGATCCTGGCCACCAGAGACGGAGGCAACACTTGGAACGCGTACGACACTCCCCTGTTCAGCTCGCCTAGCGGCGGCGCTTTCACCGTCGATTTCCGTGACCCGTTCGATGGCATCGTAGGCGGCGGTGATTTGGACCCCGGTAATCCCAATAGCGCAGACACCGCAACATCGAGCGATGGCGGTCAGACGTGGACTCTTACGAACCCTCCTCCAGTGACGGGAGCCATTTTCGGCCTAAGCTACGTGGGTCAGACGGGTGGCGGTGCCGGAAACAATCTCGGCCGAGCGGTGGTAATTACGGCAAATGACGGCGGCGCGGCCTGGACTCCCGATGAGGGGAACACCTGGTTCACGCTGCCCGGTGTGACCGGCTACTGGGCGGTAGCTTTTGCCAGTCCCAAAGCCGGATGGCTGGTGGGTACGGATGGTCGCATTCTGAAGATCAGCTTCTAGCGTCCCTCAACGCCCGGAGCTTCAAAAACTTTCCAGCCCCAATAGGCCTAGAAACCGCACCAGGTCTCCACCCGTTGGATTCGGTTTGTCGCGTCCAATGTAAAAATGGTAATCCCTCCTTTCTTCGCGCTGATAACATCGGGGTATTCGGTAATCTCGTAACCAGCCTTCTGCAGCTCGCCGCGAATGCTGTCGAAGGTAGTTTCAGGACCAATGTCCAATTCTTCGACTCGGAGGCGTCCCTTGAATTTCCCAGAGTGTTTGTTTTCTGTCTTGTCGTAGGAGTCGTCGAACCACACCTGAAACTTGAATATCTTTCCTTTGTCGGAGCCGCGAAATCCCCTTTGCACATGTATGCCCGCATCGCGCCAAGCGTAGACGCGCACCCCGAGTCCTGCCAGATAGGTGTCCTGCGGCGGGCCGAGCACTTTCTCGGCAGATTCGAGCGAAATGTATCGCCGAATGCCGGCTGGGGGACCGCTGCGAAGCTCGACACCGTTAATGCGCACTGAGTGCTGGGAAATGACTACATCCAAGCTTTGCGGCGGACTCGGCTCAGCAGCGAGGCACGTCCGCGCAAGCAGGACGACACAGAAAGCAGGTGCCCGCGTGGCGCGCATGGGTCTAACGAGAACAAGATGAGCTGCGACGAGCGAGGACGCGCACCGTAGCAGGATAAGGAAAGGAAGTCATGAGAAAACTAGATAACGCCGGCTCGCCGTCAGCTCCATCCGCTGCCACGAACCGCATGATGGTACTGCAACCCGACGCAGCAAGACAGTTCCTACGAATCATGGGTATCCTCGTTCACCACGACGGACACTCCACTGTTCTTGGCGAGCACGGCGTCGACGTCCAGGACAAACCCGGGAATGAAGCCCGTATGTTTGGCGCTGCGCCACCAGGCTTCGCCGCGCATTGTTCTGAGCAGGCCGCACAGGAGTGCCCCAGGCGTCGCTTCGAAAGCCCCCTTCGGAAAGACACCGCGCAGCGTTCTGTCCCAGATATGGAAAGCCGCCCAGGCGTTTTCGGACAGCATCTGCTCCAGCCTCAGCTGATCGGCAGCATTCAGGGCGCGCTCTCCGCTAAGACCAGCGGTCATGAGCTCGGCAATGTCGCGGTTTCCGGCGATTGCCTGACGAATTACCGTCCATTGCGCCATAGTGGAATTGTGCTCGTTGCGCTGGAGCGCGCCGGTATTTTGTCTGATCTGTAAACCAACAAAGATCAAAGACACAATCACGCCAACCGAAGCAACAATTTGCGCGAGATAGGATAATTGTTCGAACGACATAGGTTTCAACTATCAGTACGTTTGGGCCTGATTACCCATAACGTATCTTAAGCCTAACGAGAACAAGCTTTTCTGATAGAAGTCGAGGCTGCTACTCCTTAACGGGCACTGGGAAGGTGCGCAGATCGTGGGCAACCTGCGGATATTTCGTCGCCAGCGCGTCGACATTGCCAATCTCAACATCAACCGGCTCTACTCCGGGCCATTCAGTGCTCGCACCGAGGAACCAGCGTCGACGTCCGATCACACGCGCGGTGTGGAACGTGTTGCCGGGGATCA
>QHRO01000227.1 GCA_003220155.1 Verrucomicrobiota bacterium
CGCGATTGTTCAGGCTAATCTCGATTAGCACCACGTCAGGACGCGACTTAATCCCTTCGGTAAAGGGCAGAGGGCGCGAGAAGATTGTCGCGAGGACCGGGAGTTCGCTGTCGAGCGCGTCGTTGACTGCTTCACGAAAAACCACCGAGCGGATTTCCATCGGTCCGATTTCATCGATCGCGATAGGTCGCTGCGCCCGCACCGCTTCACGGATGGCATTGACGCCGACGGCTTCAAGTGCGGAGAGATCAAGTCCATACTTTCCAACGCGCTCGCGTGCTGTGAAATCGACATGGGCGAAGACGGCCTCGTCGCCCTCAAGGGCCACGACCTTGAATCCGACGCGACTACCGTGATCGCGAATCTCCTCCGTAAAGAAACCACCGAAGCGTTGCGGCAGTTCTTCCAGAACGCGCTTGATCAGTGTCGTTTTGCCGCAGCCGGGACGACCCGTAAGCAAAACTCTTTGACCTACACCGAACAATTGCATCAGAAACCCTGCTCCAACTGACGAATAACCAATTCCGAACGGAGGGTCATCTCGTTCACCATTCAAGCGTCAGAGTGTTGTTTTCCTTCAGGCGCGCCTTTGTGCCGAACCGTCTACCGAGATGAGATAGCAGATCGCATAGCAAGCGCGCATCGGCGGCTGACACGTGTTCCAGTCGAAAGCGACACATATGCATCGGAACAAGTTGCACTGATACAAGCTGGCCAGAGCGCGAGTCCAGTTCGATCAAGTACATCAGCGCGAGATCGCCTCGGAAATCTTCGTAACCGCTGATCCCTTCATAATCGGTGAGGAAATCGCCGCAACCGTAGAGAATCAGGCGGCCTTTGAAAACCTCGGTCGCTTTCACGTGATGAGAAGAGTGGCCATGCACGATGGAAACGCCTTCCTCGATCAAGCGATGCGCAAACGTGATTTGTTCCAAAGAAATGTCGTAGCCCCAGTTGCCACCCCAGTGGATCGACGCGATGAGCAAATCACCCGACTGTTGAAATTGCCGCATTCCTTTTGCCATCCCCGACGCGGTGGCTTCGGAAAGATCGTCCAATAAATTCACTCCCGGGCAAACATTCGTGGCGCGCCATTGACGCGGAATCCCGCTGGTTGTCGATCCAAACGAAAAGAGAAGGACGCGGCACTTTCCCGGCACATTGAGCACTGCAGGAGCCGCGGCATCTTCCACGCCATTTCCCGCGCCCGCATGCTTCACGCCCGCCGCATTCAAAGTTCGTAGCGTTTCGGACAGACCTTCGTATCCCCAATCCAGGACGTGATTATTCGCCAGCCCGCATCCGTTGATTCCCGCGACAGACAGACAATCCATATTGCGCGGGTGCATGCGGTAATGAATTTCTTTCCCGGGCCACGGTGTCTCGACCGTCGTAATGGCGGTTTCCAAGTTGATAATGCTTAGATCGACTTCGGCCCGCTGTAGTTCCGGCAGTGCTTCGCCCCAGATATAATCCAAGTCTACCGGTCGAGGAATCGGACCATTGGCATTTTCAGCTAACTCGACATAAGCGCGCGCATCGCGAAGGTACGGTTCCCACAACCCTGGATTCAGTGGGTGGGGCAGCACCTGGTCAATGCCGCGCCCGGTCATCACATCGCCGCAGAGAAACAAACGCAATGACACGGTTTCAAAAAATAAATCCACCCTGCGATCCGATCGTTGCCTGGTTCGGCGCCCTTTCGGTGGCTAATTCAAAACGCTGGCGTCATGGCACACTAGCGCGTCAGCTACAGTAGGTGCTTCGCCCCTGAGCCACTGTTGCAGCCAAGTGCCGAGCCGATGCCCGAAATCCCGCGGACGCTCTTCGAAAAATCGTTCCGCCAGATCGAGCCCGCGGTTTTGCAACTCCACTTCGCTGGCCTCGATCACCGCCACCAGTTCACGCGTCTCGCGGGCAGGCGGCTTCGCACCATCGCACCGCAATCGTTCGCCCAGGAAATACAGATCGTGCGATCGCCCAAAAACCTCGCCCACTGAATCGACGTCATCGATCAGCGCGCCGATCACGAGTGGATTGATTGGTCGCAAAATGCGCAGTTGATAAAGCAGCCGTTTCGCTTCGCTCCGAAATTCATGAAAATTTTCCGGCGTCGGTTTGCTTTTGGCGCAGGCCAGCGCATGACGCGCGGCTTTGTAGGCGCGTTGCGCGGCGCAGCGAATGTTTTTGCAACCGAGGTTTTCGACCGGCCACGCTTCGATGTCCTCCTGCAACTTCTCCAACTGCGGCGCCGCCTGCTTTTGCCAGCCCGCAAATGCTGCGATGAAATGCTCCAGCTCTGCCAGAAGCAGCTCCTCGGTTTTGCAAAATGTCTGCTGCGAAGTGCGCCGGGTGATCTCCTGTAATTGCCGCACCGTTTGCAAACGCACTTCCGCGTCCCGCACATCGGAAATCAGCCGGGCAATGTCGCGAAAACAGTGATCTTGCTTTTTGAAACGCGGGCGCCCAATTTCATCCGAGACCATCTGCAAGGCCGCCCGCGCTTTTTTCAAATGTTTCCGCGTCTCATGCACGGGCGTATCGTTTGGTTCCTTTTCGCCGCGCACGATTTCCAGCGCGCCCTCAACCTGCTTCCGGCAAATTCGCTGCAGATTCACGCCCAACGTTTGATTGCGTCGCAATTGAAAACTCATCGCTTTACTCCCGCGCCAGTCGCACGTTGCTGTAACGCGATTTCCCGCTCACGTCCGCCGCAAACCAATCCGGCGGCTGAAAACGGCGGCATCCGCGCTCGTCCCTGAATTCTACTTCCGCGACGACCAGCCCTTCGTTGCGGCCACGATAAACATCGATCTCAATCGTGTGTTTTCCAAATGGAACATCATAGCGCGTTTTTGTTAAGCGGCGGCCCGCCGTTGCCGGCCATAGCTCTTCAAACTGATCGCGCGTCAGATCGACTTCGATTTCCTGCCGCGATACACCGCGACCGCGTTTGATCGTTAGCGAATGATGCCGGCCCGATTTGCGCAAACGAATTTGGGTGCCGTCGGTTTTCACCGAGAGATAACCCTGCTCGATGGTGCGACTGTGGAAATGCCGAAGATTCGGCGGCAATCGTTTCAGCAAGAATTTCCGCTCGATCTCACGCGAGACTTTGCCGTTGCGGGATTGAAGGTGACGGGCCACAACACGATTTTTAGCGGTCCGTCCGGCGCTGGCAAGCCACAACCTCAGCGCGCAGCGAAACGCGAAGCCCACATTTTGTCATCCCGAGCCGCTTGGCGGGCGAGGGACCTCGCAGTTGGTCAAAATTTTTCAAGCCTGTGTGAGTAATCAGCAAATGAGAGGCCCCTCGCATTCGCTCGGGATGACAACTCGCGCTCCTCAACCGAAGATCGGGCTGTTGAAAACCCTCCTGCGAAAATTCCTTCTCCTTGCCATCGCGGTCTTGGCCGGCGGGACGAGCATTTATCCCGCTTCTGAAACGCGTCACGTCGTTCTCGTCGTTTGGGATGGCATGCGCCCCGATTTCGTCACTGAAAAATATGCGCCAACGCTCGATAAACTTGCGCACGATGGCATCCGCTTCCGCAATCATCACGCCGTTTACCCGACAGCGACCGATGTGAATGGCGCCGCCCTCGCCACCGGTTGCTACCCGAATCGCAACGGTCTTGCGGCCAACTTGGAATTTCGCCCGGCGATTAATTCGCGCCAACCCATCGACATGGGCGACCCAGATTCAATTAAACGCGGTGACGAAATCGCCGGGGGCAAATATCTTGCCGTGCCGACATTCGTGGAATTATTGCGCGCCGCGGGAAAGAAAGTTGCCTTGGTGGGAGCGAAATCGGTCGCGATGCTCTTCGATCGCGACAACGACTGGACCGTGATCAGAATAAAAGGAAAACCACTCACGATTTTCGCAGCCGCGTCGCTTGGTGCTTCCCCGCGCGAGGAAATGACAGAATTGCTGAGGTCGATTCCCGATGATTCGGCTGCAACCGCGGCGCAGCGAAATAAGTTTGCCACCCGCGCCCTTACCGAATTTTTCTGGCGCGACAGCATCCCGGACTTTTCACTTCTCTGGCTGAGCGAGCCCGATCTTTCAGAGCATAATTATGCGCCCGGTTCGCCCGAAGCGCTCGCCGCCATCAAAGCGGTTGATGATGACTTGGCAATGGTGCTGAGTGCGCTGGAAAAGAAAAAAGTTCGCGATTCCACCGACATTTTCGTCGTTTCCGATCACGGCTTCTCCACCATCCGCCGCTCCATCGATGTCGTCGCGCTCTTGAACAAGGCTGGCTTCCACGCCGCTCAAGAATTCTCAGAAACGCCCCGACCCGGGGACATTCTCGTCTGTGGAAATGGCGGCACGGTTTTATTTTACGTGCGCGATCATGATCGCGCAGTGACACAGCGCCTGGTCGATTGGTTACAGCACAGCGATTTCGCGGGAGTTATTTTCGCCCGCAACAAACTGGATGGGACGTTCCCTCTCAACGCGGCACGATTAGATACATCGAATGCCCCTGATATCATGATGTCGTTTCGCTGCGACGGGCAAATGCAAAATCAATTTGGTGTCGCGGGCATGATTGATGCGGATTGGAATCGGAAGGCAGGCGAGGGGACGCACGCAACCCTAAGTGCGTTCGATATTCACAACACGCTCATTGCGGCGGGGCCGGATCTCCAAGTTGGTTTCGAAGACAAACTGCCGACCGCGAACGTCGACATTGCCCGGGAGATAATTCAAATTTTGGATTTGCCCCTTCCTCAGGAATTTGCTGGCCGGGGTTTGATGGAAGCTCGACGGAATCTTTCCCAAAAGCCTTCCACCGAAGTACGGAGTCAAATCTTGGAAGCCTCGCGCGACTTTAGCGATGGTCGTTGGAAACAAACCTTCCAGGTTTCGCGCTATCTCGCGGTTGAGTACATCGACGAAGGCAATGGATCCTTCACGAAAAAATAAGTGCCAGGGACAGGACTCGAACCTGCACGCTTCTCAGCACCAGATCCTAAGTCTGGCGCGTCTGCCAATTCCGCCACCCTGGCTGTTGGTTTTCGATTGTAGATTTGCGATTTGCGATTGCAAATAGAGACGATACCGCCGGCTCTTATCTGGAGAGTGCAGGCTCCCAGCCTGTAGCATTCGGCCGCTGCCCCGAATGCATTCTCATTCGCAACGCACAGATCACCAATCACCTCAGAGTTTCGCGGCAAGCTGTCGCGAACTCTCGGTCAAACTGTACCGCTACCCGACTGCGGAACGCTTCGACTAACGGGCAGGATGGAGCATAGTAGCGGCGAGGTTCTGCTGATGCGGCGCGTCTCATCTCGTCGAAAACCAAAGTCCACCGCAGTTCATAAGAGGGCGGGGAGGAAAGCGCACAAATCAGCCGTAGTTGCTTCGATCCCGAGACGCAGGCCAGTGGGTAGCTTTTATGTGGTGGGGCTTGGGGCCTCGGCTGGTGGACTGGAAGCGCTGCGCAGCTTTTTCGCGGCGGTGCCTGCGAAGAGCGGTGTCGCTTTCGTGGTCATCCAGCACCTCGCGCCGACTTATCGCAGTCGGATGGTCGAGTTACTCGCAACCCATACAACGGTGCCGGTTAGCCAGATCGAGGACGGCGTGACGATCCGGCCGGACCACGTTTATGTCATTCCGCCGGGTAAATGGGTGAAGATTTTCCACGGGAGGCTTTTCCTGAGCGACCCGGAAAAGCGCGCGCCGATTTTGCCGATCGATTACTTCTTCCGCTCGCTAGCCGAAGATTGCGGCGAACTGGCTATTGGCATCGCGCTTTCCGGAACGGGAAGCGACGCCACCCTGGGCGTTCGTGCGATCAAGGAAGCGGGTGGCACTGTGATGGTGCAAGACGAAGGGTCCGCAAAGTTTAGCGCGATGCCGGACAGTGCGGGTGCCACTGGCTTGGCGGATTACGTGTTGCCGCCGGCGGAGATGGCGCGAGAACTGTTGCTGTTCATCCGGCATCCACTCGTCGCGCACGCGAAGGACGCGGCGTTCAAGGTCGGCGAGACCACGATGCAGAAGATCGTCAGCCTTATTCACGAGCAGACGGGCATCGACTTCACCAGCTACAAGCAGAGCACGGTGGCGCGCCGCATACAGCGGCGCATCGGCATCGCGCAGCTCGCTAATCCGGAAGACTATTTGGAACTCCTCGAGCAATCGCCGCAGGAAGTTGCAATGCTTGGACGCGACCTGCTGATCAACGTCACGAGGTTCTTTCGCGATGGCGAAGTCTTTGACGTTTTGCGTGGCGAAATTTTGCCGGCGCTCTTGAAACGCGCGGCCGCGCGAAAAGCGCTCCGCATCTGGGTGCCGGGCTGCGCTACTGGGGAAGAGGCTTACTCGATCGCCATGCTCGTGCAGGAATTCGTGACCGCTCGCGGCGAGAAATGGGACGTGAAGATTTTTGCGACCGACGTCGACAAGGTTTCGATCGAATACGCCGGTCGCGGGCTTTATCCAAAGAGCATCGCCGCAGATGTTGGTCCCGAGTTATTGGCGCGTTTTTTTGTTCAGGAAAGTGGTGCCTTGCGAATCTGTCCGGAGATTCGCAAGCAGGTTGTCTTTGCCAGGCACAATATCCTGCACGATCCGCCGTTCACGAAGGTCGATCTGATCTCATGCCGCAACTTGCTCATCTATCTGCGGGCCGACGCGCAGCGCAAGGTAATGGCATTGCTCCACTTCGCGCTGCAGCCCGGCGGTTATCTGCTGCTCGGCACGAGCGAGGCGATCGGCGACCGGGACAATGTTTTCGAGACCGTCAACGCGAAGATGCGCATCTTCCAAAAGCGGGGCGACTCAAGGGCTCACATCGAGGACGCGGTGAGCCGCGTCCCGACCGCCGCCGGCTCCTTGGATGGCGGTCGCGGATCCGCATCTCGAGAACGCGTGCCGCGGGCAAAAAACGGCAGGAAAAAGATTTGGGAAACAATTAGCGCGCGCTTGATGGCGGAATTTGCGACGACCTGCCTCGTGCTCAATGAGAAGTACGAAATCCTGCACAGTTTCGGCCAGCCGCAGCGCTTTCTCACAGTGCATCCGGGTCGAGCGAGCCTCAATGTCTTAAAGTTGGTGCCTCGAGCATTATCGCTGGCGCTGTCCGGCGCGCTGCGCCGGGCAGCGAAGGAGCAGCAAACCGTCGGGTATTCCAGAATACCATTGCCGGGGCGCGGGCGCGGCCGGACCCTCGATCTCAAAGTCGAGCCACTGGCCGCGGAGTCGGACGAGCCCCGCACGATGCTTGTCTTTCTTCAGGAACCTCAAGCGGCTCGCGCCGCCGCCAAGATCCACCAGTTCAATCCTTCCAGCGAATCTATCAGGCGCATTGCCGATCTGGAGGATGAGCTGGAGCGCGCGAAAGAAAAGCTGCAGGCGACGACCGAGGACGAAGAGACCACACACCAGGAACTTCAGGCCGCCAACGAGGAATTGCTGGCCGGAAATGAAGAACTGCAAAGCAGCAACGAAGAACTCGAATCGGTGAATGAAGAGCTGACCACGCTCAACACCGAGTATCAGCAGAAGATTTCCGAGCTGATCGTGTCGAACAATGACCTCGAAAACGTCCTGCGCACATCTGACGTCGCCACGATCTTCCTCGATGCTGCTCTGTGCCTCCGGCGGTTCACACCTGCTGTAACACGCATAATCCCGCTCCAGCTGCACGATATCGGCCGGCCGCTCGCGAATTTCGCGCATCCGCTCATTGCCGCGATTGCCGAGGATTTGCCGCGCGTCGCCGCGGGTGGCGAGGCAATCGTAAGGACCGTCGAGACAGTCTACGGGGTCTGGCATCTCGTGCGCATCACGTCCTATCGCCGGGAAGGGGCAAGTGATTGCGGCCTCGTCGTCACTATCCTCGATGTCAGCGAGCTCCGGCGGGCGGAGAGCAATTCGGAGGAGCGCAAACTTTCCGGCAAGTGAGACCGCTTGGGCTGCCCATCAGCGCGCGGAAAGAATCTTGATAGACTTGGTTGCTTTCGGGCAGCCGGATCGGCGGTGACCAGCAAGTGCGTGGGAAATAGCAACTTATTTCCGTTTAGGGCATCCGATGTGCTGCAAAAGTTTGAGGCCTTCGTTTGTCTTTATGAAGCTCACGCCGGGGTTGGCCGTCGTGGAGGTTCTACTTGGTTGGGTTGGACTTCATTGAAGCAGGCGCAGACTGAAAGCGAGCGTACATGAAATCCACCCCGCTGAAATCCAATGCTGCCCTGCGCCACACGGCGAAGAAGCGTTTGCGCGCTGTGCCACCCGCTGGCGAGGCACAGAGCCTGCCAGATTTGCGATCCGCCATGGGCGAGTTGCGCATATACGAAGCCGAGTTGGAGATTCAAAACGAAGAGCTGCGCGACAGCCGCGCCCAAATCGAAGAATCGCACAAAAATTACTTCCGCCACTTTGATCTCGCACCCGTCGGACTGATCCGGCTAAACCGCAAAGGCCAGATCCTCGAAGCCAACATCTTGGGAGCGCAGATGCTCGGTGAAAAGCGCGTGCTGCTCAACAGCGTCCCGCGCACGTTCCTCGCCCACGTCTCTTCCGAATCGCACGTCGTTTTCCAACAGCACCTCCAATCCACCCTTGCCTCAGGCAAAATGGAAACGTGTGAACTCTCGCTCCGGAACGCCGTCGGCGATGAGAGTTTTGTGCGCATCCAGAGCGTGATCAGCCGCAGCGAGAAAGATGAGAAAGATTTCTACCTGACGCTCACCGACCTCACGGAGCGCCGCGAGATCGAACAAAAGCTCGCGCTACAAAGGGTCCTGGCCGAGGCCGCCGTAACCTCCAAAGAACTTTTTTTCGGAATGCTTTCGCATGAGCTGCGCACCCCGCTTACGCCGCTGGTCGCGCTTCTCGAAGACCTCGCCGCGGAACCGGGACGCTCGCCAGAAGATCTGGCCGCGCTCGCACTCATGCGTCGCAATCTTGATTTGGAGACTCATCTCATCGACGACCTCCTCGACCTCACGCGCGTGACGGGTGGCAAGCTCCAGCTTCATCGCGAAACGACTGATGTGCATTTGTGTCTCCGCCAGGCGATCGAAATCTGTCAGCCTGATATCGACGCCAAAGAACTCCAACTCGCAATTGAGCTCGATGCCCCGCGGCACTTTGTAGACGGGGATGCCAGCCGTCTCCAGCAGATCTTTTGGAATCTGATCAAGAACGCCGTCAAATTCACGCCCGTGGGTGGGCGCATCGCCATCGAAACGCGCTCCGCCGAGGCCTCACGACTGACCGTTGAGTTTCGCGACACAGGCGTCGGGATTGACCCTCGGCCGCTGTTGCATCTCTTTGAGCCGTTCTTCCAGGTCCAGCACGCACTCAAGCAGCGGGCCGGAGGCCTCGGGCTAGGGCTGGCGATTTGCAAAGCAATCACCGAAGCGCACGGCGGTACACTCACCGCCGCCAGCGCTGGGCTGGGCAAGGGCGCGACTTTTTGCGTTGAATTGGCGACTGTCGCCGAACCCAGTGCGAAGCTGCTGTCCGGACCTGCCGCCGACGCTTCAACTCCGGCACGGCGCGAAGACTTGCGATTACTCCTCGTGGAGGATCATGACGACACCCGCAAGGTTCTCGCACGGCTGCTGAATCGGCGAGGATACAAGGTCGAAGCAGCGCGGAACGCCCAGGAGGCACGCTCGCTCTCAAGCGAAAGAACCTTCGATCTGATCATCAGTGACATCGCTCTGCCGGACGCCTCGGGCTGTGACTTGCTCAAGGAGTTGGGCACTAAGCATAAGCTGCGCGGCATTGCGATGAGCGGCTTCGGCTCGGATACCGACCTGGCCCAGAGCAGGGCAGCCGGCTTTTTGGAACACTTGGTTAAGCCAATTGACGCGAGGGCGTTGGATACCGCTATCCAGCGGGTTGTCGAAAAATCTCGGGCTGGAAGGCACACCACCTCTACATCGAAAATAATGTCGCGAGCGTCAGGCTGATCGAGAAAATCCTCCACGAACGGACCGACATTGAATTCCTTAACGCAAGGGAGGGACAGATCGGCCTTGATTTGGCGCGCCAGCGTTCACCCGATTTGGTCTTACTCGATCTTGGGCTTCCTGATCTGCCAGGATTGGATGTGCTTTCGTAATTGCAGAGCGCGGACGCAACCCGGCGTATCCCTGTCGTCGTGATCAGTGCTGACGCCACGACGCAAAAAATCGAACAGCTCGCGGCGGTAGGCGCACGCGCCTACCTCACTAAACCAATCGAAGCACCCGAGTTCCTCCATGTATTGGATGGCCTCCTCACGCCGACTTAAACGGGCAGTCAGATCGCTTGCTGGAGGCCGGGTTCGGCAACTTGCCGAACGCATCTGAGAGTGTTTGCCATAGGCTGCGGCACTGCCGCTATGGACTAGGTTGGCGATGGCTTCGGTGAAGTGACAGCCGGCGATTGTGCTGCCGGTGCTGCCGGCTTCTTCTTGGCCGCCGCTTCGGCAAGTTTGGCATCTACTTCGGCAGCCTCGATTGGATGAACGTTGTGATAGTAGGTGTTCGACTTGGACAGCTCGTCCTTCCGTTGCAGCAGCGCGTCGAAGCGTTCCCGTGTACTTAACTCAAATACCTTGTCCATCTTGATCGCTTCGAACGGGCAAACCTCGACGCAAATCTGACAACTCATGCAGACTGAGATGTCGATATCGAATACCGCCGGATAAAATTGCGGCTTGCCCATGTAATCGGGCTTCTTGTCTTCACTCTTAACTATATAAATGCATTGTGGCGGGCATTCTTTCTCGCAAATCTTGCATGCGACACAGCGTAACCCGGCTTCCGCGTCATCCGTATCGTAGATGAGGATTGGGAAGTTTCGGTAATTCTCCGGCAACGGACTGCGCTCTTCCGGATACTGCACCGTGATCAAACGCTCTTTCTCGAAATAGCTTCCGACAAAGTTACGCGCCGTTACTGCCATTCCTTTAAGTATGCCTGTGCCAACCATCACTTCGTAATCGTTAAATAGTTAAAACTGTTAAATCGTTAAAACGGGCCGGCGGCACCCAGCGTTTCATTGAGCGAGACCAACGCCTCATCGTCTTCGAACGAGTTAACACGGCCCTCGCGGACAACCGATCTCTCATCCGCCTTTCGATCGCGCAGGTAACGGAGATAACCGTTGATCAGGCCTAACGTGCGCCACGCTTCGCCTTTTAAGGCCTCGATCTTCTCAGCCTCGAGATAGTTCTCGTCAGCGCAGATGTTGAGGTCATCGACCAGTTCCTGGAGCGAACCGCGGGAGCCGAGGAAGAACCGCACTTGGTCGGCGAAGTGATAACGTCCATGGCCCTCGGCGATGTTGTTCGTCAACGACACTGCTGCTCGTCGGATCTGACTGCCTAAATCATATTTCTCGAAATCCGGCAGCCCTCGTGTCACGCCGTACATTTTCTTCCGAAATTCACGCGCTACTTGGTAAACGTCCAAGTCCTCAAACGTCCGAAACTCCTTTCGCTCAAGAATCGCGTTCTGTTTTTCCGTTTTAACGTTGTAACTCATTTAACAATTTTAACCTTCGCGCTAGCGATCGACCTCTCCCATCACAATATCCACGCTGCCAAGAATGACCATGACATCAGCGACGGTGTGGCCGAGACAGAGATCTTCCAGGATTGTCAGATTGATAAAACTGGGTGGGCGGACACGGTAACGATACGGATTCGGGCTACCGTCGCTTATTAAATAGAACCCGAGCTCGCCTTTCGGCGCTTCGATCCGCCCGTACGCTTCGCCCACGGGCGGTCTGAAGGCGCGAATCTTTACCTTGGGATTCATCACCGGGCCCGCGGGTATTTGTTCGAACGCTTGTTTCAGGATGGCGATGCTTTCGCGCATCTCCAGCGCCCGCATCATTAGGCGGTCATAAGTATCGCCGTGCTCACCTAACGGGATGCGGAACTTGAACCGCGGATAAATCCCGTAGCCATCCACTTTACGGATATCGTAATTCACTCCACACGCCCGCAACATCGGGCCAGTAATCCCTGCACTGATTGCAAGCTCGGCGGACAATTTGCCGACGTGCTGTGTCCGCGCGATCAGGATTTCGTTTTCTACAATCAGCTTTTCGAATTCATCGAGAAACTTTGGGAAACGCTCTACAATCTTTTTTGCTTGCGCCAGCCAATCGGCGCTCGCATCAACCCGGCAACCTCCGAAGCGCATGTAATCGCACATCATGCGTGAGCCGGAGAGCGACTCAAACAGATCGAGAATCTTCTCGCGCTCACGAAAGGCATACATCAGTGGCGTGCCCCATGCCCCCATGTCGCTAAGCAGAAAGCCCAGAAGCGAAGCATGGTTTTGAAGGCGAGTTAGTTCGGCCAGGATAATGCGCAAGTATTCGGCTCGCTCGGGAACTTCGATGTCGGCGAGTTTTTCAACACTGAGCGCATAAGCCCAGTTATTCGTCATCGAGCAAAAGTAGTCGAGCCGATCGGTGTAAGGCATGGAACCGAGATAGCTCGTGCTCTCGCCGATCTTTTCATGATTACGATGCAAGTAGCCGAATACCGGCTTAAGTTTGCGTACGATCTCACCGTCCAGCGCAACGTTCATGCGAAACACGCCGTGCGTCGAAGGATGCTGCGGGCCCATCGAGACTTCGAGTAGTTCGCCTTCGAGTCGCGAACTCATTATCTGAAGCGGCCGTTCGGCTGGTTCGAGTGTTTGGATGGTTGTGGTCATGCGAATGGCGACGTTAAAAAGTTGAAAGGGTTACAAAGTTACAACGGGAGTTAGCGGCCGGGCCGATAGCTGCAGCATCGTGCGCGGAGCGGCCGATCCACCTTGTTAACGTTGTAACGTTTTTAACCATTTAACTCCTCATGGTTGCGCCGTGATATTCTCCGCCCCATCCAACTGGGGCCGAGGGGCGTAATGTTGCTTTGCCCTCTCCAGGACGTCGTCGTGCGGCGTCGGCTCATATTCGTAATCGTCCGGCTCACGATAATCCTTCCGCATCGGGTAATCTTTGAACTCGTCCCACATCAGGATGCGGCGCAGATCGGGATGGCCTTCGAACTGAATACCGTAAAGATCAAAAATTTCCCGCTCCTGAAATTCCGCGCTGCGCCAGATCGGAGTTAGCGACGGTAATCGTACGCCTTCTCCGCGATCGTTCGTCCGCATCCGAATGATGATCGGCCCGTGCTTGTGTTCGATTGAGTAAAGGTGATAAACGGCTTCGAGATAACCGGGAATTTTTTCCTGCTGTGTTTCTTCCACTTCCTTTTCCTCTCCCTCTACAACCTTCTTTACCTTCACTTTTTTCGTCACTACCCGATCGAGCCAATCCACCCCGGTCGCATTAGAGCAAAAATCCAATCTCAGCGTCGGATCTGTCGATCAGAAGCGACGATTGCTGCGATGGGCTTGCGTTAGGTACGAAGTCGATCTTCGCGCCGGGAATTGCGGCTTCGATTCGAGCTTTGATTTCGTTGAGTGACTGCATCATGTCGGAACACAGGCCTGTGGCCTGTGCGCCCAGCGGGTATTCTGGCCGCTGTTCTGAAAAGCAGCGGAGTGCAACTCCGCTGGGCGCACAGACTGAAAGTCCGTGTTCCTTGCGCTCATTGGGTTCGCTGAATTTTCATTGGCCGAAACACGTCTGCATTCGCCGCCGGCTCCAAATCATGCGTGCCAAAAGCCGGCACCGGAAACTCACTCGGGTGAGTTCGATCGAGATGAGCGGCTTTGCTAGCGCCAGTTAGCTTTTGTTCGTCGATTTTGCGCTGCAATTCCATGAAGGCGTGCAGCAACGCTTCCGGGCGCGGCGGGCAACCCGGGATATAGACATCGACCGGAATATAACGGTCGATTCCTTTGAGCACGTTGTAACCTTGCTTGAACGGTCCGCCGGAAATCGCGCACGCGCCCATCGAGATAACATATTTGGGGTCCGGCATCTGGTTATAGAGCCGCACAATTTGTGGCGCCATCTTTTTGGTTACGGTTCCGGCCACAATCATCAGGTCGGCTTGGCGCGGCGATGGACGGAAAACTTCGCCGCCGAATCGCGCGATGTCGTAGCGCGATGCCGCGGTCGCGATCATTTCGATCGCGCAACAAGCTAATCCAAATTGGAGTGGCCAGATCGAATTCTTGCGTCCCCAATTATAAAGCTCCTGCATCGAGGTAACCCAAATGCCCTGTCGCTGCAGTTCGCTGCGCAGCCCTTCGTCGATGTCGCTCATTGTTGCTGAGGGTTAAAACGTTAAAATTGTTACAACGTTAATTGGATTTTTCCTCACCCGTCTCTCCTTTTAACAATGTAACCCTTTTAACGTTTTTAACTACTGCGCTAGCGCGCCCAATTTAAACAACCTTTGCCCCACGCCCAGATCAGTCCTTCAACCAGCAACAGCAGGAAAATCAGAATCGCAACAAACGCGCCTAACGGCAGTCCGGTAAACGCGACCGCGAAGGGC
>QHRO01000054.1 GCA_003220155.1 Verrucomicrobiota bacterium
ACTTCATCAACAACCGCGGCGACGAGCAGATGGGAAACACCTGGAACTACCTCGACATCACTGCGCTCGGGCGTCAAGAGGAGTGGGAGGACTCGCCGGAGGGTTATCCCCAGACCCCGCCGTACGAGTGGTGGATCTGGCACGACGAACCACATCTCTCGTAGAAGGAGCCCGTTTTATGACCGCAATAACAACACCCTTCTCAGGCGGATGCGCTTGCGGCGCGATTCGCTACGAATCCACAGCAGAACCGGTGATGATGCTTCACTGTCACTGTCGAGATTGCCAGCGATCCAGCGGAGGTCCGTTTTCGTCTTACGTGATCGTGCCGACGGAAGCTTTCAAGCTCTTGCAAGGCTCACTGCGTTTCCATGCCTCGCCCAGTGAGGCGGGCGGCAAGACCCATCGGGGCTTTTGCCCTGAATGCGGCTCGCCGATTCAAGTTGTGGACATCAGACGCGCACCCATGGGACCACATGGATCCCGCGTTGCCAAAGTTCAAAAAGTATCCGCCGCAAACCGAATGAGCCGAGAAATCCTATGCGTCCGGCATATATCGCAAACATAACATCGATTGCTGGCGGTGCGGGTTAAACCGGCGGGCTGACGGCGTTTGCGATGAAGAGATTTTTTTAAAGCCGAACCGAAAACATCAAACAAACGAAATTGGAGGAGGGCAAAATGAAAGTAGCAGACAGAAAAACGGAAATCGTATCGGAAGCTGAGTGGTTGGTCGCGCGGAAGGATTTGCTGACGCGAGAAAAGGAGTTCACTCGCCAACGCGACGCGCTTAGTGCGGCGCGGCGCGAGCTCCCGATGGTCAGCGTCGAGAAGGAATATGTGTTCGATGGACCAGACGGCAGGGAAACGCTGGCCGATCTCTTCGATGGTCGCAGTCAATTGATTGTTTATCATTTCATGTTCGGCCCGGACTGGGCAGAGGGTTGTAAAAGCTGTTCATATCTGGCCGATCATTTTGACGGAGCGAACTGGCACCTGCCGTATCGCGACGTAACTTTGGTGGTCGTTTCGCGTGCGCCGCTATCCGAGTTCGCGCCATACAAAAAGCGCATGGGCTGGCGCTTCAAGTGGGTATCGTCGCACGGCAGTGATTTCAATTTCGACTATCACGTTTCATTCACCAAGGAACAGGAGAAGAAGAACAAGGTGTATTATAACTACAGCGAGGGAGAATTCATAAGCGATGAACTTCCCGGGCTGAGTGTGTTCTACAAGGACGAAGATGGTGACATCTTTCACACCTATTCCACTTACGCCCGCGGCCTCGACATTTTAGTCGGCACTTACAATTTCCTTGATCTAGTGCCAAAAGGGCGTGACGAGGATCCGGAGTCAACCATGTCTTGGGTTCGCCGGCACGATGAATACCAAGCCTAATTAGAAAGCGGAGAGAATATGACTACAAGAACTGATGCAACGGAAGCGGTCGTGATCGAACGGACTTTGAACGCACCGGTGGCGCGGGTTTGGAAGGCGCTGACCGATGCAGATGAAATGCGTGCCTGGTATTTCGATTTGAAGAAATTCAAGCCCGAGATGGGATTTGAATTTGAATTCACCGTCGAACACGAAGGCGCGAGGTATCACCACCTTTGCAAGATCACGGAGGTGATCCCGCAAAAGAAGATTGCTTATACCTGGCGATATGCGGGCGAGGAGGGCGATTCATTAGTTACGTTTGAATTGTTCGCCGATGGCGATAAAACACGACTAAGACTGACCCATGAAGGCTTGGAGACATTTCCGAAGCTTCCCGCTTACGCCAGAGCCAAATTCGAGGCGGGGTGGACCGAAATTATTGGTTCATCGCTAAAGCAATTTGTTGAAGGACCGCAAAAGCAAAGATCATGACTACCAAACTACCAGGCAAGCTATCACTCGAAATCACGCGTGTTATCAAAGCTCCACGCGATCGCGTTTATAAAGCGTGGACCGATCCGGCACAATTAAAAGAATGGTTCGGACCGGAGAACGTTCAGACGCGTAGTCTTGTCGCCGAGGCGCGCGTCGGCGGGAGGTTTAGCTGGGAGCTGACCAATTCAGAGGGTGAGGAGATGACGGTTCACGGTGAATACCGCGAACTGGAACTCAACAGGAAGATTGTCTTTTCTTGGCAATGGGAAGGTGACGAGAGCTGGGAATACCACGACAGCGTCGTGACGGTAGAACTCGACGACATCGACGGTGGGACGCAACTCCGTTTGATCCATGAAAAACTGCCGAACGAAGAGTCACGCGATGGTCACAGCCGTGGCTGGAACAGTGCTCTCGATAAACTGGAGAAGTTTTGCACGAATTAATTATCGGCCTGAGTAAGGAGGAGAAATGAATACCCAAGAAGTTGCAGAGAAAGTGGTGGAGTTGGTTCGCAAACAAGCATGGCACCAAGCGCTCGATACGCTTTATGACAAAGACATCGTGAGTGTCGAAGCGCACGCAAGCGAGGGAGAATCAGCGGAGAAACGCGGCATTGATGAGGTGCGGGGTAAAACGGATTGGTGGGTCAATGCCATGGAGGTTCATAGCTTCAAAGCGAAAGGACCGTTCGTCGCGCATGACCGGTTCGTAGTACAGTACGATGCCGACGTGACGGACAAGAACTCGAAGAAGCGATTTCAGCTGTCCGAGGTCGGCGTTTACACGGTGAAAAACGGCAAGATCGTCCGCGAAGAGTTTCTGCCGTTTACGGGAAAGGAATAGAACCGATCCATTGAATCCCAGGGAGGGGCGAGCTACTGCGAGCCCATGGTTGTAGGGCTAATAGGCATTTTGCCTGTTGATACCAGTAGCTTGGCGAAATGCGAGGTGCGTGGTCTGGCGACAGGTTTCGCGTTCCCCCTGTGGGCGACGCAGAGCTTCGCCCTCCACCAAGGAAGGGCACGTTACAATAACGGTTACTGCCCTCTGACCGCGAACCAGTACGTCCAGCAAATCAGCAACAGTTGCAGTGGTAATCTGACAAACAAATATCGCGGCCCCAGTGAATGCCCGCCGAAAGAGGTCCGATGACTGGCAGCGTAGATGTTGGAAGGAAAGATGACGATTAGATAGCCGATGATGCACAGACCGATATAAAATGGATTGGGCATTGCCAGAACTGCAATTGCGAACAGAACTTCAACTACGCCGGAAATATAAATTAGAGGCCGGCGCGCGGGCACCCATGAAGGCAGC
>QHRO01000240.1 GCA_003220155.1 Verrucomicrobiota bacterium
TGATGAAGGCGCCCGGCTGCGATCATTGCCGCCATACTGGCTACCGGGGGCGAATGGGAATTTTCGAAATCTTCATCATCGACGACGAAGTGCGGCACATGATCAACAAACGGACTTCCACTTTTCTTTTGCGGCAACGCGCGCGCGAACTAGGCATGCGCACTTTGCGTGAGGACGGCGTGCGCAAAGTTCTTTCCGGTCTGACCTCGGCCGACGAAGTAATCTCGGTAACGATTGCGGATGTGAGCTGATGAAGAATGAATAACGAGCAGGTCCTCGATCTTTTCGTCGATCAAAACGTTTTGCAAAAAACGCAGGCTGACGACGTCCTGACCGAAGCGCAACAGAACGGCAAGACCATCGTGCAGGCGATGGTCGACGGCGGCTTCATGGATGAAGCCGGCTTTTATCGCACCGTTGCGGAGGGGATCGGGGCCGAGTTTATCGATCTGAATGATAAGGAAATCGGTCCCGAGGTTGTGAAGATCGTTCCGGCCGGTCTCGCCCGTTTACATCGCGCGCTGCCGGTCGAACTTGTCGACGGTACTTTGCGGGTCGCTTTGGCCGATCCGCTGGAACCACGCACCGCGGAAGATCTGCGTTTTGCGCTGGGTCGCGACATCGAGGTCGTGGTCGCGCCGGTCGAACAGATCGAGGACCGGATCAAGATTTTCTACGGCAGCGACACCTCCAGCATGGAGGAAGTGCTCAAGCAACTCGGCGAAGTTGGCGAGTTGATGCAATTGCGGGAAGGCGATGGTGCGACCGGAGCGGAAGCAGAAGCCAATGCCACTCCGATCATTCGCTTTGTCGATCTGATTTTGTATCAAGCAATTCAGGACCGGGCCAGCGACATTCATTTCGAGCCATTCGAAAACGAATTCAAAATCCGTTATCGCGTCGATGGCGCGCTGTATGAAATGGCCCCACCGCCGCGACATCTGGCACCACCGGTAATCTCGCGTGTGAAAGTGATGGCGAACATGAACATCGCCGAGCGCCGATTGCCCCAGGATGGTCGCATCCAAAAAAATATCGCCGGCCGTAGCGTGGATCTCCGCGTCTCGACTTTGCCCACGCAATTTGGCGAGAGCGTTGTTTTGCGTGTGCTCGATCGCAGCACCGTAAACCTCGATCTCGAGATGCTCGGTATGCCCAAGTATGTGGGCGATTACATTCTTGAGGTCATTGAGCGGCCGAACGGAATTTTTATTGCCACCGGCCCGACTGGTTCGGGGAAAACGACGACGCTTTATTCTTGTTTGCGCAAGATCAACACACTCGATTCCAAATTGCTGACCGCAGAGGAGCCGGTGGAATACGATCTGGAAGGCATCATGCAGGTGCCGGTGAATGAAAACATCGGGCTGACTTTCGCGCGCGTACTGCGAGCATTTTTGCGGCAGGACCCGGATCGAATCATGGTCGGCGAAACCCGCGATTTGGAGACGGCACAGATTGCAGTTCAGGCCTCACTCACCGGCCACCTCGTCTTCACCACCCTCCATACCAACGATGCGCCAGGAGCGATCACGCGTTTGATCGACATGGGGGTCGAGCCATTCCTCATTTCTTCAACCCTCGAAGCGGTCCTCGGGCAACGATTGTTGCGTAGCATTTGTCCGAATTGCCGGACGAGTTACGAGCCGAACACAAACACCCTGGATCAAGTTGGATTGGGTCGGCGTGATTTAGGCGACAAGAAATTTTTTTACGGCAAAGGTTGCGACGCGTGTAATCAGACCGGTTACAAGGGCCGCAAAGGCATTTACGAATTGTTGCGAATCACCGATCCATTGCGCGAGTTGATCAATGAGCGCGCGCCAACGGTGACGCTAAAACAAAAAGCAATCGAGCTCGGAATGATCACGCTGCGCCAGGATGGATTACGCAGCGTTTTCGATGGCGACACTACGGTGGAGGAAGTGCTCAAGTACACCTAGAATTTCAAATTTCAGGTCTCAGATTTCAGACTTAATAGGTCGCGATCCACGATTTAACGATCCACCATTCAACGATTTACGATTCCTCATGCCGGTTAACGAATGAGATCGACTTCTTCAGCGTTAAATCGTTAAATAGTTAAACCGTTAAATCGGTAATTTGCCCTATGCCCCGCTTCCAATACGTCGCTCTCGATGCTCGCGGTCAGGAATCCACCGGCGCAGTCGAGGCAAATTCTGCCAATGAGGCTATCGGGCATTTGCGGCAGGCGGGATATTTCCCGACCGGCGTTTATGAAGAAGGGAAAGCGCCGGCGGCCCGCAATGGAAAGGTAAAACGACCTCGCACTGCTCGCATCGCCGCTCCCGCCGTCGCGACCCCGAAGCGCAAGACCGGCATCACGCTTTTCCAGCGGCAGAAGGTGAAATCGAAAATCCTGATGATTTTCACGCGGCAGCTTGCCACCCTGATCGATTCCGGCCTCCCGCTGTTGCGCTCGCTCAACGTCCTGGCAAGACAAGAGCGCGATCCTGTTCTCAAACGCACTACTGAAGCGCTGGCCGATTCGGTACAGAGCGGTAACACCTTTTCTGATTCGCTCGCGCAGCATCCTAAAATTTTTAATGAACTTTACGTCAGCATGGTGAAAGCAGGCGAGCTCGGCGGTGTCCTCGAAGTCGTGCTGGGGCGATTGGCCGAGTTCCAGGAAAAGGCGCAAAAGATCAAAGGCAAAGTCCTTTCCGCGATGATTTACCCGGCGATCGTCATGACCATGGCGGTCGCAATCATGGGCTTTCTCCTCGTCTTTATCGTGCCCAGATTCGAGGCAATTTTTAAAGACATGCTCGGTGACAAACCGCTGCCTGGGATCACGATCTTCGTTATTAGCATCAGCAGATTTGCACAGAACAACTGGGTGATGCTAATCGGTGGTGTTGTTGCGCTCATTTTCGGGATCAAACTGCTGGCACGGACGCCGGGCGGTCGCAGCTTGGTCGATCAATTGAAATTGCGGGTCCCGCTTTTCGGCGATCTCATTCGCAAGACCTCGATTTCCCGTTTCGCGCGCACCCTCGGCACCCTCGTCACGAGCGGCGTTTCCATTTTGCAGGCGTTGAATATTACCCGCGATACCGCTGGCAATACCGTCATCGCCAATGCCATCTCGCAGGTGCACGATCGGGTGAAGGAAGGCGAATCGATCGTGCAACCGCTCGAAACCAGCGGCGCCTTTCCGCCGATGGTCGTGAGCATGATCGATGTCGGCGAGGAAACCGGTCAGTTGCCCGATATGCTGTTGAAGATCGCAGATGTTTATGATGGCGAGGTGGACAATTCCGTTGCCGCGCTCACCTCCATTCTCGAGCCCCTCATGATTGTGTTTCTGGCGGTAGTGGTCGGAACAATCGTGATCGCCCTCTTTCTGCCACTCATCAGCATCATCACCACGTTGCAACAGCAGACGTGACGACCAGCCGGCGGCTGGAATGACGAATGACAAATGTCGAAGCACGAAGGAATGATAAAATCCGCATAATCCGAAGTTGCCGGCGGTCTCGACTCCGTCATTCGGGCTTCATTTCGTCATTCGTCATTCGTCATTCCTCATTTCACGTCGAAGGCGCGATGACCATCATCGAGCTGTTGGTGGTCATCATCATCATTTTCATTCTGGCTGGTCTGGTTCTCTCGATTAGCAGTTATGTGCAGAACAAAGGCAAGCGTGCTCGCGCCGAAACCGAAATCGCCGCCATCTCCGCAGCCCTCGAAAGCTACAAAGCGGATAACGGGATTTATCCGGCGAATAATGCCACGAACTCGGTTGATCCTACGACAATGACAGATCCGTCGTCGTACGTCTCAGCTTCAAGTTATCTGTATATCCAACTCGCCGGCGATTCAGATGGCAATCCGACTACGACAAGTAGTTCAGACACGCGCAACTACCTTGGTGGATCGTTAAAGCAATCCATGCTTGGTCCTAATCCTCCTGGAGCAAACACTTATTTTCGCGATCCCTTCCGCAACAGCTATGGTTACTCGACATCGAAAAATCCGATAGCCAATCCGACCGGTTATAGCACGGCTGGTGGCTATAACCCTACATTTGACCTTTGGAGCACCGTTGGAAGCGGCACTAGCGGGACCCCATCGCCCAGCCCGATTCAAAACACTTGGATCAAGAATTGGTAACTCCGTCATCGTGAGCGAAGCGAAGTCGAAGGATCCCGCCGCGCTACCTTAAAGGTAATTTCATCTGGATCCCTCGGCTACGCTCGGGATGACAGAAAAAGGCTAAGACTATTCGCCGCTCGTGTGAACAACGATCACCACTCTGCGATTCGGTTGCTGACGCGCAATCTCGGCTTGCTCCATCGCCGGATCCATCACCGGCCTTGGCGGCACCAAAAACTTCGTCGCACCGTAACCGCGCGTCTGAATTTGTTCGGAATTTATCCCCATCGCTCCAACCAAATAATTCTTGACGCTGTCGGCACGGCGCTGACTCAGATCGAGATTGTATTCGTAGCTGCCAAACGCATCCGTGTAACCCTCGATTGAAAACGTCGCCCTCGGATTGCGCCGGATCAGCGTGCCAAGCTTTTGCAACTGCTCGACCGAACTCGCCTGCAGCTCCGCGCTATCATATTGAAAGAGCTGGTCGTCCGGCATTCGGATCGCCGTCCCCGATCCCAGCGGACCTTTTTGGGCCAGCAACGAATCGAGATCGCTAAAGCCAGCGACGCGATTTTTGTTGGGTCCGGCGCTGTCCGCCTGGACTTTGCTGGTAAACGTGTTCGGCCGCTTAATGTTCGTGCTTGTCGCCAGTTCGGTCCCGCTCAGGGCCGGTTGCGGACGACCCGAGACGGCGGAGTCGTTCAACAACGATTGTTCGTGAGTCGCGTTCGGATTTTTTGAAAGCGTTTGCGCGGTACTTCGCTCGATCTCGTTTAACATCGACGTCGCCGGCGCGGGATCGACTCTTGGCTTGTCCGGCAAAACATCTTGGGTGTCGTCCGGCATCGCCGTCGTGGCCTGCACTTCCTGCAACAGCGCGTCGAAGGATTTCTTCTCATCCGGCAATTGCACGTTCGTCTTGTCCGGCTCCGGCTTCGCCGCCGGATTAGTCTGGTCCAGGCTCGCCTTGTCCAGCGCCGCCTGGGTATCAATCGGCTTCACTTTGAAGACGGGCGGCTCACTTCTTGGAGCGAGAGCCAGGTCCGCCGGTACTAAACGCGTTTGATAAAGATAAAGGCAGAGCAGCAGATGCAACGCAAGCGACAACACCAATCCCAAAAAGAGCCAGTTTCGCTGGCCCGTCGCGTTTAACAAGGCGTCGTTGTAGTCAGAATCCGGAAGAGCCATTTCTAGATAAACAAACCGGCAACGCCCGGGCCTTGTCAACCGTCTCGAGGCACAAGGAACGGCGGTTTCCAAATCGGTATCTGTCTAGCGTTGGCCGCAGAGTGCTTTGCCTCTCCCTTTGGCAAAGGGAGAGGATCAAGGTAAGGGATCTTCTTCTTCGAAGGTTGGCCCATTCCAACGAGAGCATGCGATCTTTCGACTCCTCACCTTAATCCTCTCCTCGATCGAAGAGGAGAGGAGAGATCACAGCAAGCGACGCTAAACAAGCATATCCAAAAGATCGCCGACTAGGACAACGCCGCTCCTTGATTGCTTCGCTGTCCGCGAACCTGTTCCACGAAGCGCCGCGCCGCCTGCCGAATCTGCTCGGCCACGTTTGCCTCGGGCGCGACAAATTTCGGCGTGAACCACGGAAACAAACCAATCAAATCATGCGTGACTAAGATTTGCCCATCGCAATCCTTACCTGAACCAATTCCGATGGTTGGAATTTGGATTGCCTGCGAAATAGTCTTCGCTGTTTCCGGCACTACAATTTCCAGCACCACCGAGAATGCTCCGGCTGCTTCGACCGCACGTGCATCCCGCAGTAGCGCTTCCGCCTGCTCATGCGTGCGACCTTTCACTTTGTAACCGCCTTCCTCGCGCACGCTTTGCGGCAGCATCCCAATGTGCCCCATGAACGGAATCCCGGCCGAGACGATCGCCTCAATTTGTGGAACGTGACTGACACCGCCCTCGAGTTTCACTGCCTGCGCCCCCGCTTTCATGAACAAGCGCGCGGTCTCAACGGATTGCTCGGGAGTGTCGTAGCTGTGAATCGGCATGTCCGCGACAATCAGAGCGCGTTTCACCCCGCGGGCGACGGCGCGAGTGTGATGCAACATTTCGTCCAGCGTCACCTGGGTCGTGTCTTCGTATCCCAACACCACCATCCCAAGGGAATCGCCGATCAGGATAATATCGAGGCCGCTTTCATCGAGCAGACGCGCGGTCGGATAATCGTAGGCGGTCAGCGCGGTGATGCGTTGTCCGCGCCGCTTCATTTCGCGAAATTTTTCTGTCGCGTTCATTTGCACAAATGAATGGAGGGTCGAGCTCCGCGAGACCGCGGCCAGAGTTTCATACTACCAGTTCTCGGTCAGGCGCGTAATTTTACCCTGATCCTGCAACTGCGCGAGTAGCTCGCCTACATTTTTTGTTTGTCCCGGCAAACGCAAATCCGGCGCGATATCGCACAATGGTTGCAGAACGAATTTCCGCTCCGTCATTCGCGGATGCGGCAATTGCAATTGTGCATCGGAGCGACGTTCACTACCGAAATACAACAAATCGAGATCGATCGCGCGCGAGACATTGCGCTCATGGTTGCGTTCTCTTCCGAGGTCGCGCTCAATTTTTTGCAGCGCTTCAAAAAGCGCGTCAGCCGATTTCTCGAACCCAATCTCAATAACCGCGTTGTAAAAATTTTGCGCGCCAGGTTCGCAATCGAACGGCGAGGTTTCATAAACCGCTGACTGCACCGTTGGCTCCGTGACGCCATCGAGTGCCCGAATTCGATCGCGCGCACTCTGAAGATTCGCGAGCCGATCCCCCAGATTAGACCCAAGCGCAATCGCCGCTCTCATGCTGAGATTCCCTGTAGAGACAGGAGTGCCGCCTGCAAATCAAAAAAGCAGCCGACACGGCTGCCAGTACAGGGGAGAGCGGTGCACGAATCATCGATCGCGTGTACCGAGTCTATTTTTTCTGTGGTGGCACGCGTGTCGCGTGCAATTGGTTCAGGTTTGGTGCAGCGGACACGACTGCCACTACAGGCCCAGCACATCGCGCATGTCATAAAGCCCCGCCGGTTTTCCGATGATCCACCGCGCCGCGCGCAAGGCACCACGCGCGAATGTTTCGCGGTTGCTCGCGCGATGCGTCAGCTCGACCCGCTCACCTTGTCCGGCAAAAATCACGCTATGATCCCCCACCACATCGCCGCCGCGCACGGAATGAATGCCAATCTCCGATCGCTCGCGCTCGCCAATCATTCCTTCGCGCCCATGCCGCAATTTTTTTGTATTGCATGCGCGCTGCAAAATTTCTGCGAGCGTTTTCGCCGTTCCACTGGGCGCGTCTTTCTTCATTCGATGATGCGTTTCCACAATTTCGAGGTCGAAGTCGCCACCGAGGACTTTCGCGGCTTGCTCCGTCAGGGCAAAGAGCGCATTCACCCCGACACTAAAATTTGAGGCGAAGACCACGGCAATTTGTTTGGCGACCGCGGCAATTTCATCGCGCTGTTTCGTCGAATGCCCGGTGGTTCCGATCACCAATGGTATTTTCGATTTTATCGCCGCGTCGCAAATCGAACGGCTTGCATCTGGATGACTGAAATCAATCAGCACGTCCGCATCAGCCAGCGCGATTTTATCACCGAGATCAGTCCGGGCCACAACCTCAACGCCTTCGCTTTCGGCGACACCAAGGACCGCCTGCCCCATGCGGCCGGCCGCGCCGACAAGTGCGATGCGAAGTCTTGTCATTGGCTTCGTTTTTACCTATCGCTGTTGTAGCTGCCGCTGTCTCCAGCGGCAGAACCAGCAATTCTGCCACCTGTGACGGTGGCAGCTACAAGTACAGCATTATTTGCGTTCAAATTCCTCCAGGGTCTTGCGCAAACGCGCCTGATTTGCAGCACTCATTTCGCAAAGCGGCAATCGCACTTCCGCCGAGATGGTCCCGCGCCACGACAACGCCGTTTTTATCGGCACCGGATTTGGCTCGATAAACAAGTCTTTGAACAACCAATAAAGTTTGCGGTGCAATCGCTCCGCCCGCTTGCTGTCGCCGTTGGTGAATGCCTTTACCAGTTCGCACATTTCGCGCGGCAATAAATTCGACGCGACACTCACCACTCCGACCGCGCCAGCCGCCAAAAACGGAAGAGTCAATCCATCGTCGCCGCTCAAAACCGTGAATGCGTCCGGCAAACGTGTGCGTAATTCACTCACCCGATCAACATTCCCCCCGGCTTCCTTGATCGACACAACATTCGGGCAATCGCTCTGGATTCGTGCCACCGTTTCCGCGACGATATCAACGCCGCAGCGTCCCGGAATATTGTAGAGCATCAGACGGAGCGGAGTGGATTTGGCAATCGCGGAAAAGTGACGAAACAATCCTTCCTGGCTCGGCTTGTTGTAATACGGCGCAACCAAGAGTGCGCCATCAACACCAAGTTTTTCTGCCTGTTCGGTAGCCGCAATTGCTTCGCGCGTGGAATAGGAGCCGGTTCCGGCAAGAACCAGGCAACGCCTGTTGGCAGTTTGAATGGCGAACCGAATCACCTCTTTTCGTTCGTCATGAGTGAGCGTGGGCGATTCGCCTGTAGTTCCAACGGCAATAATTCCATCGATCCCAGCCGCGATCTGCGATTCGATTAAATTCTGCAGCGCAGTGAAATCAATCGCGCCGTCGCGAAAGGGCGTAACCAAGGCGGTGAAAGTGCCGCGAAACATTTACAAAATTACAAAGTTAAAATTGGGTGCGCCAAGTTCGGCCCGGCGGTCATAGACCGCCGCTACAGAACAACCGCTCACACTTCAACCGTGCCTCCGCAAAACATTTCTTTCCTGTAGCGGCGCTCTATGAGCGCCGATCATTTCCTTTTCGCCAGTTCGTTCGGCCCGGCGGTCATAGACCGCCGCTTACAGAAGAGCGCGATTACAATTCGATTGTGCCCTCGAAGACAAACTCGGCCGGTCCGGTGAGTGTGACATCTGCGAAGCGCTCGCCGTCGCGGCGAAAATCTACACTCAATTCGCTGCCGCCACGCACCAGCACGCCAATGGGCCCGTCGGTTTTTTCCGTGGCCGCAAAAATGAGCGCGCTTGCCACGACGCCAGTACCACAGGCCAACGTTTCGCCCTCGACTCCACGCTCATAAGTGCGGATTGCGATTTTGTTTCCGCCGCGTCTTTTCAGGAAATTCACGTTTGCGCCTTTGGGCGAAAACATTTCGTGCCGACGAATGGCAGCGCCTTCGTGCAACACATCAATCTCTTCGATGTTAACGGCTGGAATAACAACATGCGGCACGCCGGTGTTAACAAAGTGAATGATTTTGTTCTCGGAGCCGACCGCGAGCGTCACATTTAGCTGCAAGTCGGTCGGCTCGCTCATGTGCAGAGTCACAAGCTCGCCCTGAAGTTGTGCGGCAATGATTCCAGCGGGCGTTTCAAACGAAACTTTTTTCGTCGCATCGGCGACTTTTTCTACGAAGCGGGCAAAACAACGGGCGCCATTGCCGCACATTTCTGCTTCGCCGCCGTCGCTGTTATAGTAACGCATCCGAAAGTCAGCGCTATTGGTCGCGGGCTCGACCAACAAAACCCCATCCGCCCCAACGCCGCGATGACGATCGCAAATTTTCGCGATTTGCTGCGCGCTCAAGTGCACGTTGCCAGCGCGATTGTCGATCATGACAAAGTCGTTCCCCGCACCATTCATCTTGGTGAATCGCAGCATGTGTTTGTGTACCACATGGCTGCCTCGATGCCAACCGTTCGTCTACCGGTCATCCCGAGCGAAGTCGAGGGATCCCGTGGCGTTATCTTAAAGCTTCGCATCGGGATCCCTCGATCCGGCAACTGCCGGACTCGGGATGACCGTTATTGGCCTTTGCGCGCTTGACGGATCGCCGACACAATCGGCGCAACGAACCTGCCGACGCGATTAGCCAGATCGTCGATGTCTCCAATTTTTCCAATCAAATCGACAATCGCGCTTCCGATCACGACCGCATCAGCCATTCGCGCCACTTGCGCAGCCTGTTCCGGATTCGAAATACCAAAGCCAACTGCGATGGGCAGATCGGTGTATTGCCTGATCATCGTTAGCTTTTCTTCGAGCGACTGCGCGACCGAATCGCGTGCGCCGGTTACGCCTTCGCGCGAGACGTAATAAATAAATCCGCGGGCGGATTTCGCGATAAGGGCGATTCGCTCCGGCGGCGAAGTCGGCGCAATTAATCGCACCCAAACTATATCTTCCGCATTTCCGCCATTCCCAATTCTCGAACTTGACTGCTTTAAGCAGTCAACCTGTTTGGTTTTCGTATCTTCTTCGGGCGGTAAATCGAGAATGAGGAAACCATCCACACCGGCGTCCGCCGCAGCCTGATGAAATTTATCAATGCCGAATCGGAAAATCGGATTCAGATACGTGTAGAGCACAATCGGGATCTCGGAGGCACGCCGAATCTCGGGCACACAATCGAGCACGCCGCGCGCAGTTGCCCCGGCTTGCAGCGCGCGCTGCGCCGCCAGTTGGTTGACAATGCCATCTGCCAGCGGATCAGAAAATGGCAAGCCGAGCTCGAGCAAATCCGCGCCGTTTCTCTCCAACGCCAGTGCGATCTCAACGGTCCGGGCAAAATTTGGATCACCCGCGCAAATGTAGGGAATGAAGGCGGCACGATCTTCGTCGCGGCACCGGGCAAAAAGACGTTCGATTCGTTCGGACATCGCTGGCATTCTTAGCGCAGATTTAGTCCGCGTGAAACGATGACCCTCAGCACCTTGGTTAACGGTTACATTCTCGGCTGGTCCGTTGCGTGGCCGCCAGGGCCAATTAATGCCGAAATGATCCGGCACGGTTTATTGCCAAAGGACCGGGGCGGTGGATTCTGGTCGGCCTGGCCAATCGATCTTGGCGCGTGCACCGGCGATTTCATCTGGGCCTTTTGCGTTTCCGTCGGCGCAGGCGCCCTGCTCAACTCGGTCGAGATCCGGCGTGTGCTCGCGATCGTAAGTCTCGCATTGCTCTTATTTTTAGCGGCCCACTTCGCTATTGGAGCGTGGAAAATCTATCGCGCCCATCGCAGCCTTCAGTTTCAAGCGCCAAAAAACCAGAGGCGCGGCGGGTTTTTGCTCGGTCTCTTTATCGTATTGATGAGTCCGTGGAGCGTCACTTTCTGGCTGGCCGTTATCGGCAACCAGCCCGCACAAAACGCAAGAGTGCGACAGTCCCTCGGCATCGCGGTCGCGGTCGTTCTCGGTGCGCTGACCTGGGGCGTAGTTTTATGCACGGCGGTAAGATTGGGCGCGCATGTTTTTTCCCATCCGAGCTGGCAGGTCGGTACCGAAGCCATCACCGCTGCGGTTATGTTATGGTTCGCCATTCGGCTCCTCCTCCATTTCCAATGAACGCGATCACTGAACCGCGCACCACAACGCTGACTGTTAACGAGATCTATTACTCGATTCAGGGTGAAAGCACTTGGGCGGGACTTCCATGCGTGTTTGTGCGGCTGACCTTCTGCGACCTGCGCTGCACTTATTGCGACACCGCCTATGCCTTTTACGAAGGCGAAAAGAAAACGTTGCCCGAGATTACGACTGAAGTTTTGAAATTCGATTGTCCGTTGGTCGAAATCACCGGCGGCGAGCCGCTCCTGCAAAAAAATGTTCTTCCATTGATGAGTGCGCTGGCTGATGCCGGAAAAACAGTGCTACTGGAAACAAGCGGCGCACACGATATTTCGAAGGTCGATTTGCGGGTGCATCGCATCATGGACTTGAAAACTCCCGGCAGCGGCGAATGCGAGAGGAATCTGTGGTCGAACATTCAGCATTTGACCAAGCGCGACGAAATGAAATTCGTTGTTGGCTCGCGCGAAGACTATGAATGGTCACGCGAAAAGATGCGCGAGCACAATCTCTCCGAGCGCTGTCACGCCGTTTTATTTTCACCGATATTTGGCCGGATTGAACCGCGCGAAATTGTAGAGTGGATGTTGGCCGACAATCTGAAAGCGCGTTTTCAATTGCAGATGCACAAATTCATCTGGTCGCCCACGACGCGCGGCGTATGAATGGCGAGAGCAGAGTCTGGATTGTAATTTCCCGACCGGACCGGTTGCCGACAGCGATTGCGGTGGCGCAGGCGGTTCGCGCACAATTTCCAGGCGGTGTGCATTTGTTGCGCGAGCATTCGAAATGGTGGGACCACGCACAATGGCGGCCGTATGCGGACAATTTGACGAGATTCATGCTTTCCCACGCGTGAATACGTGCCGTGGTTTGCGTGATTTGTCGCGACTCTACCGTGAATCCGCCGCGCGGCGCGAAGCAATCGCGCAGCAACCGATCGGTAAAAAACGCGATCTCGTTGTTTGCGTGGGTGGAATTCTGACCATTTCCAATGCGACGATCTCGGCGCATCCGGAGGCGAAGAAGGTGCTTTGCGTCGCAGAAAAAGTTTATCGCGATCTTACCCGTGTCGGCGGGCGCACCCGCTATCGATTTACCACTTCGGGCTGGTTACAAAATCGGATTGTCGAACCGATGGCGGGTTTAAACCGAACCCTCCATTTCAAGCCGCGGATAAATCCAGGTGGCGATGGCGTCCGGGTCGAGCGTCTGCAAAAAAATCCGGAGTTCCTCTACCATCGAATCGTGGTCATGAGTAATGGCGGGACCGATGTCTCGAACAATCCGAAAATTATTGGGGCCAAATATCCCAGTGTGGCCGAGCTGCAGGATTTGCCGGAAGTCAGCGACAGAAATGGAGATGGTATCAGTCGCCGGGTGATCTTTTTCGGCACGCCTTTCCTGCTAATTCATAACGTGTCAGCCGATGTTTACGTCGAGCAACTCAATCGGTGTCTCGATTATTTGCGGCGGAATTTCAGCGGTCACGCTTTAATTTATCGTCCGCACCCGAACGAGACGAACGAAGCTGACCGAGCAGAACTCGACGGTTTTCGGATTGAAGATGGTCGCGAAGCCGCTGAGCTTTATCTTTTGCGGAACTATCAAACGATCGCGGCCGTTTTCTCGGTCTCCTCAACGGTATCGCGAACGGCGCTGAACAATGGGATCAATGGCTACGCCATGTATCCCGTCTTTCCATTCACCACGCAGCAGGCCGAATTCTTTGCAGGCGTGATGGGTGACGTTCCGGTTGAGTTTACCATTCGCGATCTAAATTCGCCGCCGATTCCGTATCAACCGATCGTGGCGGAAAGCGGACGCAGTTTTACGGAACCGATGCGAATGGCGGCAGAACACGTAGCAGCTTCGATCGCTGACCTAGGGGCTTAACACATTTCGCGGAAGGAATTGGCTAGGAAATAGCGATTTTTCACGCCAAATCTGTAGCCGTCGCGCTCTGCGCGACGCGGTATGGGTTAACCTACCTTGGTGGGGTTGAGCGAAGTGCACTCACGGGAAACCTAGTCACCATAAATCGTTATTAACTCGCCAGCGTACGGCCAATCCTCGACTCTCTCTACCAGCTGAGCGCGAACTGCATTTTCACGAACGTAATCCCACTTTTGCGCATAACTCTCTTCACTTCTCAAGAGGTGATCAAAGAAACCGCGCTGCCAGACTGGATCGTGCGACCTACCCGTGGCTATCGCGCCGCCGAGAACACGCTTTAACGTGCCGACCCATTTCCCAAGATTGAAGTCGTCTGGCCCCGCGACAAACAAATGGATGTGATCTGGAAGGATTACATAACGACCGACCGCGATTCCAAATTCCCTATGCGCCCGATCGGCGAACTCGATGAACGCAGCGTGAACTTCAGCGCGTGCGAGAATTGATCGCCTACTATACGTGCAAAAGGTGACGAAAAACAAAGGACTTCGTGAGAAAACCCAATGGAGTCGCGGAGGGGTTCGCGCGAAGCTTTTCATTTTTTTCTTTCGAGTTGAAACGTGATCGGGCATCCTGCGCTTCGCAGACCGAAGCGGCTACAGCTAGATTGGTGCACTCGCCTAATGTTTCGGCGCGCGCACGGTGCCTGTCTCAACGGCGAGCTTGCGCTGCTCCACGATCCGGTTCGCGGTTTCTTCCACCATTTGCTCGAGCAACATGCGCAGATGCGTGTTCCGCCGATAATCAGCCGGCGCGATGTGTTTCACCCGGTCGGCATGCGTGGAGAGCTGATAGCATTTTTTGAAACCAACACGCTGCGAATCATCAGGATTATAAACCGCGATTGCTTGACCGGCGTTTTTCTTCATCACGGTGAAGCACGGCACGTCCGTCGGACCGTCGCCGACATAAATCATATTGGGGAATGGAATCGGCCGAATTTCAGGATCCATGTGATCATTCACGTCCTGCGCCATGTCGAGAAAGCCTTTATTAATACGAAAGAGAAACTGCGTTTTTTGAGTGTGACTGATCACGCGCTTCGGGAAAGTGATGCGGCCTTCGTTGTCGGTCGCGAACTCGCAACCGAAAATGGCGCGCACATAAGGCGCGAGCCGGCTGCCATCGATCAATACCTTCATGCCCGATGAAATGATGTAATGCTCGACCGTGATGCCATAAGCGGCGTGTTCGGCGGTGAGTAAACCTTTGCCACCACAAAATTCCTCAAACATCTCCGGCAAACCTTTGTAGAAGTTAAGCTTCGCGCCGAGTTTTTTGAGTTCCTCATTGGTTGGCCGATCCATCCCGAGCTGATCGAGCAAGACTTTCATGTAAGCGAGCTCATTATCGTAGCCCTGCCCGCGCACTAGCTCGGAACAACGTCGCCAGAAAATCTCGCTGTTAATTCCAAATGCCGGGAATACCACTTCGTCCTGCATGTAGCTCGGACTCAGTGTTTGATCGTAGTCGTAAACGATGGCGATGGTGTTTTGCGGAGCGGACATGCTGGAGACGTGATTCGTTACATCGTCACATCGTTACATCGGCGAGTAAGTTAACAATTGATCTTCAATCTTCACGATTCACGATTCACGATTCACGATTTACGATTTACGATTCACGATTTAACGATTCAACGTGTTTCCTATCCGCGAGAGGAAATCATCGAACAACTCATCATAAATCTTTCCACGCTCGGGATGGTATTGCACTCCAAGAGCGAAGGGATAGTCGCGCAGTCTTGCCTGTTCGATGATGTCATCGGTGGCGCACCACGACTCCACTTCGAGACCGGCGCCCAGTTTGTTAATCGCCTGATGATGCGAGCTATTCACTTTTTCAAAGGGATGGCGCGTTTTGCGGTCGGATCGGAGCGGTTGGACATCGTGCGTCTTCTGATCGGGCAGGTTATGGCCTGCGATGTCGAGATGGAGAGTGCCGCCGAGGGCGACATTGAGGATTTGCAGTCCTTTGCAGATCGCGAAAATCGGAAGCCCGCGTTCGATCGCCTTCTTGATGGCGTCGAGTTCCCAGCGATCGCGATCGGGATTCACATCCTTTTCGATTACAGACGGATCGGGAACAGGTTGGTTTAAGAACTCGGGAGCAACGTCTGGTCCGCCGGTGAGCAATAAGCCGGTCATTTTTTCGAGCGGAACCTTGCGCCGCGCTGCATTCCAAACCTTGAGGTCGGGACATTTCGCGAAAAATGGCGCGAAATATTTCTCGTCCGAGCGGCGCATCCAGGTGCCGATATTACGCATGCCGCAAATTGCCGTCATTCCGAGCGAAGTCGAGGAATCCCGTGGCGCAGACTTGAAGGTAACGCGACGGGATCCCTCGACTTCGCTCGGGATGACAGTCTCCAAGGAGCGGCGCCTTCCCAGTCGCCGAAGCCAGGATAGGCAGTCTTCAGACTGCCCGTTTAATTAATCGGCGGCTTGGAAACCGCTGTTCCTTGGGCTTGGCGTTTAACGCCCGAGAATAATGAAGATGCCGGCGAGAAGGGCGATGATTCCTGGAATAAAGCCGAAGTTGAATCCAAACACTGCAATCAAGCCAACGAGAATCAAATAGATCGCCAGCAAAAGCATTCCAATATTTTTGTTAAAGCTCATGGATTAAGCATGATTTGCCGATCGTGTCCGATGTCACGCACGAAAATCATGGAGCAATCAAGGAGCGGCTGCTTCCCAGCTGCCGATTTATATAAACAGCGGCTCGGAGACCGCCGCTCCTTGGTTTTCCAACTACAGTCCCATTAATTCGCGAACGTATTTCACTGGCGGGCTGCCAAAGGAGATGACGGTGTTATTGTAGTTTTTGAGATTGAAGGCTGTGCCATCTCTCGCTTTGGCACGATCACGCAAGTCAAGGTGCTCGGCCACGCCTACGAAGTAGGTCGATAGTTGCGCCGAGCTAAGCCGGAGCGCGCTTCCATTTCGCAACCGCTTCGCCTTCCTGCTGGAAACCTTCTTTTATCATCAAATCCATCGCTTCTTTTTCGCTCATGTTTTTGGCGTGAATCTCCTGATCGATGATGGCGTTGCAAATCGCGCGCAATCGCATTTTCAACTGTTGCATTTTCACTTCCGGCCCGCCGTAGCCTTGTTCTGCCATCATTTGTTCACAATATACGGCCCAGCCTTCGACGAACGTCCCACTCTGGAAAATTGCGCGGACCAAGGTTGGTGCGCGGAATTCGTTAGCGTGGGCCAGTTGCAAATAATGTCCGGGCATCGCTTCGTGCACGCGTCAGGTCGCGGCACATGTAATTGTTGTATTCCTTGAAGAACGATTCTTTACGCTGTGCGCTCCAATCTTTTGGCGTCGGTGCGACCGCGAAAAATCTTTTGCCATTTTGCTCGAGCGGTCCTGGTGGATCACAGTAGGCAATCGCCTGTCCGCGTTTGAACTCTGGCATGACGATGACCTCAAGCGGCTTTTCCGGCACCGCGACGAGGTCGCGCTGTTTGGCAAACTCGGTCGCTTCGCCCACGATTTTTTGCGCATAACCGACGACGGTATTGTCGTCCGGATGCTGCTCGGCCAGCTTGTCCAGAACCGCGCTCGTGACCTTCTTCTTGTCGGCCAGCGCTTTCTTGTCCGCGTTGGGGAAATATTTTTTGTAAAGTGGAAGCGCGGTTTCGTAGATTGCTTTTTGGGTTTGCGCCAGATCAGCCCGGGCGCGCTGCATGATCTCTTCCATCGAGAGATCGGAAGCGAGGGCAAAGCGCAATTTCTTGCAAAACTTGTCAGCACCCAGGCGGAAATCGCCATCTGACCGTGGGAGCAAATCTTTTTGCAACCACGTCTTGTAATCTTCGAGCGCCTTCGCCGTTTTTTCCTGAATGGGTCCCAGATCTTTTGCCACTTGCGGCCCTTGATTGAGCAAAGGTGAAAGGCCCTCGCGCACTAACGAAATTGCGCCCTGGGTCTGCTCGATCGCGGTCTCGGTATGGATCTTGGGCGAATGTTTCAAGTTGGTCTTGGCTTGAGCGATGACGGCGGGAATTCCCTCCAGGCGTTTGCGCAAATTCAGAATGCGCTGCTCCGCTGGCGCGAAATCGCGCGCCACCAGCAAATAGACGCTGTTGGCGAGACTTCGGTTGTAAACCAGCGGGTTCCATTCCCATTCCTTTAGCTCTTCGATGTCGAAGATTTCGTTGTCGACATTGTCCTTAAGCAGGCGGAGATCGACGTTGTTCGCGCCGGTCAGTTGTGAAAGGTCAGTGAGTCCTTCGACTTGCTGCCGCGTTTGCTTCGCCCGCGCCAGTTCCTGGACACGTGCCTTCGCGGATTAATCCGTCAGCTTGTCGTCGAAGCGATGATCTCCCAGCTCCGGAGCATTCTCTGGATGAGTAACCAGGTAGCCTTCGACACTGTTCATCCTGGGGCGTAGCGCCAACGTTTGTTAGCGGCATAACTAACGAAACTAATACAAAGAGAATTCGCAGTCGGACGCCAGGCAATCTGGATCGACCAATGATGGAGGGTCGAGCTCCGCGAGACCGGCGTCGCAGAGCTCCGCCCTCCAGCGGGACGAGAGCTTTAGTTTTATTCATAACCAGTTTTTGAGACCTCGCGCGCGCGCATCACGTGGGCGTGCCGTGGGCGAGAATCGGCTCGGTGTCAATCTCATCCAAACTCGGCCGCTGCTATGCCTCCGGCTGGACTACAAATCCAATCGCGGGTTCAGCCGCAGGGGGAGCCTCCGCTTGGTCCTGCAAGTAGGTGCGGCCTTTGTAAAACGGAGTGACGACGGCAAATAGCACTGCGGTACCCAGCATTACCCAAACGAAAAACATGAAGTAGCTAGTTCCCTGCAACTTCACTGTGCCGTCAGGATTTTGGATGAAGAAATTGACCGCAGCGGTGAACACGTTGCCGAGCGAGACAGCGAACAAATACGTGCACATGACGAGCGATTTGAGTTTGATTGGCCCTTGGGTGTAGGAGAACTCGAGGTGCGTGGGCGAAACCAGCGTTTCGCCTGCGGTCAAAATCACGAACGCCCAGATCTGCCAAATTATGCCCGGTCGCTGGCCAGCGTCGATGCGCGTTTGAATCATGGCCACGAGAAAAAACGATGCCGCCGTGACAAATAATCCGGCACCGATTCTCCGCAGCGGCGTCAAACGAACAACCTTCTCAACCGCAGGATAAAGCCAGTAAGAGAAGAGCGGCAGCATGATCAGAATGAAAATCGGATTGACCGTCTGAATTTGGGACGACAGCCACTCAATACCGAACAGATGTCGATCCATCGACTCCGCCTGAACGATCCAGGAAGAAAAATTTTGCTGCCACAAGGCCCAGAAGATCGCGATAAAAGGAACTGGAATTAAAATATTGAGCAGGATCTTCCCCGTCTCTTTGTTGAAGATTTCGCGGCCATATGTGCGCAGGCCGACCGGCGGGATGTGGACAAATTTTTTGCGACCAAGCCAAAAGATAAATGTGGCGATAGCCATGAACACACCCGGAAGTCCGAAGGCGATGTCCGGACTATGCAGGCGTGGACTCTCAAGAAACCCGACAAGGGATGGCGACAGTTTAGCGATGAATCCATCCGGCGCAGCTTGGTATGGTTCGAGCAACCAAGGAATCAGGAGCGTCGACAGGGCCGAGCCGGCATTGATGGAAAAATAAAACCAGTTGAAGACGCGCGTCAGCAAATGCCTGTTCGATTCCCCGAATTGATCGCCGACGTTTGTTGAGACGCATGGTTTAATTCCGCCGGCGCCGAGCGCGATCATCAGAAGACCGACAGCGAGTAAGTAGCGCGGCTCGATCGCATGCGCGACGGGCGATCCTATTAGTGCCAGCGTGACGTGGCCGCCGCAGTAGACAATCGATAACCAGAAGACGACCCGAAACTTCCCGAAAACCGCATCGGCTAAGATCGCGCCGAAGATCGGCAGAAAATAAAGCGTCGAAACAAAGGTGTGGTACCACGCCTCGGCGTTCGCCGGCTGCATGACGCTCAAGTGCCCCATCTTGTCCAAAAGATATTTGGTCATGAAGATGGTCAGGATGGAGTTCATCCCGTAATAAGAGAAACGCTCGGCGGCCTCATTACCGACGATGTAAGGAACGCCCGGCGGCATGGTGGCGATTTTCGGCGGGGAGGTCAGGTATTTGTGGTCGGCCATAATTCCTCCAGCTAGGGTCGTTTCTCAGGGAAAAATTTCACTGGCGTGGCTGTAGCTGAGCCACCCGGTGAAGGACCGGGCTCGGGGTTGTTCGCCAATGTCATCAGTTCTCTTTGCACTTCGGGATATTCGCCAACTTGGTGTTTTTCACAGGAAATGGAGAGGAGAAGAGCAGCGCCGGTAAAGAAAATGCCTATGCGTGATGCGAGCCCCATGACGTAAGGAGGCACACACTAACGAGCAATGCAGCTGTTGCGCAACCAAAACGTACGTGTCCGGTGATCAGGCAATCGCTGGGAAAAGCGGCTCGTCTCGTTCGAATGCATCAACCCGAGCAGAAGGTCCTGCGCAATCTCTTCCCTCGCCTCCGGCGGCAGAATATAGACTTCGACCAGAGCGTTACCGGTGGTGTTGTTTTTCCCGCGAACAATCGCAGTGGTGTTAGCAGCGGGACGAACAATGATGATGCCCGATTCATTGCTATTGGGCTCAAAGCGCCAAAAGGCTGGCGCACTCCACGGCGCTTCGCGAATTAGAGGCTGCTTCGATCTTGCGCCAGCTTTTGGGTACGGCGGTCTTCTGCCGCTTTCTGATGGGACGTGCAATGGGGGGTCGATCCTCACTATTTGCATTTTTTGATTAATCCGTACGAGCCTCGACAAAAGTTGGAATCAAGTACGAAGGAAATTGAAACGTGCGCCCGTGGGTTTACTATCGGCACGGTGGCTCGCTCAGCAAAGAACAGCGCGTGGAATGAAGTCTTCGCCATCATTCTACTTTTCGCTGGGACCCTGCTCTTCTTCGCGCTGATTTCGTATAGCCCGCGCGATCTCCCCTCGTGGGTGCCGTGGAGTTATTTGTCACCGCCAAACCGGCCGCCGCAAAATTTCATCGGTCCGTTTGGCGCCATTTTCGCGAGCGTGTTCTATCTGCTCATCGGAGCGGCATCCTATTTCCTCGCCGCGGCGCTGCTCGGCTTCGGCGCCGCCAAACTCTTTTATCCACGTTTGCGGGTGATTGCGCGTCTGCCGTGGATCATTCTCTTCATTGTTTCCGGGGCCTGTCTGTTGCAACTACAAACGCGCTACTTCTTTGATTGGAAAAAACTAAACATTCAGGGACCGGGCGGATCGATCGGTTATGTCTTCGGCAAGAAACTCTTGCTCACCGCTATGGGCGACGTCGGTTCAATGATTCTTCTGGCCGGCATTTATCTGAGCGCGCTCATTCTCATGACCGGTCTGCGCCCGATCCATCTTGTGCGCGAAACCGTCGGTGGCATTCGTAATGGCGCCGCTCGTTTTCGCGACTGGCGTTTACGCCGTGAGATGCGTCACGCGGATATCAAGGAGCAGCTGGCGATCAGCGAACGTGAGCTGGCAAAGCAACGGCGGTCGCTTGAAAAACAGCTGAAGAAAAAGGGCGCAGCCGTTCCAGAGAGAATACTGATCCCGCCGGAAGAACTGGCCGGTCGCCCGAAACCGAAAGTAGTCGATACCACCGCGCTCCCGGAGGAGGCACTTACGGCGCCGCGCAAAAAACCTTCCCTGGCAGAATTGCGTCCGGCGAAGTCGAAACCATCGATCGCGGTGGCCGAAGCGCGAAGATTCGATGCCGAAAATTATGTACTTCCAAGCATTGATTTGCTGGACGAACACGATCCCGAAGGCCGCGGTGGGGCGGATCCGGCCGAGCTCGAGCAGGTGCAGGCGGTTCTGATCGAAACACTGGGGCAATTTGGTATTGCCGTGGCTGCGGGCGACATTACCAAAGGACCGACGATCACGCGTTACGAAGTTTATCCGGCCAAGGGTGTGCGGGTGGACAAAATCGTTTCGCTCGAACGCGATCTGGCGCGTGCGACCCGAGCGGAACGCATCAACATTCTGGCCCCAATTCCGGGGAAAGACACGGTCGGGATCGAGATCGCCAACACGCGCAAAATCAAAGTGACCTTGCGCGAATTGATGCAGTCGGCCGAGTGGGAAGAAGGAAAGAGGCGTTGCAAACTTCCGCTGGCGCTGGGTAAGGACGTTTACGGCAACGTCATCATTGCGGATCTGGCGCAAATGCCGCACCTGCTCATTGCAGGTACGACCGGGAGCGGCAAGAGCGTTTGCATCAACGCCCTGATCGCGAGCATTCTCTTTCGTTTCACCCCCGAAGAGCTGCGTTTCATCATGATCGATCCCAAGGTGGTGGAGATGCAGATCTACGAAAAACTGCCCCACCTCGCTTTCCCGGTGGTGACGGATCCGAAAAAGGTGTTGATCGCTCTGCGGTGGTTAAGCGACGAAATCGATCGGCGTTATAAGATTTTTGCGCGCGTCGGCGTACGGAACATTACCAGTTTCAACGCCCGGCCACCGAAGAAGACACAAAAGGAGTTGGATGATGACATTGTAGCCGGCGTCGCTGACGCCGGCCCCTGGTCAGCGACCGCGGCTACAGAAATCCATGTTCCGCGCGAGGGCGAACTGGTCATTCCGGACAAGCTGCCATACATCGTACTCATCATCGATGAACTGGCCGATCTGATGCAGACCGCGCCAGCCGACGTGGAAAGCAGCATCGCACGAATGGCTGCCATTGCCCGGGCCGCCGGAATTCACCTCATCCTGGCGACCCAAACGCCGCGGGCCGACGTCATCACCGGCGTGATCAAGGCGAACATCCCAAGCCGCATCGCCTTCCAAGTCGCAAGCAAGATCGATAGCCGCGTCATTCTTGATGAAAATGGCGCGGACCGTTTGCTTGGCCAGGGTGACATGCTTTATCTGCCTCCGAGCACGTCACGATTAATCCGCGCCCAAGGCGTGCTGGTGACAGACGATGAGATTCGAGAGCTGGTCGATTTTGTTTCCGGGCAAGGAGGTCCGGCCTTTGACAGCGCGATGCAGGACAGATTGCAATCGGGTGCAACTCCGGTTGAGGAGGTTACCGAGGAAGACGAAGAACTGGTGGAGAAATGTCTTGAGGTTATTCGCCAGGAAAAGCGAGCCTCAACTTCCCTGTTGCAGCGCCGGCTTCGACTTGGGTATACCAGGGCTGCGCGCATCGTTGATATTCTTGAGCAGCGCGGTATTTTAGGTCCCGGCGAAGGCGCGAAGCCGCGCGAGATTCTGGTCGATCTCGACGCCGCTGTTTAACCGGCAAGAGATAAAATGTCCATCGAAGGACTAGGCAGAAAATTTCAGGAAGCGCGTAAGGCGCGCAATCTCTCGCTTGAGGAAGCGGCGAGGCTAACGAGAATTAGACAATCGCGCCTGGCGGAGATCGAAGCGGACGATTTTTCGAACTTTCCCAGTCTGGCTTACGCCAAGGGGTTCCTGCAAATCTACGGCAAATTTCTCGAAGTCGATGTTTCGCCTTATCTCGACGCTTTTGAAACCTCCGGCCACCTTACGGTCGATGGCTATTCCTATTTGCAAGACGCGCTGGCGCCCAAGGCACCGCGCACAGCGGTGACACGCCGAACCGAAAATACTCGCCCCTCGTTGCTCCCTTTCCTGATTGGGATTGCGATTCTGGTCGCCGGTTTTTCGTTTCTGCGCTTTATCTCGAAGCTAAATCAAATCGCGCCCCATTCGCCCGAAGCAGCGGCCAGCGCTACCCCCAGCCCGACCGCGGCCGTGGCCACGATTGTTGCGCCGCACGCGCTACCGGTTGAATCGCCCGCTCGCGTGGCAGCGACTGCTCCACCCGTGAAAGGCGCCCCGACCATCGCGGCGCCGGCGGCAGCGCCCGTACCAACGGCTATTGCGGTCGAAACGCCTGCCCTGCCAGCTCCACGAGCCGTTGAGCCGGAAGTTCGCCGCGCCGTACCGGTACGGCCCGATGAAGTTGCTGCGGCTCAGGCCGACAACGAAGCGATTGATGCCGAAGGCCCCAATCGGATCGACATCAAGCCACTAAAAAGGACCTACATGCAGGTAACGATCGACGACGATCCAACCAAGCCGGCATTCGAACGGTGGGTTTCGCCGTCCGACGGAACAGTTGAATTCCGTGGTCATCGCTTCAGCGTGCGCGTGCTCGATCGCGAAGCCGTCCAGATTCGCAAGAACGGCAAAATCGTCTCCAACGGCGACACCGATTTGCAGTAATTCCGCAGCCCGCGCAGGCAACACGCCTACCGCCACAGCGACTACAGCGGCCAAAGGTCGGAATGATCAGCCTTGGCTGTGCGAAAAATCTGGTCGATGCCGAAATCATGCTCGGCAGCGTGTTGGAGCGCGGCATGGAAATCACCTCCAGCGCAGACGATGCCGACGTCCTCGTAATCAATACCTGTGCCTTCATCGATTCGGCGAAGGAAGAATCGATCGACGCCATTTTAGAAGCGCATCAACAACGCAGCCCGCACAAACGCACGAACCAAAGATTGATCGTGAGCGGTTGCATGTCGCAGAGGTTTTCGGAGGAATTGCGGGCGCAGCTGCCGGAAGTGGACGCCTTCATTGGTCTCGATCAGGTGCGCGAACTGGGCACGATTGTCGAACGCCTCGTGGCCGGGATCGGTGATCCTGGAAATTCCCGAGATAAGATCAATGCGGCCGGTGTCACCAATGCCGGCTACAACTTCGTCACGCCACGGCCCACTTACATCCCGGATTACGACACGCCACGTTTTCGTTTAACCCCTCCGCACTCGGCGTATTTGAAGATCGCCGATGGGTGCAATCATCCGTGCAGTTTTTGCGTCATCCCGCAAATGCGCGGGCGTCACCGCAGCCGCACTCCGGAATCGGTCCTCACCGAGATTCGCGCGCTTGTGGCTGAAGGAGCGCGCGAAATCAATTTGATCAGCCAAGACACGACCTATTACGGGATGGATTTGTGGGCCGAAAAAGCCGGTCCGCGTCAACCGGTCGATTCCGCGCGGGGGCTGACACTGGCCTCGCTCCTGCGCGAGATTGAAACAATCGACGGCGAATTTTGGATCCGATTGCTTTACACTCATCCGGCACACTGGAGCGACGAATTGATCGCAACCATCGCCGAGTGCCGCCACGTCGCGCGTTATATCGACATCCCGTTGCAGCACATCGATGAGTCGATGCTTCGGCGAATGCGACGCGAAACTAGTCGCGCGCATATTGAAACATTGATCGCGAAGTTGCGTCTGGGCATTCCCGGAGTCGCATTGCGCACAACTTTCATCGTCGGCTTCCCCGGCGAAACGGAAACGGAATTTGAGACGTTGCTGGACTTTATCGAGCGCGCGCGATTCGAGCGGCTTGGTATTTTCAAATACTCGCGCGAGGAAGGATCGCGCGCCGCGAAAATGCCAGGACAAATATCGGCGAAGGTAAAAAACGAACGCCATCGTCACGCCATGACTTTGCAGCAGAAAATCGCGCATGAAGTCGCGGCGGCCAAAATCGGAAGTGAGCTAAAATTATTGGTCGACCAACCACTGGTCGCCCGTACCGAAGCGGACGCACCCGACGTGGATGCGCGGGTCTTATTGTCCCAACCAGCGCCCGTAGGCGAATTCATTACACGAAAGATTCAAGGGGCCCGGGGTTACGACCTCCTCGTGTAAGACGGGTTTTTATTGTCCGAGCGTCAATTGAGGGGTGACAAAGCGCGAAATTTTTGACAGACTCTTTGTTTCACCCGTCAAAATGACCATGGCTGAAGCGAACGAACCAAAAAAAGAAACTGTCCGAATTACTCTTCCCCCTGGCCGTGGAGACGCCGCCGCGCCCGAGGAGCACGATACCGTTCGAATCAATCTTCCGTCGCGGCCGCCTACCTCGGAACCTACGCCAACCGCGGTGCCCCCCTTGGTATCAAGGCCAGGCACAGTTCCAATTCCCAGACCGCCGGTGGCGCAGAATCCATTGCCCACACCCCCGGTCGGAGGCGTCCCTGCACCGCGCACGGTACTGCCACCGCCTCCTCCTCCGCCAGTTACCAAAACACCTTTGCCTCGGCCGAGTGGAACAACCGCCGGAGCGTCAGCGCCAAGGCCAACTGCAGCCACAACTCCTCTGACCAAGGAAACGGCGCGCATTAGCATCCTACCCGATCCGCCGAAGCCAATGCCGGCGAAGATGTCAAAGACTCAGCCGCTCATTACCGCTACGGCCACACCAGTTGCGCCGCCGACCGCGCCTGTGACCATCGCCCCTGCAGCACCACAGCCGGTCCTCAATGTCATCCCAGTGCCGCTTTGCTGGGGATTGGTGGTGGTGTCAGCCGCCATTTTGATCATTGAGATTTGGAATTATATTTCGTGATGGAAAACACCGTCACGCTTACCGAATCGAACTTTGATCGCGAAGTAAACAACAGCGAGAAGCCCGTCCTGGTTGATTTCTGGGCGGAATGGTGCGGCCCCTGCAAGCTAATCGCGCCGCTCATCGATGAAATCGCGCGCGAAAAAGGCGACGCCATCAAAGTGGGTAAGGTGAATATCGACGAGAATCAGAATCTCTCCTTCAAATTCAACATCCGCGCGATTCCTACCCTCCTGATCTTCAAGAACGGGCAAGTGCGCGATCAGGTCACTGGCATGACGAGCAAGAAGGATTTAGTCGGCCGGATCGAAGCGCTGTCGTAAAATTTCGCGCTGCGAAATTTTACGGTGAGAGGTGGGGCGCGCAAATCTTTTACTTCTCACTAATGACTATTCACTTCTCACCTTTGAAGAAATGCGCCCGGCGCGGCTTGAACGCGCAACCTTCAGCTCCGGAGGCTGACGCTCTATCCAGTTGAGCTACGGGCGCTGGTGCGGGACGTGACTATAATTGGCGGCCGGGGCGATCACAACATCGCAACGAATACCCCCTCATCCCGAGCGACAGTCGCTTGCCACGCCGTAGCCTTACGCGAAGGGTGGGAGGGATCCCGCCAAGTTACCTTAAAGGTTTCGCCTCGGGATCCCTCGGTCCGAGCCGGACTGGCGGTGTTGCTCGGGATGACCGAAGACTACTCCCGCACCGCGGTCGCTTCCTTGCCTTTGCGAGTGCGCAGATAGTTGAGCTTGGCCCGGCGGGCGCGGCCTTCTTTTTCCACTTCTACTTTGGCAATGCGCGGAGAATGGAGCGGAAATACACGCTCGACTCCTTCACCATAGGAAATACGGCGGACGGTAAAGGTTTCGTTCAGACCGCGACCCTTTCGACCAATGACAATGCCGGCAAAAATTTGAATGCGTTCCTTGTCGCCTTCCACCACTCGGGTATGGACGCGGACGGAGTCGCCCACTTGAAATGCCGGCAATTCCGTTTTGAACTGGTCTTTCTCGATGGCGTCAATGATGCGGTTCATGGCAGCTCCTTTCGCGGGCGCTCAATCTCCGCAGATGCGCGCCAAACGCAAGTACCGTCATCCCGAGCTGTCCTGTAGCGGCGGTCTATGACCGCCGAAACCTTAGTAAACGGCGGTCATAGGCCGCCGCTACAGAAGATCCCGTGGGGTCGGCTTAAAGGTAATTTCATCAGGATCCCTCCCAGCCTCCGCGTAAGGCTACGGCGTCGCAAGCGACTGTCGCTCGGGATGACGAGTTACTGGCACAAAATAAATCTGTAGATAATCTTTGGCCGATGTACCGGCGCTGCGGTTTTCGTTACGAAAAAAAACTGCGCACCCTCGGTATCCTTCGCATCGCGGGAATTGATGAAGCGGGCCGCGGCGCGCTAGCCGGTCCGGTGGTGGCCGCGGCCGTGATTTTGCCAGAGAAATTCCGGCATCGAAAATTAAAAGACTCGAAACAACTCCTACCCGAGCTGCGCCAGGAAATCTACGACGAGCTGGTGTCGCGCGACGACATTATTTGGAGCATCGGGGTAGTCGACTCCATCGAGATCGATCAAATTAATATTTTGCGCGCGACCCACAAAGCGATGCGCTTCGCCCTCGAGGGGCTGAGCGGGCCGCCCAATCATGTGCTAATCGACGGACTTCCGGTCTCGCCCTTCCCGCTCCCTCAAACGGCGATTATCGATGGTGATTGCATTAGTCTCTCCATCGCCGCTGCCAGCGTGATCGCGAAAGTGACGCGCGACCGTTTAATGCGTGAGTTTTGCGCGCGATTCCCGGAGTATTGTTTCGGCCAGCACAAGGGCTACGGCACCGAACTTCACCTCATCAAACTTCATGAACACGGGCCTTGTCCAATCCATCGCCGATCTTTCGAGCCGGTGGCGCAACCGCTTCTCGCGCTCGAGTTAGTGTCATGTCGAGCAACCATGCCAGTCCGGCTCGGACCCGAGACATCTCTAATTTCTCGCGAAGAAAACTAGAGATTGAAAGCCTGGCCTCACCGACTGCGTCGCCTGCGTTGCAGCCTCCACTTCGGTAGGAATGACAGATCGCTTGATACTGCACCGCAGGTTCGCTTGAATTGCCAATCGCATCCGATGAATACCCGCTTTAGCCGTTCTCTCGCCGATCTTTCGAGCCGGTGGCGCAGCCGCTTCTCACGCTCGAAGAAATTATCTGAGCATCTGCGGCTCGGTGCGCGCGGGGAAAAACTGGCCTGCGCCTTTCTCCGGCGGCAAGGCTACAGAATTCTTTATCGCAACTTCCGGGCGCGCCGTGGCGGCGAAGTTGATATCATTTGCCGCGATCGCGACACCCTTGTCTTCGTCGAAGTAAAAACGCGCACTCGCGAAGATTTTGGGCGACCGGTTGAGGCGGTCAACGCTGCGAAACGCAAATTGATTTCACGCGGGGCCCTGGCCTGGTTGCAGTTGCTGGACAACCCCGACATCCTCGTCCGGTTCGACGTCGTCGAAATTGTACTGGCCGAAGATGGGCAACCGCGCTTCGAACTAATCCGCGACGCCTTTCCCCTTTCCGCGCCTTACATTTACTAACCGTTCAGTCGCTCGGAACAGAGGTCTGAAGACCTGTGCGCCACACAGGCTTTCAAACCTGTGTTCCGCTGGGTTTAGCTAGCAATTCGTAGGAAAGCACACTCAAACAATAAATCGCCGCTGTTTCTACCCGCAGAATAATCGGGCCGAGGGTGATGGGGCGACAGCCGTTGCTCCGGGCCAGATTGAGCTCCGCCGGCGTAAAATCGCCTTCCGGACCGATGCACATCAGGACGCTGGCGGGCCGGGCGTGATGTTCGCGTTCGTAATCGGCCAACACCGCCTTCAAATGCATCGCGTCGGATTGAAGGGAGCCGATTAAACGAAGTCGTTGCAGTCCCGCGTTAGCGAAAAAATCGCTGAGCTTCCTTGGCGTTTGCACCGCCGGCAGCCAGTTTTGTCCAGATTGCTTGGCGGCTTCGATCGCGACCTGTTGCCATTTCGCTTGTTTTTGCGCCGCTTCCTTGGCCTCGAGATGCACGATGGTGCGCTCGGAAATAAGTGGCGCAATCTCGGCCGCTCCGATCTCGACCGCTTTCTGCACGATTAAATCCATGTTCTTCCCTTTCGGAATGGCCTGCGCCAGTGTGATCTGACAGGGCAGCGGCGGGACCCGCGCCTCGTGCATTTTGCGCAAGAGAATTTCCTCGCGTGTTACCTTCGCAATCTCGGCGGTGATTTCATGACCGCGACCGTTGAATACCACTACGCGTCCGCCGGGTTGTAGCCGCAGCACATCGCGCGCGTGATGCGCTTCCGGTCCCCCTAAAACGAGCGAGTCAGGATTCCAATTTTCCGGGGCGATGTAAAAGCGATGCATGAGGGAAGTTTGATGGTGAGGATTGATGTAACCGAACAACCTCTCAACAAATCAAATCTTACTACCGCGGATTACGCGGATGACACGGATCGAACCAGAAAATCAGAATTCTTATCTGCGAAATCCGCGCAATCCGCGGCTGATTCAATTAGCGAAAGAAATCTTTGGCACGATCGAAAAACCTTTTGTGCAAGGGGGTGTTGTCTTCGCCGACGAGGGCGGAGAACTCCTCCAGTTTGCGGCGTTGCTCCGAATTCAATCGCGTCGGCACTTCCACAATCACCCGCGCCAGCAAGTCACCGCGTCCGCGTCCTTCAACGTTCACAACTCCTTTGCCGCGGAGTTTAAAAATCTGTCCGCTTTGGGTGCCAGCTGGAATCTTCACATTCGCCTTACCCTCGAGCGTCGGAACAGGAACCTCGCCGCCAAGCGCAGCTAACGGAAATGAGATTGGCACCTCGCAATAGAGATCATCTTCATCGCGCTGAAACACCGGGTGCTCCTTAATGTGAAGCACGACGTAGAGATCGCCCGGCGGCCCGCCGCGGATGCCGGCTTCGCCATTTCGCGAAGACCGCAGGCGCGAGCCGTTGCCGATACCCGCTGGGATTTTTAATTTGATCCGGCTGGAATTTTCGACCCGCCCTTCGCCGCCGCATTTGTGACATGGCTTTTCAATAATTTGTCCGGCTCCCCGGCAGCGCGGACAGGTTTGCGACACCTGGAAAAAACCGCGAGAACTGATCACCTGCCCGCGTCCGCCGCAGGTTGGACAATTGATCGAGCGCGAGCCGGGCTCGGCGCCGTTGCCGTTGCATTGATCGCAGGTGTCCAGCTTGCGAATTTCGATTTCTTTCTCGGTGCCAAATGCGGCTTCCTCCAGCGTGATCTGCATATCGTAACGCAAATCGGAACCCCGCTGCCGCTCTTCCGCGCGACCGCCGCCGCCGCCACCACCAAAAAAACTCTCGAAAATTCCGCCGCCACCGCCGCCGAAGACCTCACGGAAAATATCGAACGGATCGTGGAACCCACCACCGAACCCGGCGGCGCCTTGCGAAAAAGCGGCGTGTCCATATCGATCATACGCGGCACGCTTATCGACGTCGATCAGGACATCGTAGGCCTCGCCTAGTTCCTTAAATTTTTCCTCGGCGTGCGGATCATTCGGATTCTTGTCCGGATGGAACTTGACCGCGAGCTTGCGATAGGAGCGCTTGATTTCGTCCTCATGCGCGCCTCGGGCGACACCGAGCACTTCATAATAATCGCGTTTGGTTGTAGGCATTTAGAATAGTGAGCAACAGACAGATAGTGACATGAAAGCAAGGTTTCTGCCGACCGGTTCTAAGTTCGCACCTCTCTTTTCGCTTCTCTCTTGTTCAAGAAGCGCGCCACGCTATGCCCACAGGGTGCGCGCGCTACCCTCTCACTCATCATTGCTTCCAACGCGCCCGCTCGAAACCACTACCGCCGCTGGCCGCAGAAGCCGATCTTTCAAGCGATAGCCGCGGCGGGTTTGTCGGATGACCCGACCTTCGGGAACTTCGTCACTTGGTTCATGGCCGATCGCCTCGTGCAGGTTGGGATCAAATTGTTTTCCAACCGCATCAATTGGTTGCAGTCCATTGTCCGCTAGAAAATCGGTAAGTTGTTTAAGGACCATGCTCATGCCGGAATAAATCGGCGAGTGCTTGCCCTCCTCCCGAGCGGCGGACAGTCCGAGCTCGAAATTATCGACAATCGGGACCAGGCGTTCGAGCAACGAACGATTGGCATACTTAATCCCTTCATCGCGCTCGCGGGCGGCGCGCTTTTTGTAATTCTCAAAGTCAGCCTGAGTTCGCAATGCCAGATCGCGAAAGCGATCAAGATCGCTTTGCAAACTCGCAACCAGATCCTCCTCCGTAGCTTCTGCCTCATCGGAACTGTTTTCTGTCGGTACTGGAGGGGGAATTTTGTCTTCTTCGCGCGGTTCAGGGCTGGTCTTTTTCATGTTTACGAATGGTAATTAGAGTAATGTCGTCGTTCTGTGGTTGCGCGCCCACGAAATTGCGCACGTCATCAATTAACCGCGCGATAATGGCCGAAGCGCCGTGAGCCGCGCTCGCCCGCACTGATTGAATCATCCGGTCTACGCCGAATTCGAAACCCTCGGCATCCAAAGCTTCCGTCACGCCGTCGGTGTAAAGGACCAGACAATCATCCTGCTCGAGCGAGATGGCAAAATCGTTCGTGATCCGATCGAACACACTCCCGCTGTCGATGCCGACGACCATTCCAGGTGGCTTAATTAGTTCGACTGTTTTCTGCGCGCGACGATAGAGCAATGGTGCATCATGGCCAGCTCGCGCGATCGTGACCGAACCGACGGAATGGTCCACCACCAAATATGCCATGCTAATGAACATGTCCTCTTTGATGTCGGGATAAAGCTGGCGATTGACTGCCTTTAAAACCTCCGCCGGCGATGGATTTTGCGGCGCCTGACTACGCAAAACGCTTCGGCAGATCGCCATGATCAAGGACGCGGGCACGCCTTTGCCGGAAACATCCGCGATCGCCAGGCCGAGGCGATGTTCGTCCACCCGAATGTAGTCAAAGTAATCGCCGCTGACCTGCCGCGCCGGAATGTTGAGACCGGCAATTTCGAAACCGGGAATGGCCGGCGATTTTTCCGGAAGCAGAATTCGCTGAATGTCGCGCGCGATTTCGAGATCGTGATCGAGCCGCTTTTTTTCATTCGCTTCGGAGTAAATGATGGCGTTGTAGAGGGCGAAGGCGGATTGCTCGGCGATCGATTTGAAGACGACAAAATCACTCGGCGTGAATGGCGCGCCCATCGGGCCGTTGCCAACCGCGAGCACGCCCATGTTTTGTTTGCCATAAAGCAAGGCCGTTGCCATCAACGAAGCGGTTCCGAGAGGTGTCTCACGCAAGCGTGCCAATTCCGGCACGTCCCGCACATCGGCGAGCGAAACCGGTTGCGTCGTCTGCCAGACGGTGCCGATCAAACCTTCGCCAGGTGGAACAGTATGCATCCGCAAAAATCCTTCCAAGGCAGCGGGGGTAGTCGCGGCCTGGTGCAAAATGTGGCCCGGCACCGGCACGAGTGGCGGACAACCTTTGGAAAGAAACATCGGCACAAGCTTGTTCCCGCTGCGATCGGTGAGATAGAGCGCGCCCCCGTTAGCGTCGAGAATTCGGGTGGCTCCTTCCACGATCAGCCGATGCAAATCATGCGGCTTGATCGTTTCTCGAAACGCTTCACCCAGCCCGTGTAAAAAATCGAAGACAAGCGTTTCTTCGACCTGGATTTCCTCCTTCGAGCGCTCGAGCGCGTGCACCTTGCGCCGTTGGCGGAAGGTGGTAAAAACCCAACCGCAAATCGCAATAGCCAAGAGCGCGTAGAGAAGAGTCGGCCACATGAAGTCGGCGGCCAACTTACTTCTTTACCGGGTTGTCGTGAAGGTCTTGCTTGAGGTAATCGAGAACGTCTTTGAACCGCAAAAGATTTTCCGGCACCGCTTCACAGAGCGCTTCGTGAGCTGCCAGCATTTCCTTGGCCTGCTCCTTTTTTCCCGGGGTTTTGGGAGCAAGCGCGCCGCATTCCGGAGCGCGCGCGCCGTTGCTGGAGATTTGGAAAAGTTGATCGAGACCAAGGCCGGTAAGCAATTGGCGGCTGCGTTCGCCGCAATGCACCACCCGAAGATGTCCCTGTCCAAGTTCCTTTAACCGCAAAGCCAGTCCCGCCATTGTCCCCATGAAAGTGGAATCCATCATCGCGCAATCGAGCAGATCGACCACGAACTCGCGATAGCCGCGGTCCACCATTTCGCGGGCAAACTGCTTGAAATTGCCGCTGTTCAGAAAATTGCCTTTGCCCTCCACCCGGACCCAGACGGCAGGGCCGCTTACTCCAACCTGAATCGACGATTCCACAGTTAACTATAGAAAGTTATGAACTTTAATCCTGACAGTCAAACGGACTAGTCCCATAGAAAAGAGCGTTTCTCGGCTACGATCCGGCCGTGTTCGATGAGTAAACAACGCCAGGCCAGCACTTGTCCATCATCAAAATACTCGTCGCCCACCACTCGAAATTCGCTGCGATTCGTCCCGTGCACGTTCTGGTAGGCTTGCTCTTTTGCCTGCACAAAAGCGCGAAGTTTCTCCTGCTTGTATTCAAACCGGACGGTCACATCCGATGGCCGCTTCGCCCGCCAGAAAAAATCAAAGTATTGCCCGAAGCGCTGCCGTTGATCCAGCGCAGTCACCGCGCCATACATGCGATAGGAGCGTTCAAAATTTAGCGAAGCTTCCTGAATCGCACTACTCGATTTGAAACTGGCCTTGCTCGTCTGAGTCGCGGGATTGTTCCCTCGCTGTCCTTTGTTGCGGGGAAGATTTTGCGACAGCGTGTAAATCTTAGCTTTACGAAACTGGAAATCGGGATTGAGCGCCAGTGGTAATTTCCCTTGCTCGGGATCGGCTCGCGCGAGAGAGCTCACGCTAAGCAAAAGCGCGACTGCGCAGGTAAATCGCATTAGCCATATCAAACCGGCTGCGTGCGACCCTGTCAATGCAGAGCGAATGCCGATATGGAACACGGGCCGCTGGCCTGTGCGCCCAGCGGGTTTCTAAAGCCGCTGCTCTCAGCAACTCGCGCAAGGACCACGTCAGCGGAGTAAAACTCCGCCGGGCGCACAGACTGGAAAGTCTGTGTTCCTATTCTGCCGTTCAAAATCAGGACACTAAGCGAATCCCGGTTTCCTGCGGAAACAGGCGGCTAGCTGCGGAAGGCAGGCGTCTCGCCTGTTAGAGCCGTACCGGCTGTTGAACAGACGGACCGACAGGCCAGAATTCCTGTGTGATCGATGTTCGATACGAGCGTGGCGTTTTTTTGCCGCAACAAAATCTCTGGCTCGACCCGTGGGAAGCTAAGGAGTTCGCTTTCGTTTCTCACGCCCACATCGATCACATTGCACCGCATCGTGAGATTATCGTCTCGGAACGGACCGCGCGCTTGATGCGAGCGCGGCTGGCGGGAAAACGCAAGGAAATCATCCTGCCATTCGGCCAGGAAAAGGATGTCCGGGGAATGCAGGTGACCCTGTTTCCGGCCGGTCATATTTTTGGTTCGGCCCAACTCTTTTTGCGCACTGAGAATGATTCGCTGCTTTACACCGGCGATTTCAAATTGCGCCGGGGTCAATCGGCCGAGCCCGCGGAATGGACGGCGGCCAGCACCCTGATTATGGAAACAACCTATGGCATTCCGCGTTATCGCCTTCCGCCGACCGAGGAAGTGATCGCGCAAATTATCGCTTTTTGCCGCGATGCGATCGAGAACGATGAAGTTCCGGTGCTACTCGGCTATTCGTTGGGCAAAGCGCAGGAAATCCTTTGTGCCCTCGCCGGAGCCGATCTCACACCGATGCTGCACGGTTCGGTTTATCAAATGACGCGTATCTACGAACAATACGACCAGGAATTTTGCCAATACCTTCGTTATCATCCGAATGATCTCGCCGGCAAAGTTCTGATTTGTCCGCCGAGTGCGAATCGCTCGCGCATGCTTGAGAAAATTCCGCGCAAACGCGTAGCCATGATCAGCGGCTGGGCGGTCGATCCGAACGCGATTTATCGTTATCAGGTCGACGCGGCATTCCCACTGTCCGATCACGCCGACTACGATGATCTGCTGCGCTACGTCGAGCTGGTGGGACCGAAACGGGTTTTCACTTTGCACGGATTCGCCGCGCAATTTGCGCGCGATCTACGCGCGCGCGGGATCGAGGCGTGGGCGTTGACCGAAGAAAATCAGATGGAGCTCACGCTTGGGACGTCTCCTGCGCAATTACCCGACATCGCCGTCACCGTCTCAATCGCAGAATCAAATGGTCTGCCGCCAGTGATGGCGGCAGCTACAACGGCAACTCCGTCGGAATTTCTCGGGTTCGCGAATGTTGGCCAGGCCATTGCAGCGACCCCGGCGAAGCTCGAGAAGGTCCGTCTGTTGGCAGAATATTTCTCGTCGATCGATGACGAGCGACTCGCCATCGCCACGGTTTATTTTACCGGTCATGCCTTTCCGCAAACCGATCTGCGCACGTTGCAAGTGGGGGGCTCCGTCATTTACCGCGCCCTTGGCGGCGCGGCAAAAATCAGCGACGCAGAATTTCGACGCATTGCTCACAGTCATGGCGACGCCGGTAAAACTGCGTTTGATGTACTCGATGGTCGCACCGTTTCGGAGCCTTTCGGTATTACCGATTCCTACAAGTTTTTTGAACAACTCCAGAAACTGCGTGGACCTGTAGCGAAAAAGGAGGCACTGCAAAATCGCCTGGCGCAACTCTCTGCGCGGGAAGGTCAATATGTGGTCAAGATTCTCACCGGCGATCTACGCATCGGATTACGCGAAGGCCTGGTCGAGGAAGCAATTGCCAGGGCGTTCAATGTTCCGCTCGATGAGGTAAAGGAAGCGAACATGCTCCTCGGCGATATCGGACGCACCGCGGTTCTGGCAAAAAATAACGAGCTGGAGCGGGCGGAGCTTTCGCTCTTTCGCCCCATCAAATGCATGCTCGCCAGTCCTGAACCAACCGCCGAAGCAATCTGGAAACGATTCGTCGATGTAGCTGTCGGTGTCTCTGCGGCAGAACCTAAAAACCTGCTGTCAGAGACGGTGGCAGCTACAACACCGGTAGCTAAAAGGTCGCCACCTACTGTATACGTCGAAGACAAATTCGATGGCATTCGCGCGCAACTGCATGCCAGCCGGACACGTTCCGAAATCTTTTCACGCGATCTCAAGCGTATCACCGGCCAATTTCCCGAAATTGCCGAGCAGGCGCGCCAATTTTCAGAGGAAGTAATTCTGGATGGCGAGATCATCGCCTTTGCCGAGGATCGGAAGCTGACATTCTTCGATTTGCAGAAACGACTTGGGCGAAAAACCGACGCGCTCGAGTTATTTGAGACTTCCTCGGCCGACGTGCCGGTAATATTTGTTGCCTTCGATCTATTGTTTTTGGACGACCGTTCCTTGTTGAGAACTGCGCTGCGGGAGCGACGGGACCTTTTGCGCGGTTTAAAGCTGCCACCGAAATTTCAGATCGCGTCCGTGGTGGCAGCGCATTCCGCTAACGAGATCGAGAGCGAATTCAAGCGCGCGCGGCTGCGTTTGAACGAAGGGCTCATGGTCAAGAATCCGCAAAGTTTTTATTCGCCGGGACGGCGCGGGATGTTCTGGTTCAAGCTGAAGAAGGAGCTGGCGACGCTCGATGTCGTGGTCGTGGGAGCCGAGCTTGGCCACGGAAAAAGAAATCACGTGCTCAGCGATTACACCTTTGCCGTGCGCGATGAAAGCAGCGGCGAATTATTACCAATCGGCAAAGCTTATAGCGGACTGACCGATGCCGAAATCGCCGAGCTGACCGAGCATTTCAAAGACAACACCCTGGTTGAGCACGGGCGCTATCGCGAAGTGAAACCAGACATCGTCCTGGAAGTTGCCTTCAATTCCATTCAACCAAGCACGCGCCACTCCAGCGGACTCGCCTTGCGTTTTCCCCGGATCAAAGCCATTCGGCGCGACAAAACGATCGAAAATATCGACACCCTAGCATACGCGCAGCAGTTAGCGGCGGAACAAAATCACCGTCATCCCGAGCGTAGTCGAGGGATCCCGCCGCGAAATCTTTAAGGGTAGTTCAACGGGATCCCTCGACTTCGCTCGGGATGACGAACTCAAGGCGACGAAGATGGCGAAACCGATGGCGTCGCTCGCTTTTTACCGCTGGCGCTGCGAATCCATGATGCGGTCGCGGACGTTGAAGCTTCGGGTTTTGCGGTTGTTTGAGCCCGCGACCCAGTCTCGGCTGGAACAGTCGGAGCAACCGATGAGGCAGGAGAATTGGATTCGGCCGACGCGCTCGCTTGCGGGAATGGCGTGCCGGTCGATAACGGGTTAAGGCGCAAGCGCGGCGTCGACGTGGCAACTGGTTTTTTGCCAGCCTCGGGCGTTTGCACGGTCGATTTCGGTGTGGATGAAATCGCAGGCGTCGGTGTCGGCGATAAAATCGGAGTCTCCGTCGCAGTAGGAGTCACGCTTGCCTCCGATTGCGGTGTTATCGATTGAACCGGGCTCGGCGTTGCTGCCCTGTTTACTGGAGTCGGCGTGTTCCCGATTTCTTTCGGCGGTCTTTCCGCCGGCGGGGGCACGTCGGGTTGAATCTGGGCAAGCAGCTCGTTATCGGCTTGCTGTTTCTGACACGCAAAAAAACACGCGCTCAGCGCCAGGAAGCAAAAAGCCTTTTTCATCAACTTGTTTAGGTATTCAAGAAACAGCGATGCGCTTCGAAAAGGGATGTTACAAGCAATCTCACCGAGCACCTTTCCCGCCAAAGCCTTACTCTGAGAAAACCACTCCTAACTGGCGAGGGGCGACTTCTAAGTCGCCCACCTAGGTCAGCCCTACAGGAAGGCCGTACTAACAAAGCCTGTTTCTGCGAGACGCGGAAACCAGCACGCGAGACGCGTGCGCTACCCAGCACCGCGCGGTCCATACTGCGCTTAAGGTGTTGGTGAAGCCGAAGCTTCCGGGGTAAAGCGGGTGACGGTTGTCGTTTCAATAAGATCGCGATGCGCATTTTGCCAGTTGGCATAGCTCGCAACTACGATCAGACTAACAATAATCGCAATCATCGCGATCAATGCGCCTTTCGAAATACGCTCTTCCTTTTCCTTACCCGTTTCCATCGATCGTTAGTTTAGCGATTTCGTTCATCACCCGCTCACTCAAACGTTGATACACGTCTTTTCCTCGCTCGGCGATGTCTGCTTGCGTAAAGAAAATTGGATGCCCGACGACGATGGTTATGGGATGAAGACGAATCTTTTTGCTGCCACGTGCCCAGGCCTCATGCGCGCCGAAGATGCGCATCGGCACAACCGGCGCCAGCGTTTTGGCAACCACCAACCCAATACCGGGCTGGGCTGGTTGCAAGTTACCGTCGAGCGTGCGCCCGCCTTCCGGAAACACCAGCGTCGTTTCTCCCGCCCGTAAAATTCGAATCAATGCTTTAAGCGCGCTGCGATCACTGCCCTCCTGATCAACTGGAATGACGTTCAGCTTAGGCAGAAGCCAGCCCCAAAACCAGTGATCGAGCAACGTTTTGCGGGCGAGAAAAAAAATCGCGCGATCAGAAGCGTTGCCCGCCAGCGGTGGATCGAAAAAGCTCTGATGATTCATCGCCAGAATCACTGGCCCACTTTGGATCATGCGTTCGCGATGCAGAATACGAAATCGAAAAAAGATTTGGGCGAGCAAACGGGAAAGCCAGTAGCCCAGCCAATAGTAGGGATTCATCCGTTGCCGACGCGGTGTCACTATCTGGGAGTGAAGCGGCAAACCTTTTGCCACCAATCGCTGCATGATTTGATCGACCACGCCATCGATCGTCAGCGCAGAGGTATCGATGACCGCGGCATCTGGTGCGGTGACAAGCGGTGAAACGACGCGCGAGGAATCGGCGCAATCGCGCGCAGCGATTTCATCGCGTTGGCCTTCAGCCTGCCGCCGTTGCACCCGCACCTCCGGGGAAGCGTCGATATAAAACTTGAAGGGCGTTTCCGGAAAAACGACCGACCCGATGTCGCGACCTTCCATGACCAGGTTGTCTTTCTTTGCATATTCGCGCATGCGAGCGACGAGAATCTCGCGAACACGCGGCACACTGCTGACGAGAGAAACAGCGCGGTTGACATCGTCGTCGCGCAAATGCGGAGTCGGATCGTGATCATCAATTAAAATGCGCGATTGGTTATCGACGAGATCGCAAACGATTCTGGATTGCTCGATGGCGTTGGCAACAGCAGCTGGTTGGTGCACGTTCACGCCGCGTTGCAAAACGTGCCACGTCACCGCGCGATACATCGCCCCGGAGTTGACGTAGGAAAATCCAAGTCGCTGCGCCAAGGTGCGGGCAACGCTACTTTTGCCGGAAGCAGCCGGACCGTCGATGGCGATGATGTGATGGGTGGGCATGGCGCTTGCGCAAGTTCTTCATTGGAAATGGCACTGAGGCAAGCGGCGCCTAACGATTATTGGTCAACCGGGGCGAGCGAGCGCGATCCGATCACAGGCGTGCTTCCCGGCCCGCGCTTTGTCGTCATGAATTGTTCGAGCGCGTCTTTGAAACCGGGATAGGAAATTTCCACGCATTCAGCGTCCTCGACGATGGTTTCGCCGTCGGCGAAAAGTCCGGCAACGGCAAATGCCATGGCGATGCGATGGTCGCCGAAGCTGGCGACGCGTCCCCCGCGCAACGGCGCCGGACCATGAATCTCGAGCCCGTCGCTTAACTCGAGCACTTGCGCGCCCATCACTCGCAAGTTGTGCGCGATCGCAGCAATCCGGTCGGTTTCCTTTACCCGCAATTCCTGAGCTTGCCGGATAATGGTTGTGCCGTTGGCAAGGGCGCCGGCCACTGCCAGCACCGGAAGCTCGTCGATCAATTGCGCGACCTCTTTTCCTTGAATGACAGTTCCTTTCAACATTGCACCGGTTATTTCCACGATGCCGCGCGGCTCGAGTTGGTCCACATCTTCAATCGCTTCGCGAACCTGGGCTCCCATGCGAACCAGCACACCGAGCACGGGCGTGCGCGTCGTATTCAAACCGAGTTCGCGGACGAGTAAATGTCCTCCGGGTTGCGCGGCCGCCGCTGTCAGCCAATAAGTGGCTGAGGAGAGATCACCGGGAATGCGGAAGTCGCGCGACTCCGGAACCTGATCGCCGAAAATCGCGATCGTGCCGTTTTCGTCCCGCGTCGTGCGAACGAAGAAATAACGCAGCATTCGCTCAGTGTGATCGCGAGTCTGCGTCTCCTCGACAATTGCGGTTTTTCCTTTGGCAAAAAGACCGGCGAGCAAGATTGCGCTCTTTACCTGGGCGCTGGGGACCGGCATTTGATAGCGAATTCCGCGCAATGAGCCGCCGTGAATGCGTAGTGGCGGAGTTTCCTCCGGGCCCTCCGCGGTAATGTTTGCTCCCATTCGCTGCAATGGAGCGATTACGCGATCCATCGGCCGCTTGGAAAGGGAAGCATCCCCCACCAGGCGGCTCTCGAATGTCTGTCCAGCAAGAAGGCCCGCCATCAATCGCATGGTGGTAGCGGAATTGCCGCAATTAATTTCCGCGGCTGGCGGATTGAGCACGCGCTTTTTTCCATGGACGATAATGGCATTGGGCTCCGCCTCATCGATACGAATCCCCAGCGCGCGCAAGGCATTAACGGTACGCATGCAATCGTCACCGATGAGGAATCCATCGAGACGGCAAACTCCATTGGAGAGCGCAGCGATAATGGCGGCCCGATGCGAAATGCTCTTGTCCCCCGGCACGGTGATTTCCGTGTCGATGTGAGGTGCGCGTTTGACGCGAAGTTCCATTTAACCTTTCGAATCCCCAGCCGCCCCAAAACTGGAAGGAGGAATCATCCGATATCCGGCGCGCTTGTCCAGCAACGCGACTATTTCACCCAAAAGAAGCGGGATGCCTACGGCACCAGAAAGATTTTGTTGGTGTAGGGATCTTTCACTTCGGTTCCTGGCGGGAAACCGCGAACATCCACATAGCCCTGATTGGGCGCGTAAGGGCTGGTCACAAATCCAGCTTTTCCCGGGACCGGAATACCGTAAGGCAGATCGCCCTTGGTTGTCCTCGCTGCGGGTGACGCGGAGGCTTCCGCCGGAGGGTTTTGCTCTGTTGTCTCGGGCGGCGCCGGCGGCTGGTTGGGGTTATAAGGCTGCGTCATCGGTTGCTCTTCGGGCGCATTTGGATAACGCGCCACGCGATGACGCACCGGCGGCTCTTCCTCGGCGCAGGATACGAAAACAAAGCCGGCGAGAAAAACGAGCCACGGTGAACATTTCATAAAATCGATTCGACGAAACCGTCCCTTTCTAATTCAACCCTAATATACTGACAATCGAAAAGCGCGCTCTTCGATAAATGAGCGGCCATGCTATATCGTCTCGCGGATACACGTCGCGCACGATTACTTTTCGATTCTATTTCAAAGGATGACGTGCGCGGAGAATCCAATCCTTGTGGTTGATGACGATCGGGCGAGTCGGCGGTTGCTGGCACGAACGTTGACCGCCGCCGGCTATGCCTGCGCCGAAGCTGAGAGCGGCGAAGAAGCGCTCGAACTTGTCCGCAAGCAGCCGCCCTGTCTTCTCCTCCTTGATTACGACATGCCCGGCCTCGACGGCGCTGATGTTTCAAAACAAATTCGGGCCGATCCTTCTCCGGCGGTGGCGCGGATACCGACGATCATGCTTACTGGTCACGGCGGAGAGGAAAGCGAGGTGCTATGTCTCCAAGCGGGAGCGGATGATTTCGTGACCAAGCCCATTCATCCCGAGGTGCTGCGGGCACGCATCGAAACCCAATTGCGTTTGCGTTCGATGCGCGAACAACTGCTCAAGCAAAACGAAGAATTGGAAGCGTGGCGCGGAAATTTGGAACAGGACCTTGACGCGGCGCAACGAACGCAACGCTCTCTGATTCCAGCCACACCACCAGTGTTGCCCGGGTGGGAGATTGCGGGGTTTTATCGGCCGGTCATTCAAGTGGGGGGCGATATTTACGGCTGGCTTCGCATGCGCGACGGCCGGATGCTTTTTTGGATTGCTGATGCCACCGGCCATGGCGCGGCCGCGGCGTTGCTGACCACGCTGGCGAAATTGCTTTTTCATCACGCGAACGCCGAAAACGAAACCCCGGCGGAAATCATGCGTGCAGTCGATCGCGATTTTCGCAGTATTCTCGGCGCCCGCTCCTTCATGACGGCGATGTGCGTGGCGCTCGATCCGCAAAGCGGCGCGAGCAGGATCGTGGGCGCAGGCCATCCGCCGCTGCTGGTGGCACGACACGACGGACAAACAGAATCAATCGCTTCCACCTCGCCGCCGCTGGGGTTGGTCGCCGGCTCGAGCTTTACCGAGACGCCAATGCGATTGAGCAGCGGGGATTTGTTTCTGCTTTACACTGACGGTTTGTACGGCGCGGGCGAGAGTGACCAACGCCGACTCGCGCCTGCGCTGGTGGCGAAACAATTACTTGCCGCGCCAGGCGATGCCCAGTCGTTCCTGCAAAATTTGTTGCACGAACCCGCGTCTTCCCCGGCCGGTCCTGTCCCGCCGGATGACATCGCGGCATTGGTCGTCCGGCGTCTCAATGGAAAAAATTAATTTCTCCGAGGCAAAAAATATATTGCCCTGCTCGTTGCTTCGGTTTTAATCAGCGGTCATGCCGAAAACCAAAGCCAAAAAGTCTAAACGCAAGCCGAACGCCGCATTCATGCGCCCCGTCCAGCCTGATGAAAAACTCTCTGCCATCGTTGGCTCGAAACCACTACCGCGTTCCGAGCTCACGAAAAAACTGTGGGACTACATCAAGAAACACGGTTGTCAGGATAAAAAGAAGCGAACCCAAATTAATGCCGATGATGCGCTTCGTCCCGTTTTCAACGGCAAAGGACAGGTTAGTATGTTCGAGATGACCAAGCTCGTCTCCGGACATATCAAATAAGATCTTCTGGTGAAGGCCCGGCGTTTCCCGCGCCGGGCTCTCTCCTTTCCTGCGGGGCAATTAGGGGCAAACTTGCGCAAGCCGCTTCGTTGGCGGAAACTTGTGACGTGAAGAAACTGCTCTTCCTCTGTTCCATAATTTTAATTTCCGCCGGCTTCGCCTCGGCCGAAGTTAACTGGCTGACTGATTTCGATGCAGCCAAGGCAAAAGCGAAATCGGACCGCAAGCTTGTCTTGCTCGATTTTACCGGCTCGGATTGGTGCGGCTATTGCAAGCGCATGCAGGCGGAAATTTTTTCCAAACCGCAGTTCCAGGACTACGCCGCAAAGAATCTGGTTCTGGTCGAACTCGATTTTCCTCGTGCCAAACCGCAAAGCGACGCGGTCAGAAAACAAAATATGAAGTTGGCTAGCGAATACGAAATCGAAGGCTTTCCGACCCTGATCGTATTGGACCCTGAAGGGAAGCGAGTGGCCAATTTCGTCGGCTACATGGAGGGCGGACCGGACGCCATCATTGCCGCGCTGGAAAAGTTGCGCAAGAGCTAGCGGACGAACGCAGGCTCGGTTTTCGAACTCGTAACGGCGCGTTGCAATACATCCGCCAGATCGCGCCGCGTAAACGGCTTCGGTAATGCCCCCCGGAATCCGTACTGCAAAAATTCCGCCAGCGCCGCTTCGTCGGAATAGCCGCTGCAAATAATGGCGACGACGCTTGGATCGATATTGCGTAAGCGCGAGATCGTGGCCAATCCCCCCATACCGCCGCGAATCGTCGCATCCAAAATCACCGCCTGAAAATTTTCGCCGCGTCGCATGGCGCGCTCGTAGGTATTGACCGCTTCCACGCCGTCGGTCACGGCCGTGACTTCGTAACCGAGCGTATTGAGCAATTGCGAAGTGAGTTCCCGAATTCCCTCCTCATCGTCCATCACCAGGATGCGTTGCAGAGTAGATGGCAATCCAGAGCCCGCGACCGTCCTTACCACTGCTGGTTCGGCCCTGGCTGCTGGAAGATAGAAGGCAAAGGCGGCGCCCGCAGGAGAGGATTGTTCGAGGTGCAACATCCCGCCGTGTTTCTTAACAATAGAAAAGCTAATCGAAAGGCCCAACCCGCTGCTGACCGGTTTAGTGGTGAAATACGGATCGAAAATTTTCGTCTGCATGTCCACTGGAACGCCACCCCCGTGGTCCGCGATCGCAACCTTGATGTAGCGACCGCCCGGCAAGAGCGCACCCGGTTTGTCGTCCAGTTCTACATTGCGCGCCGAAATATCCACTGTGCCGCCGGAGGGCATCGCTTCGCGAGCATTGATCATGAGCGCGTTGATCACCTGCTCGATTTGGGTCGAGTCGACTTCGGTCGGCCAAAGATCCGGCGGAATAACCATTTCCGCGCGCAGATTCGAGCCGTGCAGCGAAAAATGGGCTGACTTCGCCAATAGCTCGGGCATTCTCACAACTTTCTTTACCGGTGAGCCCCCTTTGGAAAAGGTGAGCAACTGGCTCGACATGTGGGCGGCTTCCTGCGCGGCCTGTGAGGCTTTCGCCAGGCAACCAAGCAAACTCTTTTCCTCCACCGGCGCTTCGAGCTGGGCCAGGCCGATGTTGCCGGAAATGACGGTGAGAATGTTGTTCAAATCGTGGGCAATTCCGCCGGCCAGCGTTCCCAATGATTCGATCTTGCCTTTGGTCAGCCGATCATCTTCCGCGCGCTTACGTTCAGTGACGTCACGAAAGAAAGCCGAGACGCCTCCACCGCTGGGATAGGCGTGAACTTCGAACCACTTCGTTCCGCGCGGATCGCACGCTTCAAATTCGACGGGCGTCTGCTCGGCCATAACCTGCCGATAATTCTGTTCGAAAGCCGTGCCGCGAAGTTCCGGAAACGCCTGCCACAGCTCGCCTCCCAGAAGCTCTTTGCGCGAGCGTCCGAATAAAGCCTCCGCTTCCCGATTCACATACGTAAAGCGCCAGGCGTAATCGAGGGCGAAGAAACCATCGGTCGTATTCTCGAGAATATCCGTCAGCGTTCGGGCCGATTGCTGGAGTGCAATCCGAGCCTGGTTGCGTTCCGTGAGGTCGCGAATTTGCCGCTCCGCCACCGCCAGGCGGACGTTCAGCAACGACAGGTCGATTGGTTTGGTAAGGTAATCATTTGCGCCCACTTCCAGTGCCATCTCCAGATCTGCGCGATCGGTTTTACCGGTCACGAGCAGAATAAACATTTTGTCGCCGTCCTGGCGCGCCCGCAATTCGCGACACAAGTCGATGCCACTCTTTCCCGGCAGCATCCAATCAAGAATAAGGAAGGGGAAACTGTCCGTTGCTAGCGCGCGCTCGGCCTCTTCGGCGGTGGCGACTTGCGTCACTTTATGGCCGCGCATTCCGATCAGCCTGGAGAGCGTTTTCCGGCTGTCGTCCTGGTCTTCGACAAGAAGAATATTCATCACGCGATATCGGCGTCAGTGCGGCCTCTCGGCCTCGCGCCGAAGTTCGATGAGCCCCAACATCCCTCCATCCCAAAGCAGCAGATTAGTTGCCAAATTCGGCCCCGCGGCGGCTGTAGCCCGGCTTTCTCTCCTCCAATTTTCGGGGACGCGGTTGCGCCGCCGGTGCTGCCGCGTTAATAAGGCAATCTGTCGCGCTTCTGAGTCTCATGCTGCGAAAATTCCGCGCCCTTTTTTTTCTCATTCCGGTCACGGTTGCTTTTGCCCAGCAACCCTCGCCCGCGCCTGAAAAGCCAAAATCGCCGCTGGTCCCGGAACAAAAAATAACGGTCAGCTCGGTGCACGTCAATAGCCCCTACATCGCCCTCACTTTTGACGACGGCCCCAGCGAAAAACTCACGCCACGGCTGCTCGATTTACTCGCGCAATATCACATTCACGCCACTTTCTTTGTCATCGGCGAAAACGTGTCACAGCATCCCGAAATCTTGCAGCGCGCCGCGCGCGAAGGCCACGAGATTGGCAACCACTCCTGGTCGCATCCTAATCTTGCGAAGATGTCCGACGACGGCGTCCGCAGCCAGATCAAGCGCACCGAAGAGGCGATAATCGGCGCGATTGGTTCGCGTCCGGTTTTACTTCGTCCGCCCTACGGTTCGCTCACGACGCGTCAAAAACATTTTATTCACGATGACCTCAGCTATGAAATTATTCTGTGGGACGTGGATCCGCTCGACTGGAAGGAACCCGGTCCAAATATCGTTAGTAGTCGTATTCTGAAGGAGACGCGCCCGGGATCGATCGTGCTATCGCATGACATTCATGCGCAGACGATCCAAGCGATGCCGGCAACTTTGACCGAGCTCGAAGCTAAAGGATTCAAATTCGTCACCGTCTCCGAATTGTTGAAGCTACGGACGCCCGTCCCACCGCCGCCGCCGAACCCGGTAGGGACGCCAGCAACTACCCCGTCGCCCCCCGTCGCGCCGTCGCCGAACGGTTAACTCTCGCGGCATGATCGCCGATCATTATTTGCAGCTTCGAACTGATCTCGAAACTGCGCTGATCCGATTGCTGCGACTCGGCGCGGATCTGCACCGCAGCCCAGGCTCATTGGAGACGCTGCATGCCCTTCTCATCGATATTCGCCAACCGCTTCTCTTCGTCGTCGTCGGCGAAGTGAAAGCGGGAAAATCCTCGCTCCTAAACGCGCTTTTCGGCCGCGAATTCGCCAAGACCGGCGTCCTGCCAGCGACAGATCGCGTCTGCATTTTTCGGTACGGCGAGGTAGAAAAAACGGTCGATGTATCTCCCCAATTGATCGAGCGCTTCCTTCCGATCGATTTCCTGCGCGACTTCAATGTCGTCGATACACCCGGGACGAATACGATGGTGGCAGAGCATCAACGCATCACCGAAGAATTCGTACCCCGGGCCGATCTCGTCCTCTTCGTTTTTTCCGTGGTCAATCCCTGGACGCAATCGGCGTGGGATCTTCTCGCTTTCGTGCAAAAGCGTTGGCTAAAAAACATCGTTTTCGTTTTGCAACAGGCCGACTTGCGCGACCCCGCCGAGATTGCTGTTATCCGCCGGCACCTTCAAGATACCGCTCTTCAGAAACTCGGTACCACTCCCCCAATTTTTGCTGTTTCCGCGCGTCAGGCGTTACTCGCGCGCACGGGGGCGCCCGGAGCGGCTAGCCTCGAAGAAAAGAGCCAGATTATTCCGTTACAAGAGCACATCGATTTGATCATGGCGGATGCGAGCGCGCACGCGCTGAAATTGCGATCGGCCTGGCAAACGGCCCAGGTTGTTTTGAAAGAGATCGCCTCGGAAGTGCGCGAGGCGTTTCGCACCATTAGCCACGACGAAGAACGGTTCGATCGCCTGATGCACTTCCTGCAGGCGCGCAAGGAGCAAACGTTGCGGCAAGTGCACGGTTTTGTCCGGGGAATCGACCAAGCCTGCCGTGACTGCGCTGTCGAGGGAACCCGATTTCTGGAGAGCAAACTGACTTTCTGGACCACGGTGAACATGATTTGGCGACGCGATTATTGGCAGCGCGATTTTCAGGAGGAAATGGAAACGAAACTTCGTCAGATCGTGCAGCCGCAAATCGAAAATGCAGTGCAATTACTTGAAACCGATCTGCGCGGAATCTGGCCGCAACTACAGGACATGATCGAAACGCACTTTGGTGGCGAAGTGAAATCTCAGGCACCACGGACACTACCGGATTTCGCGCGCCAACGCCGTGAGTTGTTGCAATCCATTCAACTGACGCTGGCGGAGCGAAGCGGCGGAAACGCCATTGAAGACCAAATGGGAGAGATATTTCGGGAAACGTCGGACCGCTTGCGAATTCCAGCGGGCGTGGCGGCGGCGGGTGGACTCGTGGCACTGGTCGCGGCCATGAGTAGCGCCGCCGTGGCCGATGTCACCGGTGTGCTGGCGGCTTCAGCCGCAATCATTGGAACCTTGCTAGCAAAACGGCAGCGCGGAAAAATTCTCCGCGTTTACGCCGAGCAAATGGAAGCAAAACGCAGCGAGCTCGTGCTTGCGATCGAGAATCAGATCTCGCACACCATCGATTTGTTCTACGGTGAGATCAATGCGGCAATACAACCGCTCACTGCCTTCTGCACCGCGCAACGAGCGCATTTTCAACTGCTGGTCGATCGGATCGGAGAACTCGACGCGACTTTTGAAAAACTGCGTCCGCGCGTGATGGGAAGCCGGTCGAACTAGTTCGGCGGCTCGACGGAGTCTCGCCCTAACCACGCGTCGTCGCCAAATTTCATTGGTAGGGCGACGCTCTGCGGAGCCGGGTCGGAGCAAACGTCAGTCCGGCTCGGACCTAGCGCGAGGCAGCGCCGTTCTGCTGGACAAGGCGCGCCTCAGCCTGGCGTTTGGCGATCACGAAATGGTTGTTGTCGCCATAACTGCGCCACGGTCCGGGCGGGACATCGCGCACTTCCACAAATTGCCAGTCGGTCACATCGGTTGGGCCGAGCCCGAGGTAATCGCGCACTGCTGGCGAGACATCGAGACCGGCGCCGTGATTCAAGTTCGGTTTCGGTCGTTCATTCTGAAAAACATACTGGAAATGGTCGGTACGGAACGGTCCGCAATCTTCCCATTGGGCGTAGCAAACGCGACCGCCTTTGCGGATTGCCAGCCAGCGGTCTTTGCAAACGGAGCGGCCCGGTTCCGTATAGGCAGTCCTGAACCAGGGAATCACCAAGGGCGCTTCCGGCTTGAACTGTCCGTGCGTGACGTCGTTATAGGGGAGAGCGCAGTAAAACGGATTCTGCCGCGGAGTAAATGAAGCCGGAATGTAATTCCTGCGCGAGGACGGTTCGGGAGTATCAAAGCCACCGTAATTCGAGGTCCAGTTCGCGTCCCAGCAACTCTTGTAATTCGGGACCGGATTATTTCCGCCAGCTTGCTCGCCAACCCAAAAGACCGTTGTTACGATATTCGCCTTCCATGGGTAACGGGTGGCCGTGCCAGTCCGGGAAGCGGTAGGGACAAAAACCTGCGGCTCGACTTTGAGCAAGGCCTGTTCGCGCAATTTGCGAGCGTATTTGGCGAAATCGGCCGCGCTCTCGTAAGGCGATTGGGCCATCCCCACCCCCGCCCCAAGGACCACTAGAGCGACAGCGGGAAAACCTTTTCTCATTGGCGTGGCCTTGTTTTACCGAAAACTTGCCGACAGGCAAGGTTTTTCCTCTTTTCAAGGAATCCTGCCCGGCTGGCGATTTACCATTTGCAGCAGTATCCATTCCAACCATTTAGCCACGTGAGACCACGGTATCGTGCCGAAAATTAGCTTCGTCGGTCTGCGGATAATCCAAGGTATAATGCAGTCCCCGGCTCTCTTTGCGGAGTAGGGCGCTATCCACAATCAGGGCCGCGACCGTGGCTAGATTCCGCAGTTCGAGGAGGTCGACCGAGACCTTGAAATTCCAATAAAATTCGCGGATTTCCCGCTGGAGATTCCGTAAACGTGAGGCTGCGCGTTGCAGACGTTTGTCGGTCCGAACCACCCCGACGTAGTCCCACATCAAGCGCCGGATCTCGTCCCAGTTGTGATAAATCACCACCAGTTCGTCCACATTTTGGACGTTACCGGAGACCCATTCCGGCAACGCAATTTTGTGGTCCTGCTCCTTCGGAAACTCGCGCGCCAGCGCCGCACAAGCCCGCCCCGCCACCACCACCCCCTCGAGCAGCGAATTGCTGGCCAGTCGATTTGCCCCATGCAGACCGGTACAGCCCACTTCGCCGATGGCGTACAAACCGCGCAGACTGCTCGCGCCGTTGACGTCGGTCTTGATTCCACCGCATTGATAATGCGCCGCCGGCACCACCGGAATCGGCTGCCGGCTCATGTCGATCCCAAGCTGCAAACAGGTTTCGAAAATGTGCGGAAAACGTTCACGCAAAAACGCCTCGGACTTATGCGTGATATCCAGATAAACGCATTGCGCACCGCTGCGTTTGATCTCGGCATCGATCGCCCGCGCCACCACATCACGCGGAGCCAGCGAACCGCGCGGATGATATCGCGGCATAAAATCTTCGCCGCGCCCGTCGCGCAAGATTCCGCCTTCGCCCCGGACTGCTTCCGAAATCAGAAACGAACGCTGTTCGGCGTGGAAAAGACAGGTGGGATGGAATTGAACAAATTCCATGTTTGCGATGGCGACGCCAGCACGCCAAGCCATGGCCACGCCGTCGCCCGTCGCAACCGCAGGATTCGTCGTATAGAGATAAACCTTCCCGCAGCCCCCGGTCGCTAGCGCGACCCGATCGCTCCGAACCGTCTCAACTTCGCCCGTTTTCTCATCGAGCGAGTAAAGTCCAAGACATCGATCTTCCCTGGCGAATCCAAGTTTGGCCGCGGTGATCAAATCAATCGCGGTATGGTTTTCCAGCAATTGCACCTGTGGCGATCGACCGAGTGCTGCCAGTAGCTTGTTTTCGATCTCGCGCCCGGTCACATCCTGTACGTGCAACACTCGCCGCTTCGAATGCCCGCCCTCGCGCCCAAGATCGAGCTCGCGATGGCCCGAAACCTCGCGTTCGTCGAAATGAACGCCGACCTCCATCAACTCCCGGATCGCCTCCGGACCTTCCGTCACGATCGTACGCACAACTTTTTCGTCGCAAAGCCCGGCACCGGCTTCGAGCGTGTCGCGCACGTGCAACTCGAATGAATCTTCATCGCTCGTGACGCAGGCAATCCCGCCCTGCGCCCACGCCGTGTTGCTATCGGCCCCTTTGCGTTTCGTGATCACAGCGACGGAACCGTGCTCCGCTGCTTTCAAGGCAAAGCTCAAGCCCGCGATCCCGCTTCCCACCACAACGAAATCGAATTCCTTCACGTCAGTCGCAAGTTATCGATCAATCGCGTTTTGCCGATGAAAACCGCGAGCGCAATGAGCGCGTTCGGTCGCAATGTCTCCAGCGGCTGCAAGTTCTCCCGATCGACGATGCTGATGTAATCAATGCGCGCGTCTTTGGCTGACTCGATTACGCTCCTCGCGGCGTCAATCAATCTGGTGACGGAATTTTCTCCGTCGGCGGCCAGTTCTTTCACCCGCAGCATGGCCTGATACAGCACCGGCGCCGCAGCTCGCCCGTCTGTGTTCAGATATTGATTGCGTGAGCTTAGGGCCAGCCCGTCTGCCTCGCGCACCGTCGGCACGCCTATGACTTCGATCGGAAAATTCAGGTCGCGCACCATGCGCCGGATGATTGCCAGTTGCTGATAATCCTTCTCACCGAACACCGCGGCGTTCGGCGCGAGCAAATTAAAAAGCTTCGCCACCACCGTGCAGACACCGCGGAAATGTCCTGGCCGCGAGGCGCCGCACAGACCGGCGGACAATCGTGTTTCCTCAACGTAAACTGAGCGATCATCAAAATACATTTCGCGCGGGCGAAAAAGCAGATTGACTCCCGCATCCTCGCAAAATTTTGCATCCGTAGATTCCGGCCGCGGATATTTCTTAAAATCCGATCCCGGCTCGAACTGCAACGGATTGACAAAAATACTGACCGCAACTTCCCCATCTTCGCCAGCGTGCTCACGCGCGACACGAAGCAACTCTAGATGCCCACGATGCAACGCACCCATCGTCGGCACGAGTACGGATTTGGCCCTTCGCTCGCGCACGTGTGACTGGGCCGCGTCAGTCGATTCGATAATTTTCATTCAGAAAACTCGTCATCCCGCGCGCAATAGTTTACCCGTCGTGGCGGGGGGATCCCGTCATGGAATCTTTAAGGTAAGGCAGCGGGGTCCCTCGACTATGCTCGCGATGACGATTCGATCCAAATCGCTTGGCGGCCAACGGCAAATTTTTGGTGCCCGAAATTTCTCCAGCCGGCGCACTCAGCCAGCTTGCGCATTTCACCGAAACTGAAGGCACGCACCGCTGATAGTCGTGCATCAGTTTTCGTCATCGCATCGCGATAGATTGTCGCCGTCACAAAATAAACCGCGCACGTTAACAAGCGTGCCCTCCGCAAATCGGCAACTAAAATTCGCGCACGCGACAGTTCGCGACATTTTTGCAGCACGCGCACAGCGTCATCGTTGCTGAAATGGTGAAGGGTAAGTGAACAAAGCACAATGTCGTAAAGCTCAGGCGGATTCCATTCGAACAGGTCCACGCAACAAGAATCGATCTCCGGATAAGCAGCGCTCAGTCCTCGCGCAATTTCAATGGTCGACGCCTGTTGATCGATCGCGTCGATGTGAACGGAAACATTTTGTCTGCGCGCATGATCAACGATCAGGCGTGGGATGTCGCCTGAGCCGGTGGCTACGTCCAAAATTCGCGCTTTGCCATTTGGCTTGAGCCAGCGTCGCAAAAAATGTCGCACCAAGCGATGGCTACCAAACCAGCGATTGAGGGAGCGTAGGTTGGCAAGGTCGCGTTTCAGCTCGCGCGTGACCGGCTGCGGCCGGTCCATCAATTCCGGCAACGCCGGATCGAACTGCCGCTTCACTTATTCCGCCAGAAAACTCCGCCAGCTTTCCGGCAAAAGCGCCGATTCCACCTCGCTCGCAATCCGGCCTTCGAACGCCGGCTGAAAGTTCGTGCTGGTGCCGTAGACCATGATCGCCTCCTCGCTTCCCTCCACCCGCACCGCATGCGCCACCCCCGGCGGAATCACAACCGCGACATTGTTCGGGCCGCGATGATTGTCGCCATCAATAAAAAAATGCATGATGCGGCCACGAAAACCTTCGCGGACGTCGCGCAAAATCATTTCGACTCGGCCCTGCACGAAAAACATTACGTCCCACTGTTCCGCCTCGTAGTCGATAGTCGCTTTCCTGGTGAACCTGCGCCGTAATGATTTCGTCGGGTCTTCGCCCTCGGGAATAAATGGAGGATGAACATGAAAGCCTTTGGCGGTGTTGGCGAACATGCGGGCAGTCGCCCATTGTCGTGGCCAGAATTTTAAACTCCCGAGCACGCCTTCATCCCGCCGGGCCAGTTCTCCGAACAATCCACGGTGCCGTTGCACATGGATGGTGCGCGCGAACATTTCGACACCAGGGATCCAGACCGCCGCGAGGGAACGGCGGTTCGCCGACACGATCTGACCTGCTTCCACGCCCCCGCCCGCAAGCCGTTTTGCCAGCGCCGGGGCTCGATAGTCGCGCGTGCTCAACGCGGTCACCGCGGCTGGCTGTAAACCGCGCCAAATATTTTTCCCGGATTTTTTCATTTGTAGTGGCGGTTTATGACCGCCGATCTCACGTCGCCCAACTACCTCCCTAGCGAGAAATCGGCCCGTTCGCTAGAAAGATTTGGATTATAATAAGGATCGCGTCGAAACATTTCCGGCCAGCGCTTCTGTAGATCTAGGCACATCCCGCTCGCATTTTCCTTCTTCGAAGTGCGACGCAGTTCCGCGTAGGGAACCGAAACCGTTCGCAATCCTAGTTCCTGGAGCCTTAAACAAAACTCTACCGCCGCGCACGCACCGTCATCCCGACCGAAGTGGAGGGATCCCGGGGTGTTACTGGAAGCAATCTTCTCGAACAGCTCCCGGCGCGTCAGCAAACACGACGCACTCACCGCACTGTAATTGCGCACCGCCTGCAATTGCCGATTCGCTCCCCGGAAATCACGCGCGTACCCTGCAAAAGCAAAACGGACACTCCCATCAGGCAACAAAATCAATCCGGCACTTTCAACCGTATCGTCCGACGAAACGATGCGCGCGCCAACCGCGCCAATCTTCGGATTCGATAATTGTTCCGCCATCGCCGTCAGCCAATTCTCGTCGAGCGGCTCAAGATCGAAATCGAGCAATAGCACGTATTCTCCAGTCGCTTCCTTGAGATCCGTTACGATTTCGAAATTCGGAGAATTTGTTTTCGCCCGAATCCGATCAGCCTGCCCGGCCTGAGCGGAGTCAATCGCCCTGCGATCGAGCTCGCCATTGAAAATGATCGAAATTTTCTCCGGGCCGACCTCGCGGCGAACCCGGTAAAGATGCGTTCCCCAATCTATCGCCACCCGCGCATTTTCTTGTCGCCGCTCGAGATGCCCCTCAATCGCGCTTCGCCCCGCTTCCAGCGCGCCCGGTTTGCGTCGGATGTTATGCGCGGTTGATTCGGCCGTCCGCCGCCAATGATAAAGCACCCGCGGAATATGCCGGATACGCTCAGTCTTTTCCGAAACCCGCAGGAGCAAATCGTAGTCTTGGGCACCGTCGAACTCGCTGCGAAACCCATCCCGCGCCAGATCGCGACGGATGATTACGAAATGTCCCAGGTAATCGTGCGTGCAAAAAAATTCGGGGGACCAATCGGGTTTCGGCATTGGCGCCGACAATTTCCCGTCCACGATTTTGTCTTCGTCCGAATAAATCACATCGGCTTCGCGGTCGTTTTGCAAAAGTTCGATTGCACGAAACAATGCATCTGGTTCGAGCAAATCATCGTGGTCGAGCAGTGCGATCCAGCCACCGCGCGCCCGCGCAAGCGCTGTGTTTAAGGCCGAGGAGATTCCGCCGTGATCCTGAAAGCCGGTTTGAATGCGGGCATCACGTTGCCCCAAATTCTCCAGCAGCCCGCGCACGCGTGTGTCACTCGAGCCATCATCAATTAAAATCAGCTCCCAATTCTCGTAGGCCTGCGCAATCACCGATTCGACCGCGCCCATCAGAAATCGTTCATCAGCGTTAAACGTTGGGGTCAAAATCGAAATGAGCGGCCGATAGGAAAAGGTTCGCGATTGCTCGCGCAACTTCGCCGCTTCCTCCGCGGAAACGCGATGCCGCGCAAACCAGCGGCCATATTCATCTTGCTCGACGGCCTCAGTTGATTGCCGCCGCCGGAATAACCGGAACGGCGCGGAAAGAATTTTCGCAACACGCCCTTCCGCGCTGCGGCGCAACCGTCGATGTTCCTCGCGCAGCGCCTGGAGGTCGCGCTTCACATCTTTCAGACGCAACAGCTCTTCCTCCAGCCGCGCGATGTGCGCTTCGGCTGCTCGCAATTCCTCGCCTTTCATCGGCATAGTATATTGATTGATGCCGCGGGCGGGCAAACGTAGCGTGCCCGGCCGAATTCATGTTCGATTATCCCGTTTATCTTTTTTACCGGGCGGGAACGGATTTGCTCACCTTGTTGCCGCTGCCGTTCTTATTCGCGATGGGGCAAATCAGCGGCGCCGTTGCCTGGCTAGTCCTGCCGCACTACCGAAAGCTGGCTTTGCGCAATGTCCATATCGCTTTCGGGGACGAACTTTCCGAGAAACAGATGCGCCGGATCGTGCGCCGACATTTTAAACAACTGGGAGCGAACTTGCTCTGTAGCGTGAAGTTCACTCGCATGCCGACGGAAAAAATTCTCGAGCGGGTGCGCCTGGAAAACTTTGAATACGTCGAACATTGTTTCCGGCAAAAGCAACCGTTCGTGCTGTTCTTGAGCCATATTGGTTCCTGGGAGTTTTGCACGCGACTGTTCCCGCATTTCTCGCACGGGCAGCGCACTGCGACCGTTTACCAGCGCATCCGTAATCCACACATCGATCGGCACGTTCGGGAGGCGCGCAGCCAATTTGGTCTGGAAGTCTTTGAGCGCAGCGAAGGTTTCGGAAAAGCGATCGAGCTGCTGCGCAGTGGCGGCGGCATCGGCATTTTGATGGACCAACATGCCGGTGACGGCGGCCTCTGGACGCCGTTCTTTGGCAGACTCGCCTCGACCACCCCATTACCGGCGCTGCTGGCGCAGCGGACCCACGCGAAGCTGATCGGATTTGCGGTTCACACCGAAGGATTCGCGCGCTGGCGCGCGGTGGCGGAAAGGCCAATTGAAAATTCTGGCGAATCGATTGAATCACTCACCGCGCGTGGCAACGAAATTTTGGAAAAACAAGTCCGACGCGCGCCGGAAGATTGGTTTTGGGTGCATAATCGCTGGAAAACGCCGCGGCCAAATTTCCTGCTCGCGAAATATAAGCGCGGTGTCTTTTTGCCGGAGAACACCCGGCTAAAGCCATTCCGCATCTTGATCCGAAGCAGCAATTGGCTGGGCGACGCAGTCATGAGCGTCCCGGCGGTACGCGCCATCAAGGGTGGACGCCCAGACGCACACCTGACGGTAGCTGTCCCGAGGAAACTTGCGGCCTTTTGGAAAATTGTTCCGGAGGCCGATGAGATTATCATTCTGCCATCGAAATCGGCTTTTGTGGCGGCGCGCTTGTTTCGTCGAAAACCGTCGTTCGATGTTGCGATTCTGTTTCCGAATTCGCTACGCAGCGCGCTCGAAGTTTTTCTGGCGCGCATTCCCCGGCGCGTTGGTTTAACCGGGCATTGGCGCCGCTGGCTGCTGAATCAACAACCGCGGGAGACCTTCTTCCGTGGCATCGTTCACCAGACCTACAAGCATCTGGAGCTAGCCGGCACGATGGGGGCCAACGTGCGGCCGCAATTTCCGTCGGCTAATTCGATTAAAGGCCGCCGCGATCAACTCAAATTCGCGCTTTGTCCCGGCGCGGAGTATGGCCCCGCGAAACGATGGCCACGTTTCGCGGACGTGGCGCAGGAAATTGCAGCGCGATTTCCGGTGCAATGGATTCTATTCGGCACGACCGGCGATGCCGCAGTCGGCTTAGAAATTGCAGAAAAACTGGGCGAGAAGTGCGTGAATCGGATCGGGCAGACGACGCTCGAGGAATTGATCGATGAGCTACGCGATTGCGATTTGTTACTTACTAACGACACCGGGACAATGCATCTCGCGGCCTTGTTGCGGATCCCTACGATCTCGATTTTCGGATCGACCGAACCGCTGCGCACCGGCCCGCTCGGCCGGGGCCATCGCATTTTTCGGCATCATGTCGAGTGCAGCCCCTGTTTTCTGCGCGAATGTCCTCTCGATTTCCGCTGCATGCATGCGGTCACGAGTGCGGAGGTCATTGCCGCTATTCAACAAATGATTTCCGGGCAGGCTGAAGCGGCGAAATCGGGTAGCGTTGCTTTCACGGCCGCATTCCGAAATCATAAGCCGGTATGACGGCAATCGGCGCGCCCCGCATTCGCACCGACGCGCAGGTGATGTTTTTCGATACCGACTGCGGTGGTGTCGTCCATAACATCGCTTATTTGCGCTTCATCGAGATCGCGCGCACTCTCCTGGTGGAGCAACTCGGACTCACCTTGCCGGAAATGGCGGCAACGCAAAAATATCCTGTCGTGGTCCGGACAGAGATCGACTACCGCCGCGCTGCAAAACTTGGCGACCGCCTCACGATTGAAGGTTGGCTCGATCAACTCGAACGCGTGCGGTTTTGGTGCGCTTTTCGGATCATGCGGAACGTGGACGATGCCCTAATCGCCGAATGCCGCCAGACGCTGGCGTTGATCCAAATGCCGTCGGCAAAATTGCTCCGCCTGCCCGACAGTTGGGACCGATATCGGGCTGCGGCGGTAGACGCTCACTAAGATGGTCACGGGCACCGGCGCGCTTAGCATTGAAGAAACGTTTCTCGGACCGCAGGCATTACCGCCGCCGCCGACCCGACACGCGCTGTTTGCCATTCTGATTGCGCTGGCCGCGCTGGTGCATTTCGGAACAATCGGCATAGGGGATCTTTACAGCGAGACCGAGGGCCAGTACGCCGCGGCCGCGCGCGAAATGATTCAGAGCGGTCAGTATTTGTTGCCGACGAATGACAGTATTCCGCGTCTGCAAAAACCGCCGCTGCTCTACTGGCTGATCGTCGCCAGCTATAAGCTTTTCGGGGTCAACACCGCGGCCACGCGCGTTCCGATCGCGTTTTCGGTTGTGGCAACGGTAGCATTCACGTTTCTGATCGGCGAACGGCTGGCCGATTATTGGCGCGGATTCGCTGCCGGACTGATCTATCTCACACTCAGCGGCACGTTCATTTTCGGTCGCATCGTCATGCCGGAGCCCCTCTTTGCCGCGCTCTTTGCCGGGGCGATTTATTGCGGGTTGAGCGGGTTCCAGCAACGTCATCAGCGGCGCGCCTGGTTTGCCGGATTTTGGATTTGCGCCGCATTCGCGTGTCTGACGAAGGGTCCGCATGGATTGCTTTTTCCGGCGGCGACCCTTGCCGCGCTGGCGATCTTTTATCGTGAGGCGCGGATGCGGTTTCGCTCGCTTCTTTGGTGGCCCTATCTGTTACTTTTTTTGGCCATCATCGGACCCTGGTATCTCTGGATCGAAATCCATTTTGACGGTCCGTTCCATCGCCTCGTCGCTGACGAATGGACCAAACACTTGCTGGGCCGGTATCCTAACGGGAATTGGTACGACGACGTTCCACGCTGGCAGTTTCTCGCCAGCCATCTCGCCTGGTTGTTTCCCTGGTCGCTGGCGATTTTGCCAGGGCTGATCTTTTCCTGGCGACGCGTGATGCGACCGCGCGAGATTAGTTTCCAGGATGCTCTTCCGATGGCCTGGGCCATCGTGGTTTTGGGACCGGTTTTGGCTATCGGGCAGCGACAGGATTACTACGCGCTGAGCATGTTCAGCGCATTCGCGCTCTGGGCCGCGATGATTTTCGAGCGCGCGCCAAATTCTATGCGCAATCTCGGCGCCGCTGCTGTTGCGCTCGCCGGAATCGCGATCGGTTTCATCGCCGTCGCGCTTCCGCGTCGTCTTCCCAAAAACGAGAGCGAGTGGGGCGAAACGGATCTTCGGTGGACGGCGTCCATCGCCGCAATCGGGCTCCTGACCGGTGCAATCACCACGGTTTATTTGCTTTGCCGCCGACGCGAAAAAATCGCAACGGTTGGTCTCGCCTTCGGAATGATTGCGGTCGGTCTTTGCATGATCAGCGGCGTGGCGCGAATTGCCCCATTTTTTTCCCTGGCGGATGCAGCCCGCTTCTTAAACAGCCGATTGGGCACGAACGGTCAGGTGCTCTTTGAAGGCCCCCCTGACATCGCCAGCAGCCTCGGGTTTTATCTCGAACGCAAGTTCGTCATGGTTAACCAAGAGCCCGATCCGCGAATACCGCTTACTCCCGAACAGCGCAGCCTCTTTCTCGAAGAAAAGGCCGCGCTCGAGCAATGGCGCGCGCCCCGCCCGGTGTTTCTCATCATCGAAGAAAAGCGGGTGGTTTATTGGCGTGGACTACTGGTGCAGCACTTCCACGTTTATCATCAGGTCGCGAGTTTCGGCACCTACATCATTCTCTCGAATCAATTGTAGGGTTGTTTGAAAAAGAGGCGGAACACGCTACCGTGCGAACCTGTTTTCACGATTCACGATTTAGCTATTTAACGTTTTACCTTTTCACCTTCACAATCCATGTCGCAGCATCGCAGTCTTAAGGGAGCCAGCACCATCGCAGCCAAGCGCAACGTCTTGAAACGCTTCGAGCGCGTCGATCTGCTCAAGAAACGCGGGCAATGGAAGGAAACAAGCAAGGTGATCGGGCTACCCAAGACGAAGCCTGATGTGTGATTGCGGAGGTGATTAGTTAAAAGAGTTACAACGTTACAACGGAGGGCGCCGGTCCCGTTGTAACTTTTTAACCTTGTAACTTTTTTAACCTTCCTTGCGCCTCAATCGCTTTCTCGCTGCCGCCGGCGTGGCTTCGCGTCGCGGCGCGGACGAACTGATCGCTGGCGGTCGCGTCACCGTGAATGGAAAACCGTGCCGGGATTTTCATTTCCGGCCAACGATAAACGATCACGTCAAGATCGATGGCAAACTCGTTCATCAACCCGCGCCCATATACATTTTGCTCAACAAACCGGCTGGATTCGTCTGCACGCGACGCGATCCACACGTAACCGATACGATTTACGATCTGCTTCCGCTGAAATTTTCTTCGCTCGCCAACGTCGGCCGGCTCGACGCTCAGAGCGAAGGCTTATTGTTGCTGACGAATGATGGTGAATTCGCGCAGCGATTAACGCATCCCAGGTTCAAGGTCGAAAAGGAATACGAAGTGGTGCTCAATCGCGCCGCCACCTCGGATTTGGCGCAGAAACTTTTGCGCGGAGTTGTTCTCGATCGGAAGCGCGCTCGTGCTAAACGCGTGCAGCAAATTTCGCCAACGCGACTGCGCATTGTGCTTGAACAAGGAATCAATCGCCAGATCCGGCGCATGCTCGAGTGTTTCGGATTTCACGCGAAAAAATTGACGCGAGTTCGAATGGGCAATCTAAGACTGCATGATCTTCCGCGCGGGAAATGGCGACACTTGAGCGCCCAAGAAGTTCGCGTTATCCCGACCAAAACCGCCAGTCCGGCTCGCACCGACGGACCCCGTCGCGGCAGCTTTGAGGTTGCGCAACGGGATTCCTCGACTTTCGCTCGGAATGACTATGAATCTCGATAATTGCTCTGCCGTGGTCACCGGCGCGTCGGCCGGGATCGGTCGGGAATTGGCGCGGCAACTGGCTACGCGTGCGAAACTTCTCCTTCTTGTCGCCAGAAGGCGCGATCGACTCGAACAGTTGCGTACCGAATTAGTCGCCAGGAATCCGGCGTTACGTGTCGAGATCCGCCCGACCGATCTTTCAAATCTCGAGCAGACGATGCAACTCGCTGCCTTGTTCACGAACGAGCCAATCGATTTCCTGATCAACAATGCCGGCGTCGGCGATCACGGTTCCTTTGCCACAGCCGACCCGATTCATGTCAATGAGCAGGTGCTGGTGAACGTGCTGGCGTTAACCGCGCTGACTCGCGCGTTACTGCCGCGGATGATCGCGCAAAAACGAGGCGCAATTTTGAACGTGAGTTCCTCTGCTGGATTCCTCCCGCTACCGGGCATTGCGGCTTACGCGGCCACGAAGGCCTACGTTACCAGTTTTTCCGAGGCGATCCGGGCCGAAACACGTGGTTGCGATATTACTGTGACCGCGCTCTGCCCAGGGCCGGTCGA